>JAJYSL010000124.1 GCA_021793595.1 Acidobacteriota bacterium
TTTCACAAGATCCGGGCGCTTTTCTTTTGTCTGAATATGGATGTGATTGACGAGCCCGCGCAAGCCATATGCGGGCTTTGTTTTTGCTGTACGAATTTGAATTGAATCTGCGACCAAAGGGGTGTGCGCCGCATCCTGTATTCTGTTGTAGCAGCGTTTATTAAGCAGCTACGACAGATGAACTGAGGTTCGCTGCGCAAAGCAGTGAAACGGTTCCCGCAATCCCAAGGAGGAAGTAAATGGCAGGTCAGGCAGTACTTGAAGTCAAGGATGCAACATTTGAGAAAGAGGTATTGCAGTCGATTGAGCCCGTCCTAGTGGATTTCTGGGCGGCGTGGTGCGGACCCTGCAGAGCTTTGGGACCGGTGGTCGACGAAGTTGCGACGCAGTATCAGGGCAAGCTGAAAGTGATGAAGATGGACGTGGACAGCAATTCCGCCACGCCGATGCGGTATGGGATCCGTGGCATTCCGGCGCTGCTGTTGTTCAAGGGCGGCAAGGTAGCCGAGCAGATTGTTGGGTATGTCCCGAAAGAGACGATCGACAAGGCGGTTCAGAAGCTGGTCGTGTAAAGGAAGGTTTTTGGGAGTGGAAATGAAGAGGCCCGGCCTTGGAGCCGGGCTTTTCTTCGTCTATGGCAAAACCCTGATGGATGACAACTCTTTACCCATTCAAGCCAAAAGAAGGCTTGAATCGAGGGGCACCCGGCGACCGGTTTGGCTTATTGCTGGGCGATATTTTCCAGCGGGGCCGGGGTGGGAACTCCCGCCATCAAGCCGTGCTCGCCGATCCCAGGTGCATCCGGGGCAATCTCCGGCAATGGACCTTCGAGAGCGATCTTCAAGACTTCATCCATTTGATCAACAAAATGCATCTTCATGGCTGATTTCAGGTTGTCTGGAACCTCGGCGAGATCGTTCTTGTTCTCGATGGGAAGAATCACTTCGAAGACGCCGGCACGATGGGCGGCGAGCAGTTTTTCTTTCAGGCCGCCGATGGGGAGGACTTTCCCCCGCAACGTAATCTCGCCGGTCATGGCGATATCCCGACGGACGGGGATTCGTGTCAGGGCGCTGGCGAGGGCGGTGGCGAGGGTAATGCCGGCGGAAGGACCGTCCTTAGGGATCGCGCCTTCCGGCACGTGGACGTGGATGTCCAGGCTGCGGTAAAAGTCGCGTCCCAAGCCAAGGTGGTGGGCGCGGCTGCGGATGTAGGAGAGGGCCGCCTGAGCGGATTCCTGCATGACTTCACCGAGCTGGCCGGTGAGGGTAAGCTTGCCCTTGCCGTCGAGTACCTGGACTTCAGTGGAGAGGATGGAGCCGCCGACTTCAGTCCACGCCAAGCCGGTGACCAGGCCAATCTCACTTTGTTCGTGGACCTGCGAGTGGCGCACCTTGGGCAAGCCGAGAAACTCCTGCAAATTGTTCGCGGTGATCTCTTCCTTATGCTTGGGGCCATTTTTCACGATGCGGCGGGCAACCTTGCGGCAGACGTTGCCGATTTCGCGTTCGAGATTGCGCACGCCAGCTTCGCGGGTATAGGAACGAATGATTTCCTGCAGCGCTTCCTGGGTGAAGACGAGATTTTTCTCGTCGATGCCAGTCTGCTCGCGTTGCTTGCGGAGGAGATATTGTTTGGCGATCTCGACTTTTTCGTCTTCTGTGTAGCCGTGCAGGCGCAGAATTTCCATGCGGTCCTGCAGCGGCGCGGGAATGGTGTGCAGGACGTTGGCAGTGGCGACGAACAATACCTGCGACAGATCGTATTCCACATCGAGGTAGTGATCCTGGAAGGTGCCGTTCTGTTCAGGATCCAGAACTTCCAGCAATGCGGAAGCCGGATCGCCGCGGAAATCGGAGGCCATCTTGTCGATTTCATCCAGCATGAAGACAGGATTCTTGGTGCCGGCCTTCTTCATAGACTGCAGAATTTGCCCCGGCATTGCGCCGATATAGGTTCGGCGATGACCGCGGATTTCCGCCTCATCGCGCACGCCGCCGAGCGACATGCGAACGAACTTACGACCCGTGGCCTTAGCAATCGACATACCCAGCGAGGTTTTGCCGACGCCTGGAGGTCCGACAAAGCAGAGGATCGAGCCCTTTGGATTTTTCACCAACTGGCGTACTGCGAGAAACTCGAGAATGCGTTCCTTGATTTTCTCCAGGCCGTAGTGATCCGTATTGAGGATTTTTTCCGCATGATCGATGGAGCGAATCTCTTTGGATTTTTTCTTCCACGGAACGGCCAGCATCCAATCCAGGTAATTTCTGGAAACGGTGGATTCGGCGGACATGGGCGGCATGGCTTCGAGCTTCTTCAGTTCCAGCGTCGCTTTTTCAAAGACCTCTTTTGGCATGCCTGCCATTTCAATCTTTTTCTTCAGTTCGTCGAATTCACTTTTCTCGCCGCGGCCTAGTTCCTTCTGAATGGCCTTGATTTTTTCGTTGAGGTAATACTCTTTCTGGGCGCGTTCCATCTGCCGCTTGACGCGGGACTGGACGTTGCGGTCCATGCTCAACTTTTCAATTTCAATTTCGAGAATGCCGACCAGGTGATGCAGGCGCTCGACGGGGTCGAAGATGTCGAGCAGCATCTGCTTTTCTTCAATCGGCAACTGCAGATTGGCAGAAATAGTGTCAGCGAGTTTGCCGGGCTCTTCCATGCGAACCGCGGCGGCCACGGTTTCCAGATTCAGCGCCTGCTGCAGCTTGACATACTGCTCAAACAAACCGGAAACCCGCTGCATGACCTGCTCGACGGCCTTGGTCATTTCTGTTTCGATGTGATTGACGCGCAGCGTGGCGACAAAAAATCCGTCGGTATCGACGATTTCTGTGGCCTTGGCGCGTTCGATGCCTTCGACCAGCACCTTGATGTTGCCGTCAGGCATTTTGACGCTCTGCACGATATTGCCAATGGTACCGGTGGTGAAGATGTCTTTCTGTGTCGGCTCATCCTGCCCGGCATCGTGCTGGGTCGCCAGAAAAATTTTGCGATCGCCGGTGAGGGCTTCTTCCAGGGCGCGCACGCTGGATTCGCGGCCGACCACGAACGGAGTCATCATATAGGGGAAGATGACCATATCGCGGATCGGCATCATAGGAAGCTTGCGCAGTTCGGAAGTTTCGCGTGTTTCTTTCACAGGCACCTCAGGGGTTGAGTTACTGTACCTATTCTAAAGCAGTTTCACTGTCATTCTGTCGCGGCCAGCAATGACCAGGTGCAGCGTTCAGTACGGAGAAGCTGGAGCGAAAGTTCATCCGCGTCGGCTATACGCAATGTGCATCGGCTGTATAGGTCGCGTATTCGCTACGAACGCGATGCAGCGAATACGCGACCTATTTCTGTACACAAATCCTGCACGAGGCTTGATGCCATGAAATCAAATTCGATATCTTCAATGTTGGATCACGCGACAGCTTGCGTACAGTGAGCGCAGCGATGGGCTGCTGCAGGAATTTCGCTGAGACATTCCGGACAAGTCTTCATCGCTGGAGGCGCGGCCGGGACGGGCTTGAACCGGTCAAGCAATTTGCTGACGGGAAGGACCACGCCAAAATAAATGACGGTGGCTACAATCAGAAACGAGATGACAGCGTTGAGGAAGTTGCCGTAGGTAATGGCGCCGCCGTGGACGTGGGCCACCAGGCTGGAGAAATTCGGCTGGCCGACGGTCGCCGAGATCAATGGATTGATGATGTCTTTCACCAGAGAATTCACGATCCCGGTGAAGGCTGCGCCAATGACAACGGCAACGGCCAGGTCGACAACATTGCCGCGAAGGACAAAATCGCGAAAGCCTTTCAACATTTCGAAGCTCCCTTGTTCGAAATTGATGCAACCGGCTGCGGCGGGTTCTCATCGATGTACACCGTCGAGCGGAGTTGCCAGCATCCTACCATCGCGCGAGCCAATTGAGCGAAAAGAATGAGGCGAAGGTGTTGCGCAGTTCGATGTCAGTGGAAACTCTTGGAGGATGCGCCTGCTCTGCGATATTCTCCAGACGTTCCGAAGCAGGATAACGCGGCAGGGTTGCAAGACGCGCGAATGAGGAAGCATGAATAAGGTATGGCCCACGGCGGACGCCGCCATTGAGGATATCCCCGATGGTGCGAGCATCATGTTTGGCGGATTCGGACTGTGCGGCATTCCAGAAAATTTGATTGACGCGCTGGTGCGCAAGGGCGTGCGACATCTGCATACCATCAGCAACAATATGGGGGTCGACGGGTTTGGCATGGGCCGCATGCTGGAAGCGGACATGATTGCTTCTCACACCGGCAGCTACGTGGGCGAAAACAAGTTGCTGGAGGAGCGTGTATTGGCGGGTAAGCTGGACCTGCGGCTGATTCCGCAAGGCACGCTGGCGGAACGGATTCGAGCCGGAGGCGCGGGCATTCCGGGCTTCTATACGCCGGCAGGCGTGGGTACGGTGGTAGCGGAGGGCAAGGAGTCGCGGGAGTTCGACGGGAAAATGTATTTGTTGGAGCGGGGACTGCGAGCGGATTTTGCGTTGATCAAAGCGTGGAAGGGCGATCGGATGGGAAACCTGATCTATCGCAAGACGGCGCGAAATTTTAATCCAATGATGGCTGCTGCGGGGCGCATTACGATTGCGGAGGTGGAGCAGTTGGTCGAGCCAGGAGAGCTGGAGCCAGATCAGGTGATGACGCCGGGAATCTATGTGCAGCGGATTATTCTTGGCAAGCACGAGAAGCGAATCGAGCGGCGGACGGTTCGAACAGGGTAGCGGCTGCGCATCATTTGGTGGCGAAGGGATAAAGCGCGAGAAACAGAATCATGGTCAGCACCAGCGCGTCCATATAGAGGCTGATGAGGACAGCGCCGTGGTACCAGCTCCATCTCACGCGAATGCAGCGGAAGGTTTCCACCATGCCTGCGACAGCGCCGAGGATGGGCAGGAGCATGGTGGGATTGGCCTGATCGAAGGGAAACTTCGCCAGCGGAAACGAGATAGCGAGGCTGAGTAGCGCCAGCAGGTTGCCGCGCAGTAACGACGGAGATCGCAGATTTAAGAAGGAAGTCATGCGAAGCCGGGGAAAGTCGCAGCCTAAAGAAGGAACAGACCCATCATGAACACTCTATCGAACTCTGATGCGGGTAGGGAAACGCAACGGGACAAGGACGGGGCAGCCGACAAGCGCGCGCAGCGGGTCGCAGGGATCGCAAAACGGGTGGCGCAGGAATTGCGTGACGGATTTTATGTGAATCTCGGCATCGGCATGCCGACGCTGGTGGCGAATTATGTTCCGGCGGGAATGGAAGTGGTGCTGCAGTCGGAGAATGGAATGCTGGGCGTGGGGCCCTATCCGCTGGCCGGGCAGGAAGATCCGGACCTGATCAACGCAGGCAAAGAAACGGTGAGCGAGCTGCCGGGGACGGCATATTTTTCCAGTGCGGAGTCGTTCGCTATGATTCGCGGCGGCCACGTCGATCTGAGCGTGCTGGGCGCGATGGAAGTGGACGAGCAGGGCAACCTGGCGAACTGGATGATTCCGGGAAAGATGGTGAAAGGCATGGGCGGCGCGATGGACCTGGTGGCCAGTGCGCGCCGCGTGATTGTCGCCATGGAACACACAACACGAGACGGACGACCGAAAATTCTCACGCGCTGCACCCTGCCGCTGACTGGCGTGGGCGTGGTGGACACGATTGTCACCGAGATGGCGTACATTCGCGTGACCCCGGAAGGGCTGGTACTGGAAGAGATTGCGGCGGGGATTACGGTCGGCGAAGTGCAGGCCGCGACCGAACCGAAGCTGATCGTCTGCGGCGAGTTGAAAATCATGTCGACAAGTTAAGAAATCGTGCTGCATCGCGACTTACGAAGCGGTGTTGGCGTGCGCAATCTGTTCCACGCCGAGACGCAATGCCTCTTCATAGGGCGGTTGCAGGACACCGAGTTCGGTGATGATTGCCGTCACATACTTGGCGGGCGTGACATCGAAGGCGGGATTGCAAATCTCCGCGTTTGCGGGCGTAATCTGCCTGCCGTTGAAATGGCTGACCTCTTTGGCGGCGCGCTCTTCGATGGGAATCTGGTCGCCGGTGGGCGTGGCCATATCGATGGTGGACCAGGGAGCGGCCACGTAAAACGGAATGCCGTGTTCCTTGGCGAGGACAGCAACGCCGTAGGTGCCAATTTTGTTGGCAACGTCACCATTGGCGGCGATACGATCCGCGCCGACGATGACAGCTTTAATTTTTCCGGCGCGCATCTGGCTGGCGGCCATGTTGTCGCAGAGAACCGTAGTGGGGATGTTGTCATGCAGCAGCTCCCACGCAGTGAGTCGCGCACCTTGAAGGAAGGGCCGGGTTTCGTCGGCGTAGACGTGTAGTTTGCTTCCGCGTTCGACTGCGGCGCGAATGACGCCTAGCGCAGTGCCGTAGCCGCAGGTCGCGAGCGCTCCCGCATTGCAGTGGGTGAGCACGCCGCCGGTTCGTGGCATCAGCACAGCGCCGAATGCACCCATGGCGCGGCAAGCGGCGATGTCTTCGTCGTACATGCGGCGCGCTTCAGCCACGGCTGCCTGCTGAATTTGCGGCACGGTAGCGCAGGGTTCCTGCGACATGGCGATGACAAGCTGACGGATCCGCTCAATTCCCCAGAATAAGTTGACGGCGGTGGGGCGGGTGGCGGCGAGAGTGTCGCAGACGATCTTGAGATCTGCATCGAGCTGGGCGATATCGGCGGCCTGGCTGCGCTGCAGGCCCAGCGCGACTCCCATGGCCGCGCTGACACCGATGGCGGGCGCGCCGCGGACGATCATGGTGCGAATGACCTCAGCAACCGCGCGGTAGTCTTCGGCGAGCACGTAGGTTTCTTCCAGCGGCAGCTTTGTCTGATCGAGAAATCGAACGCCGGCATCAGTCCATTCAAGGGTCGGAATCATAGAGCTTCTATTTTACCGTCGATTCGCGGAGGGATTTTCGATCAGGAAAAATCCAGCTCCATCTGATCGATGTAGCACCAGCCCCACTCTTCTCCTGGCTCGAAGGAGCGCATGATGGGGTGCTTGGTTGCGTGAAAATGTTTGGTGGCGTGTTTATTTTTGGATGAGTCGCAGCAGCCGACGTGGCCGCACTCCAGACAGAGGCGCAGGTGGACCCAACGATCGCCCATCTTTAGGCACTCTTCACAGCCTTGAGGCGTGCGCGGAGTGACATCGCGGATTTGATCGAGGTGGGTACATTGTTCCGTTTGTGCCATGAAGAATTCTCCAAAGGAGAGATGTATGCTGCGGAAGCAAACAACGGCGCGGATTATTTTCCAGCCACATGGGCGGCGCGGACATCCTTGGCGGTGAATAAGGAAAGAAATGGTGCTCCCTGGGCGGCGGCTTCGATGGCGGCGCGTCCATTCATCTCCTGCCGGTCGACCAGGCACAGCACGCCGATGACTTGGAACTTTGCGTCGCGGGCAGCCTCGATGGCCTGGATAGTGGATGCGCCGGTGGTGCAGACGTCGTCCACAATGACCACACGCGCGCCGGGCTGGTTGAAGCCTTCAATGCGGCGGCCGGTGCCGTGTGTCTTTTCCGACTTGCGGACGAGGAAGCCGTGAATGAGCGGAGCATCGGGGTGCTGCAGATGATCCCAGGCGCTGGCGGAGGCGATGTTGGACACGAGCGGGTCCGCGCCCATGGTGAGGCCGCCGACGGCTTGCGGATGCAGCTTATGTTGCCGGATCAAATCGTACAGCGCAAGGCCGGCGAGGCGACCGCCTTCCGCATGCAGCGTGGTGGTGCGGCAGTCGATGTAGTAGTCGCTGTGCGCGCCGGAGGAGAGTGTGAAATCTCCCAGGCGAAAGGAAAGGGTCGCAATCAGGTGGAGCAACGGGGTGCGCGGATCGGAGTTATTGGGCATAGGTCTCTAGTGATTGTAAGCAATCGAGACAAATTCTGAAGGTTCAATCGATACCCATCTTGCGCTGCATCTGCTCCAGACTGAGGCCCTTGGTTTCCGGATAGATGAAGAGCACGACGAAGAATTGCAGCACCATCATGGCGGCGAAAAAATAAAAGGGAAGCGCGGCGTGGCTGACGGCGAGTACGGGGAAGATGCCGGAAAGGATAGCGTTCGAAATCCAGTTGGCGGAGGTGCCAAGGCTTTGACCTTTGGCGCGCACGCGGGTGGGGAAAACTTCTGCCAGGTACACCCAGATGACCGCTCCTTGGGAGATAGCGAAGGCGACGATATACAGGACGAGCAGCGGCAGCAGATATCGCTGGTGCCCGGGAATCTGAAAGATGACGGCAACCAGAAACAGACAGATGGCCATGCCGACGGAGCCGATGAGCAGCAGCGTTTTGCGGCCCAGCTTGTCGATGACGGAAATGGCGGCGAGGGTCGCGACCAGGTTGGCGAGCCCGACATACACGGCCTGCTTGCCGGCGGAGAGGCTGTTGAAGCCCGCAGCGGCGAAAATGTCGTTCATGTAATAGATGATCGCGTTGATGCCGGTGAGCTGGTTGAAGATGGCGATGGTGACGGCCAGAAAAATGGGCAGGCGATATTTTTGAGTGAGCAGTGGCTCACTTTTTGCCTGACGCTCCAGATGGACAGAGTCGATGATGTCTTGCAATTCCGCTTCAAGGTCGGGAGTATTGGCACGCGTGAGTGCTTCGCGTGCTTCTTCGATGCGCGCCTGCATGACCAGCCAGCGTGGGCTGCGGCCGATAGTCAGCAGCATGACGAGGAAGAGGACGGCGGGAACGGCTGCCACTCCCAGCTGCCAGCGCCACTGCTGCATGCCGAGATGGAATGTCTCGATATAAAAATTCGACATGTAGGCGAGAAGAACGCCGAGGACGATATTGATTTGAAATGTTCCGACCAGGCGGCCTCGCCATTTTGCTGGAGCAATTTCTGCGATGTACATGGGGCCCAGCACGGAACTGCCGCCGATGCCGAGCCCGCCAATGACACGAAAGAAAAGCAGGGCGTACCAGTTCCACGCGAGCGCGCAGCCGATGGCGCAGACCACGTAGGCCACGGCGAGGATCCGCAAGGTATCGCGACGGCCGATGCGCTGGCCGGGGATGCCCGCCAACATGGCGCCGATGACGGTGCCGATCAACGCGCTGGAGACGGTGAAGCCGAGCTGACCGCTGCTGAGTGCGTAAAACTGCGTCAGCATGTGGGTGGTACCGGCGATAACGGCGGTATCAAAACCGAAGAGCAGGCCGCCCAGGGCGCCGACTAATGTTCCGCGGACAAGGTAAGAGTTCAGAGTCATCGATGGCGCAGTTCGAGACGAGTGCTCCCGACAAATTGGATTCTGTTCGCTTCCGAAACCATACACGATGAGGCCGTGAGAGTCACGCGAGGCCGGTGGATGAGGCCGCTTTTAAGTGGCGGAGGGGCTTGGAGGCTGGGCAGCGCCTTTGGGGGCATCGAAGAGAAAATCTTTGCTGCGGAGGTCGCGGATGGTGTCGCGGAGTTTGGCGGCTTTTTCGAATTCAAATCGCTGTGCGGCTTCGCGCATGGACGTTTCCAGCTTGGTGATGTAGGCGTCGAGGTCTTCTTCGGCGTGGAAGCTTTCCGGCATGGCTTCGACTTCTTCCGTCACGTCGGAATATTCCGCCTTCAAAATTCCGGCAAGGGTCATGTCGACGGGGCGAAGGATGGAGGTGGGAGTGATGCCGTGCTCCTGGTTGTAGGCGGTTTGGATGGCGCGACGGCGATCGGTTTCTCCGATGGCCTGCTTCATGGAGTCCGTCATTTTGTCGGCGTAGAGAAGGGCGCGGCCGTGGATGTGGCGGGCGGCGCGGCCGATGGTCTGGATGAGCGAGCCGGAGGAGCGCAGGAAGCCTTCTTTGTCGGCGTCGAGAATGGCGACGAGCGATACCTCCGGTAGATCGAGGCCTTCGCGCAGCAGGTTAATGCCGATCAGCACATCGTATTCACCTTTGCGCAGATCGCGGAGCAGGCGCACGCGCTCGAGGGTCTCAATTTCCGAGTGCATATAGCGGCAGCGCACGCCGACTTCTGTGTAGTAGCTGGCTAAATCTTCTGCCATGCGTTTCGTCAGCGTGGTGACCAGGACGCGCTCGCCTTTTTTAGTGCGGTCGCGGATTTCTGCGAGAAGGTCATCGATTTGGCCGCGCACCGGGCGGACTTCCACCTGCGGATCGACCAGGCCGGTGGGGCGAATAATTTGCTCCACGACAACGCCGCCGGATTGCGTCAGCTCATACGGGCCGGGGGTAGCGGAGACATAGGTGACCTGATTAGTGCGGCTTTGAAATTCTTCAAATCGAAGCGGGCGATTATCCATCGCGGAGGGTAGGCGGTAGCCATACTCGACCAGGCTTTGCTTGCGGGATCGATCGCCATGCCACATGCCGTGCAGTTGCGGCACAGTGACGTGCGATTCGTCGATAAAGAGAAGATGATCCTGCGGAAAATAATCAAGCAGGGTCGGTGGCGGCTCGCCGGGAAGACGGCCGGAAAAATGGCGCGAATAATTCTCGATGCCATGGCAATAGCCCATGGACTTGATCATTTCCAGATCGAAGCGGGTGCGCTGATGAATGCGTTGCGCCTCCACCATGCGGCCCTGATTTTCAATTTCTTTTTCCCAGACGGCCAGCTCGGCCAGGATGCCGTCGATGGCTGTTTTCTTGCGTTCCGGTTGCACCACGTAGTGGCTTTTGGGATAGATGGGCAGCCGAGAATATTTCTGCTTGACGGTGCCGAAGAGCGGATCGATCTGCGAGAGCGATTCAATTTCGTCGCCGAATAATTCGATGCGGTAGGCACTCTCATCGTAGGTGGGGAAAACTTCGATCACGTCGCCGCGCACGCGAAAAGTGCCGCGGTGGAAGTCGACATCGTTGCGTTCGTAGAGAATTTCGACCAGGCGGCGAGTGATGTCTTCGCGGCGAATTTTCTGGCCGCGCTCCAGCAACATCAACATGCCGTAGTAGGCCTCTGGCGAGCCAAGGCCGTAGATGCAGCTTACTGAGGAGACGATGATGACATCGCGGCGTTCAAACAGGCTGCGTGTAGCGGACAAACGCAGCTGGTCGAGTTGCTCATTGATGGTGGCTTCCTTCTCAATGTAGAGATCGCTCGCTGGGATGTAGGCTTCCGGCTGGTAGTAGTCGTAATAGGAGACGAAATATTCGACGGCGTTGTGAGGGAAGAACTGTTTGAACTCATGATAGAGCTGCGCGGCCAGAGTTTTATTGTGGGCGAGGATCAGCGCGGGGCGATTCAGTTGCTCAATCACTTTGGCGACGGTAAATGTTTTGCCGGAGCCGGTGACGCCGAGCAGCACCTGATGTTTTTCGCCGCCAACAATGCCGCGAACCAGCTCATCAATCGCGCGGGCCTGATCGCCACGCGGCTGGTAGTCACTGACAAGCTGAAAGTCCATACTCCTGTATTTTAGAGGAGTATGGACTAAAGGTTTTCGTGGCGGCCCATTTCAATGGATGGCGTACATGGCCATCACATCTTTTTGCAGCGCCATGCGGCTGGAGAGCCGGGTATAGAACATGTGGCCGCCGGGATACTCCTTGACGGCGAC
>JAJYSL010000125.1 GCA_021793595.1 Acidobacteriota bacterium
ACGATTGGAAACAGGAGATTACGGAGCGTCTCGATCGGTATCGAGCGCACCGCCCGCAAACAGCGGTCACGCCCCCGTCGCCAACCCGAACTCCTGTGGATTCCCGAGCGACGAAGATCGCTCGCGCAGTGGCATCTCGATACGCAGCCGCACCCACGTACAGTGAATTGATTGCGGCAGAGACGGCGCGCGCCGAGGCCTTGATGGCGGAGCAACGGGTCCAACAAGCCAAGGAAGCAGTTGAGCGTGCGGGAGATTTATTTCAGGATTTGGATGCGGAAAACAGCGCTCAGCCCTCCCCCTCAAATTCCAACGAAACCTCGGTCTCCGTGGCTGGAGTTTCCGATGAAGAGCAAGCGCTTCTGCAGCGTTATGGATCCGCAACGATCACTGGGCAGACGCAGCCGATAGTGCCGGGAACGGCGGTGATGCCGCAGTTTGCTGCACGTAGCCGAGAGATGCGCTTGCATCAGGCGGAGCCGGAAGCGGAGCCTTCATTAGAAGATCTGCTGGCTTCATCGCTGATTGAGCCTCGCGCCGTGCTGCCGTCGAAGCTGATTGAGTTTCCGCGCGAGCTGATCTCGCCCCGTCGCGCTCGCCCGCATCTGCCGGAAGATCCCACGCGTGCACAAGCGCCAGTGTATCCCGAAGAGTCGCCGGCGCAGCTCCGCATTTTTGAGGTGCAGCCCGAAGCTGAAGCCCAAGCGCAAATTGAAGCCGCGACACATTTGGAGTTGCAGCCAACTGCGGAAGAAGCCGCGCAGGTGCAGCGGAAGGCGATTGAGGAATTCGTAGCGGGCGTGCAGAACAGTGTGTCTGCGGCCATACACTCTGAAATCGCAAAGAAAGCTGCGACCGAGACGGACGTGAGTCCGACTGCACGGCCAACGACGCGCGAATACGTTAAGGAAACTTCCGCGCAGCGCTCTTCGACGTCCACACCCCAGGTACCTTCCACGACGATGCCGTCGACCCACACAGTTCCCTCGAAGTCGGCGCGCACGCACAGTTCCGCATCCGGCGCGACCGCCTCTTCCAGTTTTCGAGGACTGGAGTGGGCCTCGATTTCACTCGATAAGGAACCAGCAGCATACGGCCGGAAAGAGCAGTCCACAGTTTCGGAATATGTGCCGTTCATGGTGGATCCGGCATCCATCGATCGCCGTGTGATGGCGTTCGCGGTGGACTTCGCCGCTGTCACCGCCGGATTCATGGGATTTCTGGTGGTTTTTGTCGCGTCCACTCCGCACCTGCCGACCGGGCTGACCGCCGCTGCATTGGCGGGAGTTGTGTATGTCGCGCTTTGGGTGTTGTATCAGATGCTGTTTTTTTCTCTGAGCGGCGCGACGGCTGGAATGCTGTACGCACACATTGCACTGTGCACCTTTGACGATCAGAACCCGACCCGCCCCGCGCTGCAACGCCGGCTTGCTGCCTGGTGGATGTCTCTTCTGCCGCTGGGAATTGGATTTCTCTGGTGTTTTGTCGACGAAGACAATCTCTGCTGGCACGACCGCATTACCCGCACCTACCAACGCGAATACTGACGCATTCCTTTTCCTAGCATAAGGTCCGCCGGATACATCCGCCGTGGTAACCACTCCCGCGTGCCAAGTGAATTTTTTGCGCAACAAATTTCTCTGGAGTGCGTTCATACCGAAATAAGGTTAGACATCGCACGATTTGCGGCCTGGAAAAGCGTTCCTCAGCAGGCGGTGCCGTTGTGCGGGAAAGCGAAGATTCGACGACAGGAGAAGAACAGGGCATGCCTATTTTCAATTCCCTCAGAAAAATATTGCTTGCGCTGGCAATCGTTGCGATACCAGGGTCAATGTATGCCGGCGTGTTTGTTTCAGTGGCAATCGCGCCGCCCGCTCTACCGGTTTACACGCAGCCGCTGTGCCCGGGATCCGGGTACCTGTGGACGCCCGGATACTGGGGGTACGGTACGGCAGGCTATTATTGGGTTCCCGGTGTGTGGGTGCATCCGCCGAGAGTTGGACTGCTATGGACGCCGGGATACTGGGGTTTTGGCGACGGATTATATGCGTGGCACGCAGGCTACTGGGGGCCCCATGTCGGCTTTTATGGCGGCATAAACTATGGCTTCGGTTATGGAGGGACTGGCTTTGCCGGCGGCTACTGGCGTGGCGGAAACTTCTTCTATAACCGCTCTGTGATGAATGTGAATACGACCGTCATTCACAATACGTACAACCGGACTATCATCAACAACACGGTGGTCAATAACCGCGTCAGTTACAACGGCGGCGTGGGAGGCATTCGCGCCATGCCTACAGCGGCGGAGATGCAGGCCGGCCGCGAACAACATTTTCAGGCGACATCAAGCCAGATGGCGCACATGCAAGCCGCCAGCATGAACAGGGGGCAGTTCTACGCAGCCAACCATGGTCAGCCGGCGGTGCTGTCCAAAGACACAATCAGCGGACGTAGCTACAACCAGCAGGGAAGAATCGCTCAAGGGCTTCGGACGGGACAACTCAATTCCCGCCAAGCGGCAAGGGATCTGAATCGTCAACAGAACATCCACCGCTCAGTCGTGGCGGACCGTCGCGCGAACGGTGGCAGGCTTACATGGCGGCAAAGGCAAAACATCAATCGGCGGCAGAACATTGCAAGCCGACGAATCTACCGCCAGAGACATAGATAATAGACCGCAATCTCATGCACCAATCGAACCAGAAAAGGGGTGGCGGGCGAGACCTTCCACCCGCCATCTTTGCTGCTTTAGTTCCTTCCGCGGCCTAGGTCGCAAGAGCAATTGTTTGCGTGACGAAACATCTCGCCACGTCTGAATAGTCGTTTGCGTGGCGCGACCGCAACTGGAAGGGGGCCCGGGAAATTCGCTCGCCAGGCATCGTTACTGATACATTTTCTCTGACAGATATTTGAGGAGAACATATGCACTTTTTTCTATCTGCTTTGAGGCTCGATGGACGTGTTGGTGGCATCTCGCGCAAACTGGCTGCCGGTTTTGCAACTCTGGCGATTGCAGTTTTGACGCTGGCGGTTCCTGCAGGCTACGCCGCGAATGCCGCCGCGCACTCGCCCTGGGTGGCGACCTGGGGTGCTGGGATGGTGGCAATCAATCCCGGCGAAGCGCCGGATTTCACCGGCCAGACATTGCGAGAGATTGTGCACACCAGTGTTGGCGGACAGCAGGCGCGGGTGTGGTTGTCAAACCGCTTCGGCACGGAGCCGCTGCACATTGGCGCGGCACATATCGCGGTGAGCGCCAGCACAAGCTTCGGCACCAATCCCGACGGAACGCCGAATCAAAGCGGCATTCAGGCTGATACCGACCATGCATTGACGTTCAACGGCAGAGACACGGTTGTCATTCCTCCGGGGGCGGAGGTGGTCAGCGATCCTGTTTCGCTGAACGTTCCGGCACTCACAGACATTGCCGTCAGCATGTATTTCCCTGATCACACCATGGCGAGCACGGAGCATTCCTACAGCACCCAGATCTCGTACGCGGCGGAGGGCAATCAAGTAGCGGCGGCGGATCTGGGAGGCAAGTCCTGGGAGAGCAAGCCCTGGTACGTTGTTTCCGGCGTCGATGTGGATGCGCCGGGAGACTCCGCTGTGATTGCGTTTGGCGACTCGATTACGGATGGCGCGTATGCCACGGAGAATGAGAATCATCGCTGGCCAGACTATCTGGCGAGGCGGCTGGCGGCCGATCCTGGAACGAAAAAGGCCGGCGTGCTGGGGGTGGTGAATGTCGGCATCGGTGGCAATCGAGTCCTGCTGGATGGCTACGGCCCGAACGCCCTTTCGCGCATCAACCCCGATGTGATTGCCCGCAGCGGTGCCCGCTACGTCATCATTTTGGAAAGCATCAACGATATTGGGCGGTTTGCCAACGATCATCAACCGTACGGCGATCTGACGCAGCGGCTGGAGGCGGGTATTGCGCAAATTGCGGCGCAGGCCCATCAGCACGGGATCAAGGTGATCGGCGCGACGCTGACGCCGTATCAGGGCTGCGGATATTATTCCGACGCGGGCAATCAGGTTCGCAATGCGGTGAATGAGTGGATTCGTACCAGCCCGATCTTCGATGGCGTTGCCGACTTCGACAAAGCCGTGCGCGATCCGCAGAATCCGCAGCACTTCGCGGCACAGTACGATTCCGGCGACCATCTGCATCCCAAAGATGCCGGCTATCAGGCGATGGCAGCCGCAATCGATCTGAGTCTGTTCACAAAAAAGAAGTAGCTCGTGCACTGGCGTAAATGGGCCGATCCGGAGATGGATTCGGAATCTGACTGAACCCCCGGTTTTTCGTTGCGAGGCGACAGACCGGGGCCCCAGCAAGACTGCTTCTCAAGCGCAGCGCGCAGGTCCCTCGACCGCCGTCGGGAGGCTATCTTCTGCCCTCGCACGCCCGGATGTTACCAACGTGCCGTTTCAGCAAGAAAAACACCCCGTCGCAGGTAAATTCCGTGCAGTATTAGGAGCATCACTCCGTAACTGACGAAATAGGTATCGCGACTGTCGTGGGACGGTATTCCTTGCCCGAATGGGTGACAACCCGCCGCTGTCGCCACTCCTATGGGTGTAGCGCATGATGAGAGCGGACAATCCAGGACTGCTTCAGGAGATGGATCTCTACGGTATGGCGCCCACGCCCGGCTCTGAGATTGAGCCGCCCGCACGACTCTTTGCGGCCCCAACAACGGTATATCCACACTGCACCTCCGCGCGCGTTTTGTTCGCCTTTTGTGCCATCCTCCTGATTGCCCAAGGCGTTCTGGTGGTCGTCGACCCACAGGCAACATTCGCATCCAACGTGCTGATCGCGTTGGAGTTTCTGCTTGCGGCCGCAGGTTGCGTTCGCTGTGCTTCCACACAGAACGCCGAAACCCGGGCGCTATGGATTTTGGTTGCATCTGGATTTTTTCTCTCGATTGCCGGTCAAATTGAGACCGCGTACGAATCGCTGATTCCGAACATGCCCTTGACGGCAACCATGGCGGATTTCTTTTCCCTGATCTATGGGATTCCGATTCTTCTGGCGATTTCCTTCACCGATGATGATGCCGACCTGAGAGTCCTCTTCTGGCTGGACGGAGCGCAGGCGATCCTCGCTGCCGTGCTGATTTACTTCCAGCTTTTTTCGATCTTGCCGTCTACGGGTCACTTGACCGCCATCTCGACGACATCGCTGATGTATGTCTACAACGCGGAGAATCTTACGCTGGCCGGAGCCGTCACCTTGCGTCTGCTTGGAAATCCGGCACCGGCCAAGCGGCGCTTCTACATCGCGCTGTCGATCTATCTCTGGTCCTACGCCGTTGTGGCTCTCATCGTTGGCTATTTCGAACTGGAGCGGAACATCGCGCCGGGGCTGCAGGACGTCTTCTGGGGACTGCCTTGCCTGTTGTTGTTGGCTGTGTTGTCGTCGCGGCCGGGAGACTTGCCGGCGGGCAACGAGACAAATCGGGATTCAAACCTTTCCATCGCACTGTTGCTGGACAACTTGAGCCCTGTGTTGTTCACGCTTGTCATCGTCATCATGGGAGCCAGAATTGCGCCTGTCTACCCACGGATTGGATTCGCATCGATCGCCATGGCGGTGGTGCTCTATGGGCTGCGGGCCGCGCTCTTACAAAGCAAGTATCTGCGGTCGCAGCATGACCTGGCGAGGAGCGGTCGCGCGCTGGTGACTGCCATCGACCGGCTGCGAGACCTGTCGATCCGCGACGGACTGACAGGAATCTACAATCGACGGCACTTCGATGAGGTGCTCCTTGCGGAATGGAAGCGCTCGATACGGACGCAAAAGCCCTTGTCTCTGCTGCTGATCGACGTGGACTGCTTCAAAGAATTGAACGACCGCTACGGTCATCCCGAGGGCGACGAATGCCTGAAAAAAATTGCCGAACAGCTCTCGAAAATACTACGACGATCCAGTGACATCCTGGCGCGGTATGGGGGCGAGGAATTTGCCGCAATCCTGCCGGCGACGACCAAGGAGAACGCGCAATTGATCGCGGACGCGATGCGTATCTCGGTCGAGGACTTGAAGATCGCGAATGAAGGTTCGAAGACGGCCGATGTGGTCACGGTCAGCATTGGCGGTTGCAGCGAGAATGCCATGCTAAGCCATCCCGCAGAGGAATTGTTGAACGCGGCGGATGCCGCACTCTATCGAGCCAAAAAGCAAGGTCGAAACCGCGTCCAGATTGCATGAGAATCCATCTCATCTATGATGTCACGACTTCGGCCAACACCTGAGACCCGCTTGGGTTGCGGGCTTCACAGCGGAAGTATGGAGCGATTTCGAGTTTATGAGGCAACTTCAGCCCGGCGGGTTCCATCTCTGATCCGATTCTCCAAGGGCGGGTGGTGGTTCGCCTCACGAAATGCGCGGCAATCATACGCGCACGCATTCATCTCAAGGGAATCTTAGATGCACATCCTTGCGTATCCAGGGCTGCTAGGTTTTCGCGGCTTGGGAGGCGGCGATGGCGGCGCCAGTGACAGTCAGATCGTCACTCATCGGGACAATTTCCAGGGTGTAGTTCTGCAGCGGACTCATGGTCACCATCTGCTGCAAATAATGCTGCAGCAGGTTCATATCGAGAAAGCGGACATTGAAGCCCGTGTAGTAAAAGCGGCCGGGTCCCTGCATGTGGATGGAATTCGCAGTGGCTGCGGCGAGACCGCGATGCCATAGACGCTCAAACTCCTTGCAGCGTGGGTGGCCTTGTTTTGCGCGAGCGAAGACTTCCTCCGGCTCCATGTCGAGGAAACGCAGCCGCATGGCTCGGTGGCCCATGATGCCTTCCAAGTGTCCACGTCCGCCGCAGCCGCAATAATTTTCAGTGGAATCGAGAGTGACCACGCAATGGCCGCCTTCCCAGATCCCCGGCGCACTGGGATAACGTCCAAATCCAATGCCGTATCCCAGCGCCCACAGGCGAATGAAGGCATCGAGTCGACCGTGTTTCGCCGCCACTCCGGCGGCAATGGCGTCGGCATCGTTCAACACGGTGACCGGTGCGTTGATCCCTGCTCCAGCAAGCGCGCGATGCATTTTTTCCGCGATGCGAGCGCCCTTCAACTGGGCCAGATTTGGTGCGTCTTGCACCACGCCGTCACGCACAATTCCAGGCAGCGCGAGACCGACGGCATCGATGGGTCCACAGTCGCCAACCGCACGTACGGCTTCTGCGCGCACTAAATCGATCAGGCCATCGAGCGGCGTGTCCAGAAGAGAATCTGTAACCTCCGGATCTTCAGGGAAATGAAACAGCTGCGAACAGAGCCTTTGACTCTCGGCGACACCGGTGACGATGCGTCCGGACAGGTGGATACCAAGACTTTTTCCCATGACTCAATTCTCCTCAACCGTCTTGCTGAGGCGGTTCAGACCGTTGAAGGCCGCGGCTTTGTAACACTCCGCCAGGGTTGGATAGTTGAAGACCGTGTCGACAAAATAGTCGATGGTTGCGTTCAGCGCCATCACGGTCTGGCCGATGTGTACCAGTTCGCTGGCGCCTTCGCCAATGATGTGCACGCCGAGCAGGTGGCGGGTCTCGCGATGAAAGATCAGCTTCAGGCGGCCGGTGGTGTCGCCGCGAATCTGGCCGCGCGCAATTTCGCGGTAGTACGCGACACCAACTTCATACGGAGTATCCTCCTGCGTCAACTGCTCTTCCGTTTTGCCGATGAACGAAATTTCCGGAATCGTATAGATCCCGTAGGGATAATATTTCGGATTCGACATGATACAGTTGTCGCCAAACACGCGCGCGGCGGCGATGCGGCCCTGTTCCATGGATACCGACGCCAGCGCCGGAAAGCCGACGACATCCCCAGCGGCAAAAATGTTCGGCACCTTGGTGCGATAGTTTTCGTCTACGCTGATGCGGCCTCGCGCGTCGGCATCCAATCCTGCGGCGGCCAGGTTCAGATCATCCACATTGCCCTGGCGGCCGACCGCATATAAAAGCGCGCCGGCTGAGATCCGCTTTTTGCTCTCCGTGTTGGCGACCACGGTGCCGTCGGGCAGATCTTCAACGCTTTCTACTTCTTCATTCAGCCGCATGGTGACGCGGCTGTCGCGCAGGTGATAACTGAGCGCTTCCACTATTTCCTGATCCGCAAATTCCAGCAGCTTGGGACGTTTTTCAATCAGAATGACGCGGACACCGAGGACAGCGAACATGCAGGCGTACTCAACGCCGATGACACCGCCGCCAACTACGATCATCGTCTTCGGCAGATCAGGCATGAACAGAACCTGATCGCTGTTGATGAGGTTACGGCCGTTCAGCGGAACTTTGGAATTGGTGGCGGGACGCGAGCCGACCGCAATCAAGGTATTTGTGGCCTCGTAGACGCTGGAACCGCGCGAGTTCGTCACCCTTATATGGGTAGCGTCTTCAAAGTTGGCGGTACCGGTCAGCACTTCGACGTTGTTGCGCGATAACTGCGCCTCGGTTACGTCCACTTCAGTCTTGATGACGTGCTGCACGCGGAAGGCAAGATCGGCCATCGTGATCTTGTCTTTGACGCGATAATTCATTCCATAAATGGAGCGATAGTTATAGCCGGAAAGGTGCAGCACGCCTTCGCGAAACGTTTTGCTGGGGATGGTGCCAGTATTGACGCTAACTCCACCGACAAACTCCCGCTGCTCCACCACGGCAACGCGCTTGCCCATTTTGGCGGCCGAAATGGCCGCCCGCTGCCCGGCAGGGCCAGACCCGAGTACGAGCAGGTCAAATATTTCCATCGTTTCTTTCCATCACTCCATTCCACTTGTCAGCTTCATTCTTTGCATATTGCGGGCGGCCAGCGATCTGCCGCGATCCTCTCTGTCGGCAAGGCAACTGGGGGCAGGTCTAGAGCGTCGCATTCTCGACAGTACCACAGGATGCTGAAGGCACACGGTTATAGCGCCGCCAGCTTACACTGGATCCACTGATTGGACGCGAGAACGGGAAGAAGGGTAGGCTGCGTCATGCTGTACGCCATCACAGATCGCCGTTTCTATGCGGGCAATGAAGCCGACGCGCTGGCGCGCCTGTTGGAACAGGCAGCTGCCTGGGCGGCAAATGGTGTCTCGTACATCCAGCTGCGAGAAAAGAACCTCTCCGCCCGTAAACAGGTCGAGTTGGCACAAGCGGTGATTCGTGCGGTGCAGCGGGTAAACGGCAACACCCGTGCACCGAGGGTTCTGATGAATGGTCGCGTCGATGTGGCGCTGGCTGCAGGCGCCGATGGGGTACATCTGCCTGCGGGCCCGGAAGCGCTGACGCCGGAGGAGGTTCGCCGCATCTTCAGGGCTGCAAGACACGCGCAGCCACCTGTCGTTAGTGTTTCTTGCCACACACTGCAGGAGATCGAGACTGCACGGCGGCAGAAGCCGGACTGTATCTTGTTCGCGCCGGTGTTTGAAAAAGTGATTCGTGAGGAAGTCGCGGTCGACGCAGATGAGCGTGGAGGCGCTTCCTCCAAGTTTCCCGGTACGGGTCTCGCATTGCTCGAGCAGGCTTGTCGTTCTGCGGCGCCGGTTCCGGTGTTCGCGCTTGGCGGAGTGACCATTGCGAATGCCGAAGACTGCTTACGCGCCGGCGCTGCCGGCATTGCCGCCATTCGACTCCTGCAGCAGCCGCCTTCCGCGTGGAAACATCTGGCCTAGCACCGCCATGCCAAGGCGGACGATGGATGGTAATTTCACAGATTGATACGCTCGCAGGACAACGGGCCGAACGTCTGAGCAAATCTGAAACATCGTAGCGTGTTTTTCCAAATTGCGCGTGATTCTTCACCTCCAGGCGCAGCGGTACACCTGCGCCAGTGTCAGGATCGGCTCGACGACGCTGCCCACTGTCTGCGGATAAGCGTGGGAATTCCGCCAACATTATCTCGAGGCGGGCTGTATCCAAATGCCGCATGGCGGTGTCTTATGGTTGCAGGTTCGTCGTTGTAGTTCAGGGGAGATTCCATGATGAATTCGCTTGCAAGGCGCGGCACCATTTTCACCGTTTTGATCGGTTTTGTTTTCAGTATGGGTTGTCGTGCGGCCAAGAAGCCGATCCCCGCCCCGGCTGTCGATGCTCCGCTGGCGAAACAGTCCGGCCTGCAGACGGCGGTGTTGGCTGGAGGGTGTTTCTGGGGCACGCAGACCGTGTTTGAGCGGGTGAAGGGAGTGACGGCCACAACGGTGGGGTATTCCGGCGGGTCCGCCTCCACGGCAACGTACGCCCAGGTGACGCAGGAAAACACCGGTCATGCGGAGTCGGTGCAGGTGGTGTTTGACCCTTCAAAGATCACCTATGGCACGTTGCTGCGCATCTTTTTCTCGGTCGCGCACGATCCCACCGAGCTGAATCGTCAGGGGCCGGATGTTGGGCCGTCGTACCGGTCGGTGATCTTCTATGCCAATCCGGAACAGGAGCGCATTGCCAAGGCGTACATCGCGCAGCTCGACGCAGCCAAAGTGTTTCGCAAGCCGATCGTCACCCAGGTGGTGCCGCTCAAAGGCTTCTACAAAGCCGAGGCCTATCACCAGGATTATGCGCTGCACAATCCGAACAATCCGTATGTCAATATCTGCGACCGGCCGAAGATCGGCGAGCTGAAGAAGCAGTTTCCCGACCTGTTCCAGAAGTACAAAGGCGAGTAATGCCATCCGGCGAAAGCTGTTGGGTACCGTCATATCTAGATCCGATTCTGGATTTGGCAGCGGGGGATTTAGCAATGGGGGATGTTGAAAGGGAAGTTGAAGGATCACTATTCCACTTGAAGGTATACACATCAATGTGAAATTCTTACACATAGAGGAATGTCATGCGGACGAACATCGAACTTGACGATGCGTTGGTTGAGCGTGCCATGCGCAGTAGCGGCGCTCGCACCAAGCGAGCGGTGGTTGAGGCCGCGTTGCAGTTGCTGGTAAAGACGCACGAGCAGTCCGCAATCCGCAGGCTCCGCGGCAAAGTGGAGTGGGTGGGGAACCTGAATGAGTCCCGTATGGGCCGGGTGCGGGAGTAGTTTGCCGACATGACCATCGTGGATACGACGGTGTGGATCGATTACCTAAGAGGGACCGCGAACCCGCATACGGATTGGCTCGACCGGGAGATGAACCGGCAACGCCTCGGCTTGACCGAGCTTATTCTGTGCGAGGTTTTGCAGGGAATCGTTGGGGACGCCACCTTTACGCGAGTGCGGCGCGACCTGTCCAGGTTCGAGGTGTTCGATACCGGAGGAGAGGCGCTGGCGGTGGCAGCCGCGCGAAACTATCGCACGCTTCGATCGAGCGGACATACGGTCCGCAAGACCATTGACTGCCTGATCGCGACCTTCTGTTTAACGGAGAGGCATTTCCTGCTGCACCGCGACCATGATTTTGACCCGTTCGAGAAATATCTTGGCTTACCAGTCCGTGGTGCAAGTGTCTAAATCTGCGAGGAGCGGATCGAATGAGCCGAGGGAGAGGTGGCTGCGATCAAAGGAGCGGATCGGGGCGGTGCGGGATTCTGCCGCGCCATCTGGT
>JAJYSL010000126.1 GCA_021793595.1 Acidobacteriota bacterium
CCAGGGTCAGATCGCCGGGCTGGACCGGGATCACCAGGTCCGCATGCAGCATTTTGCGCGGCGCATCGGTCGCATCGACGGTGACCGTAATGGGTGTCGCTGAGGCAGGCTGCACAGGCGCTCCCGCGGCGACTTGTGCAAGGCTGCTGTGCGGAAATGTCGCCGCCAGGACAACGGCGGCCAAGGCAAGAGGAATGTTTAGGCGCATAGAACTCCTGAAATGATCGAGGTGCAGACGAAGCAACAGTGTAATCCAGCGCGCAGAAGCAGGGCGGAAAATGTGCTTATCGCTGGCTGGCTTCGCGTGCCCGTACCTTCGCGTTGAACTCCGCAGACTTGCCTTTCGGTACGGTAAGTGAGGTCCATTGGGCGTGCTGGAAATGTTTGGCAAGCAGAACGATCTGGCCGCAATGGTAGGCATAGTGCGCAACCTGGCGATGGATCGCCTGCATGACGGAATGCGCCTCGCCGCGAATGGGCACGGTGCGACCCAAGTCCGCATCCGCCAGAGATTCAAGCGTCTGGAATACGCAGTCCCAGCCATCGTTCCAAAGCCGCAGCAGCGCGTCTCTCGTCGCAGGCGGCTGCTCAAATTCGCGGTCGCGATCGCGCCAAGGTTTTTCACCGTCTTCCGATAGAAAATTCGTCCACCGCGATTTCATGTTGCCCGCCATGTGCTGCATGACGATGGCAATGGAGTTCGCGTCCTCATCGAGCCGTTGGTATAGCTGGGGATCCGTCGCTTGAGAGATGGCGCGCTCCGCGAGCTTCTTGTAGTAGCGCAGCAGATGGATTGAATCTTCGAGATAGGAGGCGGTGAATTCCGGTGCCATGATGCGATTTTCTCAGAACGGACCGACGGGGCACCCCGCCTTCTCATCCATCGCGTCGGCAGTGGTACCCTACCGCCATGCCCCGCGGTTTCTTTATCACGTTTGAAGGGCTGGACGGTTCCGGGAAATCCACCCAGGTTCGCCTGCTGTCTCGCCGCTTGCAGGCCCAGGGTCGAGCTGTCACGACGACTCGCCAGCCGGGTGGGACGGAATTGGGTGATCAAATTCGGGCGGTCCTGCTCCATTCGGCGACACAGAATGTTGCGCCGCTGGCGGAGATGGCGTTGATGTTTGCCGATCGCGCCCAGTCGATCCACGAGATTATTCTGCCGGCTTTGGCGGAAGGAAAGATTGTCCTGTGCGATCGATTTACCGACTCCACCGAGGCGTACCAGGGGGGTGGGCGAAGCCTGGGCAGCGCGCCGGTACTGGAATTGCATCGCGCCGTCTGCGGTAATCTGTGGCCCGACCTGACGATCCTGCTGCTGCCAAGTCTGGAGGCTTCCCTGGCCCGCGCGCGCCGTCGAAATGGCCGCCAAATCGTCCAAGGGACGGATGAGAATCGATTTGAAACCGAGGGCCGAGCCTTCTACGAACGAGTGTTTTTGAAGTATCAGGAAATTGCGGCGCGGGAGACTTTGCGTGTCGTCACAATTGCGGAAGATGCTTCGGTCGAGGCCACTGAAAAGCGTATTGTGGAAATTGTTGAGGAGCGATTGGCGCGCGTTGCCGCCTCTGCCTGATCGAAATTAGAGGCGTTCCTAGTTTCCCCTTCCCTTCATGGCCACATCATCCCAATCTGCAACTTCGACACAGAATGAACCGGGGCACGAGCGTGAGTCCTTTCGTTTTCCGCCGGGCCTGCAACGCAACCTGCCGCTCTATTTGTTTCGGCGATTTTTTCGGCCGGGAAATCCAATCCTGCTGTTTGAACACCTGGCGAAGACCTATGGACCCGTTTCCCACTACAAACTGGGAAGCAGCAATATTGTGTTCATTAACGAGCCGGACCTGATCCGCGAGATTCTCGTGACGCAGGCCTCGTCCTTCATCAAAGAGCGTACCCAGAATCGCATGAAAATTCTCCTTGGCGAGGGGTTAATCACCAGCGAAGGTGAGTTCCACATGAGGCAACGGCGCATCGCCGCGCCCGCCTTTCACCGCCAGCGCATCCAGGCCTACGCCAGCATGATGGTGGAACGGGGGGCAGCCATGCGCGCCACCTGGCAGCCGGGACAGATTTTCGATATGTCCGCGGCGATGATGGAGTTGACGCTAGAAATTGTCGCGCGCACGCTGTTCGCCACTGATGTGACGGCCGCCATTCGCGAGATCAATGATGAAGTGAACGTGATCATGCGCCTCTACAACTACCTGATCGCGCTGCCGCGAGCGGAGAGTTACCTGCGCTGGCCTATCCCTGGACTCATACGGTTTCGCAAAGCGCGGGCCCGGCTGGATGCGCAGGTGTATCGCATGATCGCGGAGCGGCGTGCCTCCAACGAGGATCGAGGCGACCTGCTCTCCATGCTGATGGCGGCACGGGATGAGGGAGAAACACCCGCCGAGGCAGGGCGCAAGCCATCCGCGCCACAGACTGGAATGAGCGATCGGCAATTGCGTGATGAAGTGATCACGATTTTTCTTGCCGGCTATGAGACGGTCGCCAACGCGCTGACCTGGACATGGTATCTGCTGTCGGAAAATCCTGCGGCCGCGGAACGAATGCAAAAGGAGATCGACGAAGTGTTGCAAGGTAGGCTGCCAACGCTAGAAGATGTTCCCCGCCTGCGCTACACGGAGATGGTCTTCGCCGAGTCGATGCGGCTGTATCCGCCGGCATGGGCTATGGGGCGACAATCCACGCAGGTCGTCGAGCTAGGCCCATACCGCCTGCCAGCGGGAACATATTTTTTCTTCAGCCAATATATTCTTCAGCGCAGCGAGGAATTTTATCCGGAACCATTGCGCTTCGATCCGGAGCGTTTCACCCCGGAGCAGAAAGCGGTGCGGCCGCGGTTCACGTATTTTCCCTTCGGCGGCGGTTCGCGCCAGTGCATCGGCGAGGCGTTCGCGTGGATGGAAGGTGTGCTGATTCTGGCAACGCTGGCGCAGCGCTGGAGCTTCAACATGGTTCCCGGCCAGACCGTCGACGTGCAGCCCAAGATTACTTTGCGACCAAAATATCCCATGATGATGATCGCTGAGGAACGCAGCGCCAATTCTGCTAGGCTCGAAATGTGAACTTTCGCAGCTTTCTCGGCAATGAAGTGACCGTGCGGCAACTGCAGGAATCCGCCGCCTCCGGCCGTCTGCCGCATGCGATTCTGCTGTCCGGACCGCGCGGCGCGGGCAAGTATTCCCTGGCAATCGCGCTGGCGCAGACGCTGAATTGCCTGGATCCGCAAACCTTCAACGGGCTGCCGGATGCCTGCAACCTATGCCACAATTGCACCCGAATTGCCGCCGCGCTGGACCTGGATACGCGCGTGGCAGAGGCGGTTGAGGCGCGGGAGGACCTGCGCGATGCCGACCGCAAAGACACCCGCATCCTGATCCAGACCCATCCCGACGTGCTCGTTGTACCTCCCGATCCGCCGCAAATGCTGGTCAAGGTGGGTCAGGTCCGCTCGCTGATCCACAATGCGCAGCGAGCGCCGTCGGAGGGAAAAGGCAAAATCTACATTCTCCCAACCGCGAAATTTATGAGCGAAGCCGCCAATTCTCTGCTGAAAGTACTGGAGGAACCGCCCGAATACGCTCATCTGCTTCTATTGGTAGAAAATCCGTCGGACCTGCTGCCAACCATTCGCTCCCGGTGCAGCCAGATGCGGCTGCACGCCGTGCCGATGGAAAGGCTGGAAGAAATTCTGGTCGAAACGCACCCGGAATGGCCCTCCGCTCGACGCACCCTGGTGGCGCGATTGGCTGAAGGCGCCGTCGGCAGGACAATCTCATTCAACGCCGATACATATCTCGCCAGCCGCAAGGATGCGTTGTTGCTGCTGCGAACGGCGACGGCTGAACCAGACCACTCGGCGCTGTTTCGCGTGACGGAAACCTATCGCGCCGGGGCCGAGGGTCAGCAGAAGACCCAGGATTTGCTGCGTAGCCTGTACCTGTTGCTGGAGGACATGATGTTGCTGCAGTCGGGACAGCCCGACATGGCGCGCAACATCGACATTTTGCCGGAACTTCGCCGCCTGGCCGAAAGCGTTTCGTTCGACTGGATCGAACGAGCGGTGCAGCGCATCGTCGAGGTGGAGTCGGGCATGCGGCGCAACCTGCTGCGTTCGCTCTCTTTGGACGCGATGACAGCGGCTCTGCAGCAGCGGTAATTCCGAATTGGCCCTGGTCGAAAATTAAAAAACAATCACTGCAGTTGGAAAACGTTCGGTCTTCGTCTAGCATCGTATTCATTCAGCAGAATCAAATGGGTTGAAGATCTCTCCTCCACCTCAGTCTCGGAGGCTGAAAGACCTGGCCCAACTGTCCGTTCGAATGGAACCCATGCCATTGTCCAAGCCCAAACCGGTCGAGCGCACCGCCATTGTTGTGGCGGTTCCTGCGTCCGCGCAGCCAGAGAGCGACTTTTCCGGGCAACGGCGCCTGATCCGGCCGAATCTCGCGCTACGGTCGGCTCCGGCCCGTCAGACCACGATCTTTGGCCACGGCCCGGCCTTGACGGCCCGTGCCATGCCAGATGGCAGCATCGAAGATAGCTCGCACGCCGAAGTCTTCTATTTTCAGAAACAGATCCAGGCACAGACGCGGATGATCGTGATGCTGGAAAACGGCGACGAGCTGGAAGGCGTGATCGAGTGGTATGACCGGTTCGCCATTAAATTGCGGAATGTGGGCCGCGGCGGCCCGCAAGGTGGCGCCCGCACCCGCGTGCTGATCTACAAGGACAGCATCCGCTACATTTACAAAGCCGGTGAAAATCTGCCTCAAACCATGTCGTAGGTGCTGGACGCATGGGCAGATTATTGCTTACGGGCGGCTTTCAGCAGGCGATCTCGGATGGCAGCTCCCAAGCCAGAGTTGGGCGGCAACGGGCACAGGATGACGTCCGCACCCATGGCATCCAGCGTTCGCAGTCCGGCGAACAGCCGCTGCGCTAGTTCCTGATCATCCTCCCAGCTTCCCCAGGCAAAGTGAATGCCTCCAAATTCCTCGGGCAACGGCCATTCCGAGGGCAGCAGAACTCCAAGTTTCTGCGCGCTGCGTAGCTGTTGCTGCACGGCATCCAGCCATCGCTGCCGGAGGTCATGTTCCGTACCCTCGCTCATATCCAGCGGGATGACGCGGGCGTTGGGCGCATAGTGGCGCATGTCGACGCCTGGCGAGGGCAACGACTCCGGCGGTTGCAGTTGCGCCTCACTCGTCGCC
The DNA here is from genome assembly GCA_021793595.1 of Acidobacteriota bacterium. Next base: position 5,226 of record JAJYSL010000126.1, read on the forward strand.
GGCGATTGGTAGCGAACGACTGGCCCGGCGACGGCCTCAATCTCCTCGGCAGGGACGGCACCCGGGCGATAGAGAATAGTTTCGTCATTGCGTACCTCAATCACAGTCGACTCAAGGCCGCACCAGGCAGGTCCGCCGTCGAGCACCAGATCGATGCGGCCGTCGAGATCCTCCAGCACATGCTGGGCAGTCGTGGGGCTGGTGTGGCCGAAGCGATTGGCGCTGGGCGCCGCGATGGGAAGGTTGGCCGCCTCGATGAATGCCAGCGCCACGGGGTGCGCGGGCATGCGAACGCCGACGAGTTTGCGCCCGGCGGTCACAATCGAGGGCACTGCCGACTGCTTCGGCAACAGCAGTGTCAACGGCCCAGGCCAGAATCGATCCATGAGCACATCGATTTTTCGCTGCGCGTTTCCCGGCAAGCGAACCGCGACCTTCGCCAACATAGCGCGGTCGGCGATGTGGACAATCATGGGATCCCAGGCGGGACGCTGCTTGGCGAGAAAAATCTTCTCCACGGCGGCTGGGTCGAGCGCATTTGCGCCCAAGCCATAAACCGTCTCCGTAGGAAATGCCACCGTACCGCCGGAGCGAATCACTTCCGCAGCCTGGATCAGTGCGGTTTGCGCCGCTACAGATGAGATGGACTCGGCAGAAATCGCCAGCCGGATTGTATTGTTTGCTGCCATCTGTGTCCGCGCCTGCTGCATGCACAACGCAAGCTATCCGTCCTTCATCCTAATCTGTCGATCGAGATTATTCTGAGTTCCTGGAACCACTGACATCTGCGAAACTATGGGTATGACCGGGGAAACGGCGACAGGGAAGATGGAAACGGAAATTAAAGTTCGATTGACGGATCGCGCCCGATTCACCATGCAACTGCCCGCGCTGGGGTTTCATCTGCTGACCGCAGAGACGATGGAGCGCAATGTGCTATTCGACAAACCCGACGGAGAGCTGCGGCAGCGCGGAGAACTGCTGCGCATCCGTCAGTATGGCGACCGCTGGATCCTGACCCACAAAGCGCCGCTGGAAAGTTCTGCGAACAGCACGCATAAAGTACGCGCGGAAACGGAAACCGAGGTTGAGGATGGTCGCCCGCTGGCCGCTATTTTCGAGCGGCTGGGGCTTGCGCCCATGTTTGTCTATGAGAAACTTCGCACAGAGTGGGCCGATAACGAGGGCCATGTCGTTGTGGACGTAACCCCCATCGGAGATTTCGCCGAACTGGAAGGCAGCTCGGAGTGGATTGATCGAATCGCCGCCAAGCTTGGCATCTCGCCGGCAAACTACATGAAGGCGACCTATGGGCAGCTATTCCAGGACTGGAAGCGGGCGACCGGCCACCCGGCGGCGAATATGACGTTTGCCGAGGTCGATCATCCCGAAGCCAAAACAGCCACGGGCTAAATGGAGTGGCGAATTTCCTCGGATTTTTCTGACGCACGCAGACGAGTTTGGTTTAAGGTCTCATGTGGAACAGATGTTGCGCCGATGCTGTTGGGAGACATTCCGACTGAGACGAACAACACGAAAGGAACTGGATGCGATCTGGGCAGAAAACACCATTGAAGACGGCAGAAAGAGCACAGCGCGGTAAGGGAAAAAACAAAACCCACAAACATCCAATCTCTGAAAAGAAACTTGCGCGTCGCAAGCAAGTGGCAGCCAGCGTAAAGTCTGGCGCACCCAAATCCTCTTCAGCACAGTCCGGCGCTAACGGAAATAGAGCCGGAAAAGTCGCGCTCGTTTCCTCCAGGCTCGCATATCAAGGACCTCTGTTCGAGGTGTACACGGACTATGTGCGTGAGCCTGAGGGTGACACGGCACGGCGCGATGTGATCCGGCATTCTGGTTCGGTCGTCATTCTCGCCGTCGACGACACAGGCAATCCGGACGATCCGATGATCGTCGTCGAACGCCAATATCGCCACGCCGCCGGACAGTACATGTGGGAGATTCCAGCGGGACGCAGGGAGCCGGGAGAATCGGTGCTGCCGGGCGCAAAGCGCGAATTGCTGGAAGAGACCGGATACATTGCCAAACGCTGGAGCAAAATCGCGCGATTCTATGTGAGTCCTGGTTTTCTGGGTGAGTGGATGCAGGTGTACCTGGCAGAAGGATTGAGTTGCGGAGAGTCGGCGCCGGATGAAGATGAATATATTCAGCACCAGCAGATTCCGCTATCCCAGGCGCTGGAGTGGATCGACAGCGGAAAAATTATCGACGCCAAATCCATCATCGCCATTCTGATGTACATGCGTCGCCGCAGTACGGGAACTTCCAAGAGTCCCTCGGCAAAAGGTCTGACAGCATAGTTCCGATTTCTCGACTTCATTTTTTCCACAGCAACCGTCATGACCGGGCCCGGGGCAAACTGTTGCAATCGATCTTTCGCCATTTCTTCTGTCCCGCGTTCACATTTTTTTGGCCTCGGCCTAACAATTTCTAGCTTGCCACGTCTATATCGGCAGGATCCCTTGGTGGTTTCCGATCTGTAGATTAGAGGTGCGGTTCCGTGTCTCAGCACAAAGGCAAAGTGAAGTGGTTCAATAATGCAAAAGGATTCGGATTCATCGGGCGCGACGATGGTCCCGATGTGTTCGTGCATTACACAGCAATTCAGACGGACGGGTATAAGAGTCTGAAGGAAGGCGATCCCGTCGAGTTCGACATCGTGCAGGGAGATAAAGGACCTCAGGCAGATCAGGTCATGCGTTTGCAAGATGCCGTGCACGACGCAGTGCGCAGCTAAGGCACATCTCGACGACCGATTTCTTGAATTGCAAAAACGTTGCAATGGACGGAGTTCGTGTGCGCTTACCAGCGTCTCTGGCATACGAAGCAATCCAGACTGTGTCTGCAGTGTGACCGCAATCAAGTTGATTTCTCATTCAATATTTTTCCTGACCCGGCCTCTGCGCCGGGTTTTCATTTTTGGCGGCTGAGTGCGATGATGCCTTCGAGGGCTCAGAATTTTCGCCCTGTTGCATCGCCATGGAAAATCATCAGATTGCACAAATATTGTCAGAGACGGCCGACCTGCTGGAAGTCAGCGCGGCCGACTCGTTTCGCATTCGTTCCTATCGCCGCGCCGCGGAAGTGGTGGAGCAGAGCACTGTTGCTGTGGGTGCGCTGGCGGCGGAACCGAAGCGATTGCTGGAGATTCCCGGCATCGGCAAAGGAATGGCGGCCAACATTATCGAGTTGGAACAGACTGGAACCTTGGAACTGCATCGAAAATTGCTGGACCAATACAAGCCATCGATACTGGAGTTATTGCGACTGCCGGGCATGGGACCGAAGACGGTAGCGCTGTTCTGGGATGCGGCGCAGATTTCCAGCGTGGATGAGTTGGAAGCCGCATGCAAAGAGGGCCGGTTGAACAACCTGCCGAGATGTGGCCCCAAGCAAGTGGCGAAGCTGCTGCAAGGTATCGCCGAATATCGCAGGAACATTGGACGATTCCACCTCGATGAAGCCGAACTGGCGGCGGAAAAGTTGACGGACTATCTGCAGAATTGTCCAGGCATTGATCGCGTGACGCCGGCAGGGTCGTTGCGCCGTGGGCGGGAAACGGTGGGCGATCTGGATTTTCTGATCACCGGTCCGGCCTGCGAAGAGGACAGGGTCGCGGCAGTCGTGGAATACGTCGCTGGCTACCCGCCCATTGCCGACATTCTTGGCAAGGGACAGAACAAAGTAAGCTTTCGATTGCGCCAAGGCTTGCAGGTGGATGTGCGAATGCTGCCGGAAAAGAGTTATGGAGCCGCGCTGCAATACTTTACCGGCTCCAAGCTGCACAACGTGGCGCTGCGGCAGCGGGCGTTAAAAATGGGCTATACGCTGAATGAATACGCCCTGGCGCGACTGGACGATGGCACAGCGCTGCCCAGCCGAACCGAGGAGGAAATTTATGCCGCACTCGGGCTCGATTGGATTCCCCCGGAGTTGCGTGAAGATCTGGGAGAAATTGAAGCGGCGGCACAACACAGGCTTCCGAAGCTGATCGAACTGTCGGACATTCGTGGCGACCTGCATATGCACACGAATGAGACGGACGGAAAAAACACAATCCGCGAAATGGCCGATGCTGCGCTGGCCTGCGGCTACGAATATATCGCGATCACGGATCACTCAAAGAATCTTGCCATGACAAATGGCCTGGATGATGCGCGCGCGCTGCAGCATGTCGAACGCATCCGCGCTGCTGATCGCGACATGCGGGGACGGATGCGCATATTCCCGGGCATTGAAGTCGATATTCTCGCAGACGGAGCGCTCGATCTTTCCGACAATGTTCTGGCGCAGATGGACGTTGTGGTCGCCAGCGTTCATTCACATTTCGGCCAGCCGTCCGCACAGATGACGGAACGAATTCTGCGCGCGATTGAGAATCCGTTTGTCCGAATTCTTGGGCATCCGACAGGACGCTTGCTGCTGCGCCGCGAGGGGTACGCTCTCGATCTGGACGCCATCCTGAAGCGCTGCGCCGAGTTGGGAGTGGCCGTCGAACACAATGCCTACCCCGACCGATTAGACCTGAATGACCGCAATCTGCGCCGCGCCCGCGAGCTGGGATGCAGGATTGTCGTGAATACGGATTCGCACCACACCTCGCACCTGGAGAAAATGCGATATGGCATTCGCCAGCTCCGCCGGGCTGGCCTGAGAGCGGAAGACGTTCTAAACACGCGGTCGGCGGAGGAGGTGCTCAGGCAATTTCGCCCCCGAAATCTCTAAACTTTGTCTGCTGATTTCCTCAGATTCCGAGTAAACTGCTTGCAACCATGATTACCCCCGAATCTTCAGATCGAGAGACGCCGCAAGAAGAGTCGTCCCTACCCCCCTCCGCGCAGACCCCGAATATGGGTGCGCTGGAGATGGACGAGATTGAGCCGCCCGAACCTTGGCGCCCGCTTGTCGTTCCCGCAATCATCGTCGTGATCGGCCTGGCCATCGCGTGGGCTTTGTTTGCCCACTTCGGGAGGCCGAAGCCGGATGCCTCCGCAGCGATGTTGCGGCAGTACGTGTACCAGGTGCAAGTGGACTCTGGTGAGTCGCCGCAAGGGCCGGGAATGCCCGGGACGTTGCCGGAACAGGATGAAACCGTGGTGCTGGTGCAGGCACGGGTCACGAATATCAGCAAAGACCCACTCACCATCTTCGATCTGGTTTCCGATGTGAAGATGCCGGGCGAGCCCACAGGAGACCAAAGCTCGGCAGCTTTGCCGGAGGACATTGACCGCTTCATGCAGCGCTTTCCGCAATTGGCCTCCATGAATATGGCGCCATTGACGCGCCATACAGTCATTCCGCCAGGCGGTTCAGCTGAGGGTTTGATGGTGTTTGCCTATCCCTGGACGAAGGCGCAATGGACCCAGCGCAAGAGCGGGCAGATCATCATCAGCTTTCAACGCGGAAGATCAGTGATGCTGCCGCTGCAGTAGGTCGATCTGACGGCGAGGAGACGCGGACAAGAGAATTGCGGAGTTTCGGTCCCGAGCTGATTCCAAGCTACGGAACGAAGGGCTTGGGTGCATTTTTGGGTGCTGACAAATAGCCCGAAACTTCGTTCTTTCCGATTTGATTGACCACCACTTCAAACAACATGGGAGTTTTCCCGGTATAGAACTGCAGCGGCTCGTCAAGATCGCGATTCTTCTTTTCGATCTTCTTATCGTCGGAAAAAATCTCCAGCGTGTACCGGGAATGCTTGACGTCGGCCTTTTTCAACTGCAATTTCACGGTGGAAATTGAAGACGGCCGCTGACCCTTGTGCAGGGTGAATTGGAAGTAGTCGCGATCTCCCAGATGCTTCAGATAATTCAACTGTTCCGAGTTAGTTGCGATCAGGCCGCTCTGTACCCCTAAATCGCCGACAACAGCATGCAACTGCTGTTCAGTGCTGGCCAGTTCCTTCTGCGTGTTCACCACATCTTTCTTCACACCGCCCACATCCGTCTGCACGTTGGAGACGGCATGCGACACATCCGTTACCTTTTTCTGGGTGGCTGCCTGCCGCCTGGCCATGCGCGCGTCCTCCACTTCCTGTTGGTGGAGGATGTTCTGCGCTCGCAGTTCAATCTGTTGCTGCGTAATGCCAAGCTTGGCGCCAAACTCGTCGTTTGTCGCCCGCATCTGACGCCATATTTCCGCGTGTTGCGCCGACAGATGGTCGATGCGCTCCTGGGCCTGGATCAATTTTGCTTCCGTTGTTTCCATCTGGCTCTGCAAAAAATAACTC
>JAJYSL010000127.1 GCA_021793595.1 Acidobacteriota bacterium
GATCTCGATAATGGCCAGGTCCGAGCGGGCAATGGAGGCGACACAATCGTTGGGGCAGCCGCTGAACTTGAATTTGAACTTGTAGGGGAAGCCGGGCCGATGCAACTCGTCCTGATAGGTCTGCGTGATGTCGTTACAGGCGGCCAAGGTGTCATAGCACGCCCACTCGCAGCGAGCTTTTCCCACGCAGGCAGAGGGGGTTCGCACGCAAGATCCGGACCCGCCCAAGTCGAACCCTGCGGCGGTCAGCTCCTTGAAAGTTGGCTCCAATTCATCGGTCGTAGTGCCCAGAAAAATGACGTCCCCGGTGGATCCATGCATATTGGTCAGACCGGAACCGTGGCGCTCCCAGATATCGCATAAGGTGCGCAAGGCATCGCTGGTATAAAACCACCCGGACGGCATGTTGACGCGCAGGGTGTGAAAGTGGGCGACCTTGGGAAAACGCTCCGGCACGTCGCTATAACGGCCAATGATCCCGCCGCCATAACCCATGACCCCAACGATGCCGCCATGCTTCCAGTGGTTCTTCTTGTCCTCGTACGAGAGCTCCAGCACTCCGAGAAGGTCTTGCGAGGCCGGACTGATGTCCGTGGCCTGTTTTATCTCCTTCACGAAGCTGGGCCACGGGCCTTTTTCTAACTCATCCAGCATCGGAGTCTCATATTTTTGGTGTGCCATGCTTCTCCTTTCGCCTATGCTTCCCATCCATGTTTTATACCTGCGGAAAGCAAATAGCTGCCAATCTATCCACTTACTATTCGACTTGGGATTATGGAGAGTATCTAGATATGTATTCACCTATAAACTATGCGCTTAGACTCATTTTCATTCGGTGATCGCTATCACGCATCTAATAATCAATATTTGTACTTTTACAAATCCGTCATTCTTCCGCTTCATTAATATTTGCTGTCAAGTAAGAAATACTTATCGGCGATAAGTAGAACAGTTAGCCAATCCAAAGCTTAATGTTCCTCCTCCAAGTCGTTACGCATCGTTAGAGATAGCGGCAACGGTCTGTGGCGCCGGAACCCGGCCCCATTGGTACAGCACCAAGGCCACGGTCCGGTACACCACGTGAGCGAACTTTGTCAGCGGCATCATGATCAAGACGTCCATCGCCAGAACAATGTGTGAGAGAAAAATCAGGTATCCGAAGACGGTTGGGTGCGGCATGTACACAATGATCTCGGTCAGCAGTCCGGTCAGCACAGTCGCAGCCAGAAGCAGCAGAAAGAACCAGTCCGAGAAGGAACTTCTCTCGTATGGCGGCTCTTTGGCTCTTATTCGTTGCGTAATGGCAACGCTCAAGCCATAAAGGCAGACCAGCCCGCCCAGTGTGCCAAGGATGCGTATCGGGTACCAGGGCGGAACAGGAGAACCGATCGGCTTTATGAGATAGTCCAAGGTGGTGGCGGCCAGCATGGCCAGAAAGCCCCACACGATCGCGCCGTGTACGAGCCAAGGACGCAGATAGACCGACCCCTCATGTTTTTCGCACTGGCGAAAGCGGTGATGGTTGATGGCTTCCATCACGGCAAACCAGATGGCAGGGAGCAGAGCCGCAATGGGGAAGGCCAGACGTTCTCCTGTGTGGTCCTTGTTGTTCATCGTGCGGTAGATCATGGAGAGGACGCCAAAGGCCAGACTGGCGCCAATTATGGCAAAGACTGCGATCCCGATCTCGTGGACCCATTCTCCCGGGATGTAGTGGAAGAGATGGGTGGACCCCAGGCCGCTGAAGATGGCTCCATTGCCGCCCATTTGCATCCCTCCGTGTTGCGACAGCAACAAAAGCGTGAATAAGGAGGAGAAGACCAGGAAGACCAAGATGTTGGCAATCACCGAGCGATACATCAGCCGTGCCAGCCCGGTCACGTCGTAGTGAGAAATGGCATAGCGGCGCAAGGCCATCATGGTGCCACCAGGATTGGCCTTACGCGGACAGACCTTGGAACAGTCGCCGCAATAGTAGCAGAGCCACGGGCTGGGGTCTTCGAGCAACCTCTCCTTCATCCCCCACTGCGTCATCAGCATCTGTTTGCGCGGGAAGCCGTTCTGCTCTGTGGACAGGGAACAGACGGAGGTACAGGCGGCACATTGATAACACTTCTTCAGATCCTCCCCGCCCAGGGCCAGGACGTCCTGGATAAAAGCGTTGTCGGGTCTGGCAATGGATGTATTGTCCATAACTAAAATCCTTTGTACGGATTGGGGTCGAGTGCCCGGATGCGCCCGGCAAAATCGTTAATCAATTGGGGCAGCCGTCTGCAATCGTCAAACGCGGCTTCCACCATCTCGATCCGGTCAGACTCCAATTGCAGCCGTTGGAGGGTCTCCTTCACGTTGTCCAGCCGGCGCTCAGCCAGTTCGCTGCCGCGCACAAAGTGACACTGGTAGTCTTCCCCGTGCTTGCAGCCGGCCAGCATCACACCGTCAAATCCGCTGGAGAGCGCGTCCGCAATCCAGACCGTGTTCATCGAACCGAGACAGCGCAGCGGAATCACGCGCACGCTGGCATCCAGTTGCGTCCGCTCTATGCCTGCCATGTCGAGAGCCGGGACGGCATCGTTCTCGCAGGCGAAGAGCAGGATCCGCGGCTTTTCTTCCTGTTCTTCTGGGACTTCGACTGCCTTGATCATGGTGGCGATCATGTCTACGGAATAATTCTTGAAGGAGATGATCCGTTCCGGACAGGCCCCCATGCAGACACCGCAGCGGCGGCAGCGGTACGGATTGAATTTGGGAGTTCCCTTCTCATCTTCATCAATCGCGCCGAAAGGACACTCGACCGTGCAGCGCTTGCACTGCGTACACCGCTGGAGATTGAACAGCGGAAAGGACAAGTCTCCGGCGCGGGGATGCACGGCGGCGCCCAGGCTGGCCAGTTCCACGCTCTGGATCGCCTTCATCGCTGCGCCGGTCGCGTCAGCCTCCGCGCCTGCCCAGTCCATGGGCGATCGCACAGCGCCGGCGGCATAAATACCGGTGCGTTGGGACTCGTAGGGGAAACAGATGAAGTTGGAATCTGGAAAGCCATGGCGCAGCACGGGCAGATCGGGTCCTTGACGATACACAAGGCGCAAAATTTCTGTGTTTTCGTGCTGCCGCAGATTGGCGACGATGGCTTCGGCTTCGGTGCGTTGTTTTTCGGACTCATTGCGCAGAACCTTTGCCTGCGCGTCGCGCAATGTGCGGACGGCCTCGCTGTCAGCGGCGTTCGGGACCATACCCGTGGCCAGCACTACCAAATCCACATCGATGTCAAACGGTCCATCGGACAATGTATGTTCCACGCGTACCCGCACCTGGCCATCTGGGCGCGGTACTACGCTGGTCACCTCACCCTTCATAAAAAAAGACCGCGGGTGTTCCTGTACCTTTTGATAGAACTTTTCGTACGGACCCGGCGTCATCATGTCCCGATAAATGACGTACACTTCCGCATTCGGATCCGCCTCATGGAGGTATTCTGCCTGCTGCAGTGTGGCCATGCAGCAGACCGAGGAACAGTACGGCAGGTGGTCGCCGCAGCGCGATCCGGCACACTGAATGAAGAGCGTGCGTTGTGGGGGTTTTTTGTCCGAGGGCCTGCGAATCCGGCCTTCCACTGCCATTCGTTCTGCTTCCAGATTGGTCACGACGTTGGGGCTGGATCCGTATCCCAGTTCGCTGAGTCGCGCCGGATCGTATGGCTTCCAGCCTGTCGCCATCACAATGGCGCCCACACGGACGGTGACCTGCTGGCTGGAGGTTGCCAGAGTGACGTCAAATTGCCCCGGCTGGCCTTCGGTGCGCGTGATGTTCGTTCCGGTATAAACCTGAATACGCGGATGCTCCATCACCAGGCGGGCGCGTTCCTGCGCGTCATTGGCGGGCGATTCTGTGTAGGGCTCTTTGAGCGGCGTGGGCCGCTTCACTTCGGCCAGGCTGCCGCCCAGCCGTTCACTTTTTTCTACCAGGACTACTTCGTAGCCGGCCTTCGCGGACTCCAACGCGGCCGTCATGCCCGCAATGCCGCCTCCCACCACCAGAATGGTTTTCGAGACCTCGCCGGTCATCGGCTCCAACGGCTCCATTTTGCCGACCTTGGCAATGCCCATCCGCAGATAGTCTTCCGCCAGGGCCTGGGTTTCGTCCGCGCCCGCCGGATGGCTCCACGCCACTCGCTCGCGCAGATCCACCCTCTCCATCACCATGCGCGGGTCAAAGTAAAATGCGTCGGTCTTGGCACGTGAGGAGCAGGCAGCAATCACCAGCGTGTTGACCGCGCCGCTCTCGAGATCCTGGTGAATCAGCGCCGTGCCTTCCGGGCCGCAAAGAAACGGATGCGTGCGGCAAACCGCAGCCTTGCATTCTTTCTCAGCTACGCGGACCATCGCGTCCATAGCGATCGTTTCGCCGATCTCACAACCGCTGCAAATGTACACACCCAGTGTTTTATCCATGGGGAAGGCCCTCCACCACGCATTGCAGGGCCCGCAGCGCGGCTCCCGTGGCGTCGCGAACGCTGGCCGCCACCTCTGTGGGCCGATGCACACAACCGGCTCCGTACAGCCCTATGCGTTCGTTGGTTACAAAACCAAATTCATCGAAACCAAAGCCCGTTGGCAGTTCCCGCGTATTGGGCACCATGCCGGTGGCCAGCACCACCATGCCAAAGCGCATGGAAGTTTTCTTTCCGGTCAGAGCGTCTTCTGCCGTCACGATCAGGTCGTCGGTGGCAGCATCTTCCTCGATCTTTCCCACCTTGGCCTTGACCAGCCGAACATTGCCATTCGCCGTCACTTTGTCGCAGAAGTCCTGCAACAGTCCAGGTGTGCGCAGATCGATATAGAAGATGGTGGTCTCGCATTCGGGAAGCTGGCTGCGCAGGTACGTGGTCTGCTTCAACGAGGCCGAACAGCAAACCGCCGAGCAATAAGGCAGATGGTTGGCGTCGCGCGAACCGGCGCATTGCACAAAAGCCACGGAGCGCGGCGACTGACCATCGGAGGGACGAAGAATCTTTCCTTGTGTTGGACCGGAGAGCGATGAGAGCCGTTCCATGAGGACGTTTGTCACCACGTTGCGGCATCGTCCGAAGCCTAGATTGGTGATCTTCGTGGCATCGTACGACTCCCACCCTGTGGCCGCCACCACAGCCGCCACGCGCAAGGTCATTGGCTCCGGCTGTTGCTGCAAATCAATGGCGGAATATCGGCAGGCGTCGATGCACGCATGGCAACCCTCGGTACAGGCCTGCCGATCAATGACAAAACGAGCGGGAAAGGCCGTTAAGGAAGGCAGATAGGCTGCCTTGGTACGAGAGAGCCCGCAGTTGATCTCGTCGGCTCGTTCTGCCGGACAAACCTGCGCACAGGCTCCGCATAACGTACAGTTAGCATTGACAAAACGCGGCGCAATTTTCAAGGTAGCTCGAAAATCTCCGGGGACGCCTTCCAGTCGCTCCAGTTTTGCCTGCGTGATGACATGAATGCGCGGATTTTTCCGGATGCGCTGGAAGTTGATTTCCATCCCGCAGGAGGGAGGACAAAGCTTGGGAAAATATTGGTTGTTGCGCACCGCGCGTCCGCCAAGCGTGGGAGATTTTTCAATCAACGTCACATTGCAGCCAGCCTCGGCCGCTTCGACGGCTGCGGTAATGCCGGCTATGCCACCGCCCAGAACCAGGATGTCCAGCCCATCGCTTTGCGGGATATCGGTATGCCTCATGGTTCTCTACTCCCCTGCTGCTGCCGCCGCGACGACTGCTGTTTTTCCAGCCTGTTCGCGAACCTCTGGACGGAGCTTCATGGTACGGGCGCCAAAGAGTACGAATTGCAGCCAGTCCATGGCAAAATCCAGCAACTCTTCGTCGTCCACGCGCAGCGCTTCCACGCGCGCTTCGTCCACGTCGAACAAGTTCAAAAAGCGCGACTCGAAGACAAAACGGCGGAAGCGGTCGATGTCATAGAATGCCATGTACGTCATCGCCGCCTTCTCGGGAGACAGGGCCTCGCCCCTCTGCCAGAATTCGTGCAGCATCAGTTTCTTGAAGGGGGCTTCCATGGCCTCAAACTGCTCCAGTCCCTGTCCATCCAGCCATTGCCGCACAGTCTGCGTGTTCCCGCAGCCGTGTCCGTGACACAAATCTTCTTGCAGCAGAAAATGAAAGGGCTGCTCCTGCGCCGTGGCCTGGCGTGGCTCCGCCAGCCCCAGCGGATACATCCGGCAGGCCCAGGGACGATCATGATAGATGGCGCAGCCAGCATCGCTGACGAAGGGGCATCGCAGTGTTTCCGGATCCATGCGCAGCAACAGCAGGGGAAGTTTCTGCTCTTTGGTAAAAGCTGGAAGCGTATACCTTTCCAGAAATTCCGTCGAATCGATACCCATTGCCTTGCGCATGCGCAGCACATCGTAGGGTGTCAGGATGATGGAGACGTTCTGGCAACAGGTAGTAAAGCAGTCCAGATCGCGTCGGCATTGAAATGGGAGGACGTCGTCCAATCCGATGGGGGGAAGGTCTTTGGGCTTTTCCGGTTGGATCAATTTTGGTTCAGTCATGGTGGCTCTCCTCGGACTCGCCAATAATGCGGTCCTTCAATGCCTCACGCGACCAAACCGGCAAGGGTCCGTTCTCGCCTGTGGTTGGGTCGAGCCGGTGCCGATACGAGGAATGCACGTTGAAGCGCTCTTCCATCCAGGACCAGCCTCGAATGAAATATGGACAGGCATCGTTGAAACAGACATATTGAAATTCCCCGCTCCAGCAGGCGAGTTCGGGATTTGCCCACTGCGCCATGGGAGCGTGGCAGTGCGGGCATCGAATTGGACCAGCGGAATCCATTTTTCTGACCGGAGAAATATCTTCTCCAAAAAATCAGGGGGGCGTTTGGCCCCCCTGAGATAAACCGCTAACCGCCCAGTAACTCGTGTTCCTTGGCTTGCGGGAAGACGTGGTGGATTGGGCGAGCCATCATGTGCCAATCCTTAGTGGCGGGGTCGAAGCGACAGTTGGCGAACACATGCCATTTCTCCTCGTCCATCTTTGGCGTGTCGGCCCGGAAGTAATATCCCGGCCAGCGGGTCTCTTCGCGGAACAGAACCGTTCTGACATGAGCCTCCGCCTGCCACATGCGATGGATGTTTTCCCAGGCCCGCATCAGTTCATGGAGGTTGGAAGCACCCAGTTTCTCCGAGTCTTCACGCAGGAAGGCCAAGAGGTTCAGCGCCTGTTCCAGTTGCGCCTTATTCGTCTGGAACTGCGAACTGACGCCGCCCGCGTATTCGTCCATGATCTTCTGCAGCCGGAACATAAACATGCGCGGTTTAATGTAATGCGGGTTCACCTCTGTATCGGTGGTGGCATTCTTGTGCTGCTCGAACGTCTCCATCGGTTTCAGAATTTCTGCGACTGTAGCATCAATGACGCTCTGCTCCACAGCGGGCATCGTGTCGTTGTCCACAATGAATTTCACTGCGGCCTTGGCGGCGATGCGCCCTTCCGTGTGAGAACCGGAAGAGAACTTATGGCTCGACGCGCCGGACGCATCTCCCGCGCAAAACAGTCCTTTCACCGTAGACATGTTGGTGTAACCCCAGAAGTAGTGGCTGCGGGTTTCGTCTGTTTGCAAGTCGGGCGGACCGCTGACCCAAGCCCCAGAGGCGCCTGAGTGCGAGCCGATGAAGTACGGCTCGGCGGCCGCGATCTCCGAACTCTTCTCTTCGGGCTGGACATTGCTTCCCGCCCACAGAATGGCCTGCGAGATGGTCATGTCCAGGAAGTCTTCCCAGGCTTCGTTCTCCAGGTCCTTCATCTTCTTCTTGTAAGCCTTGGGGTCGTCCTTGAAAGTGTCCGCAATGTTCTGGATCGCCTCCTCGGTACGCATGAAGATTGGGCCTTTCCCTTCCATCACGTCCAACATGCCAAGATAATTGCGCAGGTTGGCCGGGATCGGCTTGATGCGCCCATACGGCAGCCAGTTCTCCAGTTCCGGACGGCGCGTCACCATGTACTCCTCACCCATGGCGTTGGTCGCCCGCGACTTGAAGAGTAGGAACCACGCACCAACCGGGCCATAAGCGTCCTTGAACCGGATGGGGATGAAACGCACTTCCTGGCATGTCATCTCCGCCCCGGCCTTCAAAGTGAAGTATGCCGCAGAGCCAGCGTTCCACGGTGGATACCAGGCCCGTCCCAAGCCTTCACCCGAACTGCGCGGCTTAAAGATGTGCACAGCGCCTCCCATCGCGTCCAGCGTGGCCTTGGCCTTGAACACATACACTTTGTTCTCGCGAACGGAGAAGCCAATGGCACCCGCACAGCGGTCCCCGTCCATCAGCGGCCCGACGATGAAAATGCGCTCGAAGATCTGGCCCACTCCATCCTGGTGGAGTGCGTTCTTGGCCGCTTCGGCCACGATGACCTTGTACGATTCACCGTTCAACATCAGCTGCCAGCGACCCTCATGCACGTAGTTGCCTTGCTCATCTTTCCAGATTGGCAGGCCCCACTTCTCGAACAGGTGGACCGAAGAATCCACGTGTCGCGCGATGTTTGCCACCAGGTCTTCTCTGGTCACGCCCATCAGGTCATTGCGCACATAATCCACGTAATCTTTTACGGTGTTCTTTCCATCTTTCAGTCCTACGTATTGGTTAATGGCCGACAGGCCCATGGCAACGGCCCCCGACCTGTCCATGGCCGCCTTGTCCACCAGCGTCACCTTGAGTCCCTTCTTGCGTGCCCAATGTGCGGCCTCGACAGCCGCCCCACAGGCCGCCATGCCTCCGCCCAGGATGAGCAGGTCAGTTTCAATGATCTGTACGTCAAACTTTTCCATCTGCGACTCCTTCCTAAGCGTTCGCGTTAAAACTGAAAACTTCCTTCGTGCCCAGAGATGCCGGTTCTGTATAGAGCACAGGACTGTCTAGGTCGCTATCGTCCTCAAACCCGCCGTTCGGCGCCGCCGCTCCTTCAGGGGTGCTGCGAATAGGAAATTTGAAGCGTTTCAGGGTCCCATTCCGGAACTTGACGGTCCACATGATCGAATCGGTAGAGCGTAACGGGGTGACCGCAGCGCCCATGGGAACAAAATCTGCGTATCCACGAATTTCTATGGCTTGCGTGGGGCAGATCTTGACGCAGTTGTAACACTCCCAGCACATCGAAACATCCTGGTTATAGGCCTTCATGGTGCTCTTATTCAGCACCATCAGGTCATTGGGACAGATATACTGGCAGGCAGTCCTGTCCAGTGCTTTGCACCCGTCGCATTTGTCGGGGTTCACGTAGCTCGGCATAATCTCTCCTTCCGATTCCTAACTATTTGCGTAGTCCATCCTTCTGTCCATGACGCGAATCACATTTTTTTGGTGCGTTTCATCGTTTCTCTCCTAATATCCAGATCGAATGTAGACCTGTTGAGAATTCGCGGCAACAATGCACAAGGTTCGACACGTCGTCAGATTTTTGTAATATTTTTCAGCGCAACGGAATCAGCGATCCGCGCTGTGGCGAATTGGTGTAGATATTGCGATTTCAGCTATTTGAGAGGATGGGGATGGTAGGGATGGCTTTCTTCGCTGCATTTGCAGTGCCCGGCGCTCCCTTGTTAGCGTGCGGAGAGACTTTCTGGATTTTCTGGATTCGTGAATCTCGATTTCTGGCCTGAGGCGGAAGAGTTATTTCGCAGATGCCGCATAGTCTTTTGGGTCGGGACATCCCTCGCTGGCGGTGCCGGAGATTTCAAGGATAAAGGCTTGGAGCTGGAAGCCCTCTTATCAGCAGCAGACAACGTCTTGTGCGTAGCTTCCTCGGGCAGCACTTCCACTTCTCCGCAATTGGCCCAGCGTAGAAGATCTGCCGAGGACGAGGGCTCCGGTATGGTGCCCGCATCGAGAGTATCGGGCAGCAACGCACATGATCCTATCGCCAGAACGGCTATCAGGACACGCATTCCCTTGGCCCGTTCATCCGAGGTTAAGGCTGCGATCAGGCCGCCATTCTCCCAATTGCACTGGAGTAAGCGCACATCCACAACGGCAAGCGCGGGGCGAAAAACCGCCAGCACCGCCGAAGAATCATATCCGCTACGCGCATACCGCAGAATTAAATTTTCATTGGGATGTTGCGATAGACGCTGGATCAATTGCTCGTTGCGGGTGATCACAAGGACATTGGTGGGCTCTCTGTGAACGCGCCGGCAGTATGGGCAATCCTGGCAGAAGTCTTTACAGAATTCTTTGCTGTGCCCGGTTCCGTGCATCGCCAGCCGGAGTTGAAAACACATGCTGGCGCGCACTCGATAGACGACACAGCCTTTGCACTCAGCGCGGAGTTCTTCGCCGAAGTATTCCCAGCAATGGAGAATGTGGTTTTCTGTATGAACGACAGGGAGAGGGTTGGAATTTTCCGGATCGGACATGCCCACAAATCGCGCGAGATCGCGCTCATCAATGCGATAGTGTCCGCCTGGAGTCCGTATCGCGGGGAGCCTACCCTTTTTGACCCACTTTAGGACGGTGTCCGGCTGGACCGAGCAACGGCGCGCGGCCTTGCCAGTCGTGATGTATTGGGCCGCCACGGCATTACACCTCCGGGAAGCAATTAAAGTTTGATCCTCTCTCTTTGAAAATGCAACCTCGATCGCAGAAATAGGGTTGATTGCCACGAACAATATCTGGAAATTATGGATTTTTGGAGGCTTTTCTTGCCTCAAAAAGTACGTTTGTTCCGAAGTGTGAAGGCTACTACCATCACAGCCGAGTAGTTCGCACAACAAGGAGCGCTATATGAGCAAATTAATTCTTCCGCACGGTGGTCAGTCACTCAAAGTGCTTTTACTCGATGGAGAAGAGCGGAAACAAGAAATTCAAAAGGCCCAGCATCTGAAGAGGGTTCCCATGACCTCACGCGAGACCAGCGATCTCATCATGATGGGCATCGGCGCCTTTACCCCCTTGGATGGTTTCATGGGACATGAAGATTGGAAGGGCTGTTGCGACAGCATGTCCATGCCTTCCAAGGCCGGTCTGTTTTGGCCCATTCCCATCACGCTTTCGGTGGAAGAAGACTATGCGAAATCGATTGCGATTGGCGAGGAGGTTGCCCTCTGGGACACAGAAACAGATTCCATCATGGGCACCATGAAGGTCACAGAAAAATACAAGATCGATAAAGCCTATGAATGCCAGCAGGTCTTTCGCACCATGGATCCAAAACATCCCGGCGTGCAAAAGGTGATGGAACAGGGATGTGTGAACCTGGCCGGTCCCGTCAGAGTGGTGTCTGAGTCCTATTACCCGGAAATGTTTGCGGGGATTTACCAGCGCCCTGCTGAAGCCCGCGCAGAGTTTGAACGGCGCGACTGGACCACTATTGCCGCATTGCAATTGCGAAATCCGATGCACCAACCGCA
>JAJYSL010000128.1 GCA_021793595.1 Acidobacteriota bacterium
CGGCTCCTCTCCGCTTGTGGCTCTGAGTTGTGCTTCTCTACTGAATCACAGCCTAACCCACGGTCTGCGCATTGGACCGGTCACTCCATTTTGACTAGGCGACATGAGAAACACTATATATGGCATTGCGTGGGTTATTTGGATTTGCTTTGTTGGCTCTGCTGCTTTGGGGATTCTGTTCAGTCGTTGCCAGTTTCTTCGATAACTTAGCGGCAATCTTTGGAATCAACCAGCACAGAGAAGACGCAGGTTAAGGATTGCGCGTCAAGTGCCGGAGTTCGCTTGGATCTTTACAATCCGAAACAGGAGTATATAATCTCCTTATCGGGAGGGAGGGGTGTTTTATGGCAACCATTCTCAGCTATCCGGAGACTCGGTATAAGCCTGAGCCACTTGTCGATTTTAATTCCGCCGACGAGCGTAAGCGCCTCAGCGGGTCTGCCCTCATTGGTTTTTTCAAGATGATGGAGATTTGGAAGGTCCGCGATGAGGACGCCCGGATGCTGCTCGGCGGCATCTCGAATGGGCCATTCTACGAGATGAAGAAGAACCCCAAAGGTAAGACCTTGGATGTGGACCGGATGTTTCGCGTCTCGTACCTTCTCGGAATCTTCAAGGCAATCAATATATTGCATGGCCAGGAGCTTGCCGATGAGTGGGGGCAGCTTCCAAACCGTAATCCCCTGTTCGGCGGGAAGACTCCATTGCGGTACATGATCGACGGCGGATTGCCGGCAATGCAAAACGTCCGCCGCCTGTTAGATGGCCGACGTGGAGGAGTGTAGCCCGTGGCCAGAATCAATTTCGAGAATCAACCAAGCGGGAGGTCAAATGCTCTCCCGCTTCTTTCTGCGATCGCATTCAAGGACACTCGCCGGCTCATTCCGTCCAAATACAGTCCAAATGAAGAGAGCGTGCTTACCCGGCTAGCTCCCGGCACGGGCGTTCTCAGCGATCTTTTTGAGATAGAAAGCAGGACCAACGACCGGCTCGAAGCTGAACTTGGCTTGCTTCCCGGAATCAGCCCTCAAGAGCTCGTCATTCATGTGCCGTATGCGAGCGTCATAAACGCCGCTTTCACTCATGCCCGCCCTGATGGGTCGCGATTCAATGGCCCATTTCGCGGAGCTTGGTATGCTACAAAAAGTATCCAAACAGCCCAAGCGGAAGTGGCATACCATGCGACAGTCGCGCTCTCAGAGGTTGGAAAGTTCAAGGATGAGGCGACCTACGATGAATACCTGGCCAATTTTACAGGTCAGTTTCATGATCTGCGGACCAGCCGGAAATTCTCCGCGGCGCTCGACCCGACCAGCTACAAGGTTTCTCAAACTCTGGGCCAGACCCTCCTGAAGATTGGATCCCTCGGACTGGTTTATCCGAGCGTGCGCCATAAAGGAGGTGTTTGCCTTGTTTGCTTCCGTCCGGCAATCGTAGTCCATGTTCGCAAGGGGCGCACGTTTCGCTTCCGTTGGACCGGCACGCCAAATCCGTCGATCGTGCAGGTAAGCGGCATTCGCAGCTTGGCTCAACGGCACGATCGATGAAACCATCACCCCCCCCGGAAGGACGACAATGAAATTCACGCTTGAAATTGAGATGAACAGCAGCGTGGCAATGAGAACTCGCGTCGACATTGAAAGCGCATTGCAGGATGCAGCCCAGCAGTTTCATCGAGACGGATTGCCAAGTCTGGGCGAGCGCGGAGAAGTCAGGGCGATCAACGGCAACCGTGTTGGCAGATGGGAGACAGCGTCGTGAGCGTCCCTCGGACCTCGAATGCTTTCCCTGTGATCACCATCCGAGAGGGTAATGCCTGCCGTCCAGCTCCATTTGGAGACCATAGGCTTTGATTGTTGATCGCTCATGCGCTACTCGCCTTTCCAAAAAACTTGTCTTTAAGCCGAACCCTGCTTTAGCTAGGTCCTTCAATCGCTCTGGTCCTTTGTGCAAGGCCGTGCTAAATGCAGGGCTGCGCCGCGCGGCAGAGGGAGCGGAAACGCAACGAGGGCAGACTTTACTTGATGGGGAGTGAGGTCAATCTGAGCGAATGTGATGCTGCCAATCCATGCCGAACTCGACCGCTTGGTCAGTTCATGGACGGAATACCGGAGATGGTAGGCAGTCAGATTCATCAGTCGTACATGCTGCAAACGCCAGTCGCCTTTTTGCGGTGGTCTTCTCTGTAAAAGAGACACGGTTCAAATGGTGTTTCATGTAAGGATTTATGATGCTGCTCCACTTACGCGCCAAGCTACGAAATTTTGTACGTTCGTGGGATTTGCCCCGACAGCGATTGGAATCAGAGCATAGGGCAAGTCGAGCGCGCTCTGCGAGATCGTTGGTTGTAATGGAAGCCATTACAGCGTAACATCAGGATATGACTACTGCGACTGCAAGGAAATCGAAGGTCTACACAATCAGCCTGCCGCCTGAACTCGCACAGAGGGCCGAGGCGCTGGCACAGCGGGACAGCCGTACCATGAGCGAACTATTCCGCGAAGCCTTCCGCACCTACTCCGCGCAGCAGGCGCGGCGGACATTAGATGAATTGGGTGAGTACGCGGCAGACCGCAATCCCAAGGGCTACACCGAAGCCGATGTGCCCCGGCTCATTAAAGAAGTGCGCGCCGAAAAGCCGCGCCGCCGTAAGGCACGGTCTAACGGGTGATCGTCGTCGTAGACACAAACGGCTGGATTTCCGCGCTTCAATTTGCGAAAGGTCGCGGTACGCCAACATTGGCGCTTGAAAAAGCTATGAGCCAAGACGTGATTGCAACCTGCGATGAGATTGACGCGGAGATTGTGCGCGTCCTGACGGAAAAGTTCTCCTGGGAACAACACCGTGCAATATCGGCGCTGCAAACGATTCTGGCGCGTGGCATCCGGGTAAAGATTCGAGGCACCGTAAAGGTCTGCCGTGATCCAAATGACGATATGTTTCTGGAGTGCGCCGCCCTTGCAAAAGCGGATTTGCTGCTTGCAGGCGACAAGGATTTGTTGATTCTCGGCGCGTACAAGGGAACGCGCATTGTCACTCCCTCGGAGTATTTAAGAGCCGGATAAGCATCCGGACACTACTCAGAGATAAGCATGGCCGTAGATCGCTGGAGCGATATTCATTACAACGGCTGCGGGGATGCCGCTGACAGCGGCTTCCCCGGCATTTTCGGTTGTCTCGTTCTCTTCCTCAAAAGTGCTGTCAAGAATCAGGTCCACGGCTCTCTGCGCGTTGGCCGCGGCATGAACGATAAGGCGATTATCCTCTTCCAGCTTTTCAATCCAGTTCCGGATATATGCGGTGGTGTTGCGGTCGGTGTGCTCGTTAGCAATGCCCACGATGGCGCTAAGAAAGGCCGCGCCCATCTCGGCAACTAACTCTTCCTTGCTGTAAAGCTCATCTCCGAAACGGTCGCCAAAGGTGCGATTCAGGCGGCTTTCATGGCCGGTGCTGTGTACCAGCTCGTGAAATAGTCTGCTGTAATAGTGCGGCGCATCGACGAACCGGGAGCGGACGGGCATGTGCACGGAATCGGTTGAGGGCCGGTAGTAAGCGCGGTACTCGGTGGGGCTGTCGAGATGAAGTGTGGGACGGCTCTCCCATCCAGTAACGATGTTTTCGCAAACCTCGTCCTCGTCAATCTCCGGTGCAATGGCAGGCTGTGAGATTTCAGGAAGTGTGAGACCGTTGCATTGCTCCATGTTGAAAACCGTGTAGTGGCAGAGAACAAAAGGAACGCGCTCATCTTCGCCGGTTGCTTCGTCGTCTTTCTTCGCGTATTCGGGAAGCTGCTTGTAAAAGATAATCTGTGTTCCGTGTTCGCCTTTGCGTACCGTGCCTTTCAATGCCTGCGCCTGCTTGAACGTAAGCCAAAATGGAGAACTGTACTCACTCGACCAAAGCAACAAAACATTGATACCACGGTAGGGCTTGCCGGTATAGAAATTGCGCGGTAATGGCCCGCCCATATAGCGCGGCGTCTTCCACGGCTTTTCCCACGGAATCACGCCCGCCATGAGGCTGGAAATAATACGGTCGGTAACAGTCTGATAGATGCTCGGCCTGCTGGCTGCGTTGCGGTGGTTGCGGTATGCCATGACGTTTGCTCTCCTGCGCTGCCCGTATGGGGCAAGATTGTGAAGGAGGGCATTTCGCCTTTGGCTCTCAACCAAATTTCTTTCGTTGAGTTATGCATGGGCCTGCGGCCCACCCATTGGGATGAAAATCGTTTCGAAGCGGGAAGCTTTTACGATTGAACTGGCGTGGAACGGCAAAGACCGCGGGCACTCTGGAGCAATTGAGGCCGTCGTTGAGTTTGGTCTGGGAAGCGTGATTGAACCAATCTGTGTCGCGCCGGCCGTCCCCTTGGGAGAGCTGGTAGCACGTGACGGTGTGTGATGTCTTTGCGCACGCCTCCTGCCGCTTCCCCGCCTGGAGGTTACGATGGCCGACAAGATTGCGGGAATCGACGTGCACAAGAAGATTCTGATGGTGGTGGTGATGGACGCGCACGCGCCGGAGCTGAAGCCGGAGCGCCGGCGGTTTGCCACCATGCCAGGCGAGTTGCACCGCTTATCGACTTGGCTCAGGCAGCAGGGCGTCGAAGAAGCGGTGATGGAATCCACGGCGCAGTACTGGCGATCCGTGTGGCTGGAACTGGAGCCGCATATGCGCCTGCATCTGGCGCAGGCTTTTTCCAACCGTGCTCCGCGCGGGCGCAAGCATGACTTTAAGGATGCGGAGCGGCTGGTGCGGCGGCTGGTCGCCCAGGAACTGGTTCTGAGTTTTGTCCCCGATGGAGAACAGCGTATCTGGCGCAACCTGACGCGGATGAAGCTGCAACTGATTCGCGACCGGGTGCGGTTGCAGAATCAAATCGAGTGTCTGCTGGAAGAGATGCGCATCAAGCTGTCGAGCATCGTCACCGACCTGCTCGGAGTGAGCGGCCTTCGTATCCTGCAGGCCTTGGCGGCCGGTGAGACAGATGCCCGAAGCCTGGCGTCGCTGGGAGATGGCCGACTGCGATGCACGGAAGAACAACTGGTTGAGGCATTAACCGGCAGATCCCATCCCATGCAGGGGTCTGGACACGAAAGTGCATTTTACGGACGCTAGACATGAACGGATAGCGAACTCAGGCGACCAGGAGAGATGGAGGACGCCGTAGAGGTCGAAGTTCGCCAGGAGCCGGTTGCCGCTGATCGGTCCAGATATAATCCACGGTCAGGCTGATATGCTCCCATCCGAGCGGTGCGGTGTGTTTTTTGATTTCAGGTGTCAAAGGTTCCCCATGCTGATCGAGGCTGTCAAACGCCGCGGCGAGGTAGCGCGAATTCCATAGGATGATAGCCGCGACCAGCAGGTTGAGTCCCGAAGCACGGAAGACCTGGTTCTCGAATTGCCGGTCACGCAGCTCGCCGAGGCGGTTGAAGAATATTGCACGGGCCAGCGCGTTGCGGGCCTCACCCTTGTTCATCCCTGCATGAGTACGCCGGCGAAGATCGAGATTTCGTATCCAGTCCAAGGTGAACAGGGTTCGTTCCAACCGACCGACCTCGCGGAGGGCGATGGCAAGACCGTTCTGGCGTGGGAAGGCGGCCATGCGGCGCAGCATTGCCGAAGCGGTTGTGGTGCCGGCATGGATGGAGGTACCGAGCCGGAGCAGATCGTTCCAGTTGGCTTCGACATGGGCGATATCGAACGTGCCGCCGACCAGTGGCTCAATCACCGGGTCCGCAGTCATCCCCGGCAGGAGGTAGAGGCGGCGATCCTTTATGTCGCGTAGTCGCGGTGCGAAGCGGAACCCAAAGAAGGGGCAGACGCCAAAGACGTGATCCGTTGCGCCACCGGTGTCGGTGAAGTGTTCGCTGATCTGCAAGCCGGTTTGGTGATATAGCAATCCGTCGAGCGCGTGGGGTGCCTCGCTGGCGGTCGCTGCGATAACCTTGGTATGGAACGGGCCGAACTGGTCGGAGATGTGCGTATAGAATGCGACACCGGGTTCATTGCCGTGGCGAGCATTGATGTCACCGATTCCGGCGCCTTGGCTGCCTGCCTGGAAATACTGCCCATCGGATGAAGAAGTCGTACCATCGCCCCAAAGCCGGGCGATCGGCAAGGCGCGATGCGCCTCGATGAGAGTGATCAACGCCGCACTGTAGGTTTCTTCCCGGACGTGCCAATCATGGACCCAGGCGAGTTGGCGCAAGCTGATACCGCGACAGGTCTCGGCCATTCGTGTCAGCCCGAGGTTAATACCATCGGCGAGAACGGCAGCGAGAAGGATGTTGCGGTCATCGGCAGGTCGGCCATTCCGCTGATGGGTGAAGCAGGCCGAGAAGCCGGTCCAGGCATCGACTTCAAGCAGCAGGTCGGTGATTTTCACGCGTGGTACCAAGCTGTAGGCGGCGTCTCGCGCAGCTTCGGCTTTGTCCGGCATGTTGGCGCGCAGTGGGGAAATTTTCAGCTCGCCGTCCGTGATGGTGGCGTCTGGCAAAGTGCCAGCCTTCGCCAAGCTGGTCACAACATCGAGGATCTGTTTCAGGGCCTCTCGACGGCCGGCGATATACGACTTGAACACAGGATCGATGCTGAGCGGCAACGGGTCCGCCGCTTTCAGTGCTTCAAAGGTCGGCAGCGGAATCAGGGTTGCTTCAAGGGCCTGATACTGGCGGCTGCCCTCTACCCATACATCCCCAGCACGAAGTCGCTCCCGCAGCTCGCAGATTGCGCAGATTTCGTAGGCGCGGCGGTCGATCGCGCCCTGCCGGATGACAAAGGACCGCCAGGACCGACGGATAAAACCGGTCGGCACCGTTGCTGGCAGAACCCGTTTACCCGTGTTCTACGCTTCGCGGATCAAGCCAATCGCCTTGAGCAGGCTGGCCGCGTTCTCTGCTCCCTGAAATGACACCGTCTCCAGCAGGACCGGGACAAATTTCCGGATCGTTGCGTATTTGCCGAGCAGTTCCGATCGGCTGTCGGCTGCATCCGGTGTGGTCAAAGCGCGGGCCTCGGTGACACAGTTGACGAACCGAGCCCAAGGGAGGTGCTGTTCGATCGCGGCGATCGGATCCTGCCCGCAGCCTCGTGCCGTGATGACGGCATCGCAAGCTCCGGCCAGCGTCTTCAAGTGAGCACGTAGGTCGCCGGCGGATTGCAGAATCTTTTCCTCGGCGTTTCGTTCGGCCTTCCGGCCGAAACTGCCGATCAACTTCTCGAACATGAACAGCGCCGCGTCGATCAATCGCGATTCCAGCCGCGTGATCGTCGCGGCAAGCACGGCGTGGCGCCGCGCCGGGGCGAGTTCGGCCAGATGCTGGGTGGTCATGCGAAGCCCTTCATCGGCCATCCGCTCGAAGACGACCGCTCCACCCCCCGCTCCGTAACCGACTGTCAATAACAAAGCAAACAGGAGTTTCCCCATTTTTCCCGGCGATTCGGCATCCCAGCGTTGATTTGCGGCCGAATACGAGTGCAGCGCTCTATAAGACGAAGGTGTTCAAAGCGAAAAGTCCTTGAAAATCGCGAGATCGCGAAGAGCTTGCCGATTTCCAGCTGTGGGAAGAGGCCGCGTTTACAGCGCATTTCGGCTGTTTTCCAGGTGCGCACAGATCCCACTTGCTAAATTCTCTAAGTGCCTTGCTTGACGTGATTTAGCAGATCGCTAGCGAAAATTCTGGGGAAAGTCCTGCAAAGCAAAACCCGTCCACTGTTTCAGAGGAAAAGTCGGCCAGTGAAGACAACCGCGCAGTGTGGATATGCGGGGAGGATGGCGTCCGGAGCGTAGCGGAAGACGCCATTCTCCCGGCGGCGTTTGGGCCATGGGCAGGGATTGTGATTTACGTGGAGGCCGGTTGAGATTTCTGCTTGCGTTTGCTCTGCTTGAGCCGGTAACTGTCGCCGTTCATCTCCAGGATGTGGACGTGGTGGGTGCCCTTGGGCAGACTCCGAGGGTCGCGACAAAAACAGCCTGCAATTCATGTTTTTTAAGCCGCAAGATTTCTTCGTGTTCCGTCGTTTTCAGTCGGCACGCGGATCACTGGATTTCTTGAGAGCGTCCGTGGCTTTTCCGAGCGGTCAGGCGCGCCGTTTCTTTTTCGGTAAGACTGACGGCTTCTCCATACGTTGAGAAGTGACAAGGACAACCGGCTCCTGATCGGGAAATGTCGCAATCATCGTCAAGTGGCCTCCCATCGCAGCGACCGTGCGCTGCACGGTAGAGAGTCGCGGATCTTTCCGTTTCTCCAGGCGCGAGATTTGCATCTGGCCGATCCCGAGCGCCTCGGCCATCTTGGCCTGGCTGATCTTCCGCCCCTTCCGGATCTCACTGAGAGTCATACGCCGCTGGACCTTTGCCAGCAATTCGTTTCCCCGCGCCGCAATCTTCTTCTGCCGCTCCTTCGGCAAGGAGGCAATCACGTCGTCTACCGCAATCATTCCACGCATCATAAGTCACTCCATGAACTAGAGATTGTCGAGGTGTTCCTTGTACCTCTTGTCGGCTTTTTCAATCAGCCGCTTGTAAAACTTCTTCTCGCTCACTCCCGATTTGTCTCCGGCGACCAACACAATCGCGTTCCTCTGCGGATCGAAAGCAAAGGCGATGCGCCATACGCCTCCGTCAGCCCTGAATCGAAGCTCCTTCATGTTCGCGTACTTCGAGTCATTGAGCGTGTCTACTTCGGGTCTTCCCAGAGACGGCCCATATTCCCGCAAAGGAATGAGCGACGCGAGGAGTTCGTCCTGGACTGCCGCGGACAACTCATCGAACGAGGCCTTGAATTTGGGATGGAAATACGCGGCCCAACTCATGGAACTATTATGCCATATAGAGCATAATGCCTGAAAACGCATAGAGGCTGTGTTGGGAGAGCCATTCTAATCTCAACGTGACACCTGGCTCCAAATCGAGGGAATAGATAAGCCCGATAAGTTTAACGAAATGCGGCTCGCACGAGCCACACCTCCGAGACGTCGATTTTGGAGGCCAGTCGCGCTGGCGCAATTTCTAGACTTTCAGAAAATCACAATGGCTGCGGCCCATTTTGGGAGGCCGGTGGAAATGCGCCCATACTCGGTAGCAATTGGGAACTGCTCCGCGTGTATGCATGTCCAGCAGAGGATTGTTCCTGAACACATGGCCATCTCAACGAACCGGCTACCGCAAGAAGAGCATTGCCGGGAGGGCTCAAGCAGTTCTTGCAGCTCCATCTCCGGCAGCTGCACGCACTTGCGGGGAGGGTAGACAGATTTCCAATATTCCACTACCCACACGAGAGGGACGATCTACCTGTTGCGCCGACGCAGAGCATGGAAACGGCGCGGAAGCTTGCACCCAAAACTGCGCATGGATGCGGTCCGGTAAAGCAAGCTCTGAGTCTGCCACCCTAACAGCAACGTTATCGAGATGATCCTGCCGGATCCTGGCGTTCAACCGGACGCCAAGCCGGCGGTCGCGCATGCCGCGTCAACCTTTTACGTGCGAGAAGCGCGCCGCTCCAGCAAGGCCTTCCTCAATCACCAAACTCTGCCATTCAACTATACGGGCACTGATGTCTTGCCCGCACCGTTTCCACCATTCCCTCACAACCACATCATCGATCTCCTGCTCGTCGCAGGATTCTCGGGAGAACCAGGAATGAAAATACATGCAACGCTCGGCAATCCATTTCTGATTTTTCTATCCAGCTTGGCGATACTGGTGCTCTGCTGATGGTGATTCACGACTGGCCATGGGTGTGCTGTGTTTTTGGGGTCGTCTCGCGCCGTCGATTCTGGTCATCCCCGGCGGCCAGTCCTTCTTCACGTGCGGAACGCAGATAGTTCCATGCCCGCGTATTCAGTCCATCGGAACCCGCGGGGCGAATTGAAATTGAAATCTCTTTCAAAGATCGCTTTGCCCGACGCGCAGAAACTCGAACTGATGCAGCAGGTCGATCTGTTTCTCGATGGGAAAGTGACCTGCCCGCGGGCGGTCCTGCTGCAAGGTGCACCGGGCACGGGCAAGACCTTGTTGGCAACCACGCTGGCGGAGGTGCTCGGGAACCGCCGCTTCTTTCATCCCACCATCGCGGAACTCAAGCATCCGCACCTCGGCCAGAGCACGCAGCTGGTGGCGGAACTCTGGAAGCAGGTTCGCGCCAGCAAACCGGCGGTCTTGTTTCTTGACGAATGCGAAAGCATCTTCGGCAAGCGCGGCGCGGCGGAAACCGATGCGGTCGCTCTGGAACTGGTCCAGACATTTCTTTCGCAGTGGGACGGGAAGGAAGAAGGTGTTTGGTTGATTGCCGCCACCAATCGCCGCGAGATGCTCGACGATGCCATTCTGTCTCGCTTCGGCAGCCAGATGGAACTCTGTTTACCGCAGGAGCAGGCGCGCATGGAGATTCTCGAGAACGAGCTGGCGGCGCTCGATGTTCACGGCGAACTACCGGCAGACATTCAAGCGCGCACCATTGGCATGTCTGGCCGCGACTTGGCCATGCTGGCGGCGAAAGTTGTTTCTGTGGCCTATCCGGGCGCGATCGAAGCGCGCCACTTTGATGCTGCCATTCAGTCGATGCGCGTGGCCGGCAATACGCAGGTGGACAAGGAGGCCACCTGGCAAACCCTCGTTCTCGACCGGCAAACGGAAGAGAAACTCCAGACCCTCTGCTCATTGCTTCGCAACGTGGAGGCATGGAAGGCTCGCGGCGTTTCCATCCCTACAGGAATTCTTCTCAGCGGTCCGCCGGGAACAGGCAAAACACAAATCGCGCGGACGCTTGCAAACGAAAGCGGGCTGTCGTTTATCGCCGCCTCGACGGCCGATCTCAAAGCCAATTTCCTCGGACAAAGCGCCAACCGCGTCAAGAATCTCTTTGAACGCGTACGCGCCTCGGCCCCGGCGATTCTGTTTTTGGATGAGTTGGACATACTGACCCGAGACCGCTCCGTCAGCGGTAACGATGCCCTCCTGCAGGAAGTCATCGGGCAACTGCTCCAGGAGATCGACGGCATTCGCAGATCCACATCGCATGTGTTTCTACTCGCCGCCACCAACCGCATCGAGCACATCGATGCCGGCATCCGCAGCCGCTTTCAGGAGCAGATCGAAATTCCATTGCCGAACTCGGAAGCTCGCGTACGTCTACTGGAGATTTTCCTCCGCACCAAGCCGCTGAACTTTTCGCCCGCCGAAGTTTCCCGCGCGCTTGCGGAACAGTCTCATGGCATGTCCGGCAGAGATATCGTGTCCTTTCGGCAAGCCTGCGTGACGGCGTAGAGCGCGGTTGGTAGTGTCGGAGGAGAAGCCCGACAAGGGCGAGGAGAGCGACATGGCCAAGGGTGCGGAGGCAGAGGTTCCTGCCGGATTG
>JAJYSL010000129.1 GCA_021793595.1 Acidobacteriota bacterium
CTCGCTACTCGCTACTCGCTACTCGCTACTCGCTACTCGCTACTCGCTACTCGCTACTCGCTACTCGCTACTCGCTACTCGCTACTCGCTACTCGCTACTCGCTACTCGCTACTACGCACCTTGAGCAATTGAACCTCCAGGGGTACATCGTCGGCAACCTTGACCTTCAGTACGGCTTCGAAGGGTTTCATGCCGCGTTCGTTCGAGATGTTGAGTCGGTGAAGCAACTCTTTGACGGAATCCTCATGGCAGACATAATCTACGGCCGCCTGCGTGCCAACCGTGGAAACGCCCGCAAGAACCAACGTCCATCGAGAGGGATCTAGCCCCCGCATCAAGGCAATGACCGCATAATCAGTTTCCAAAGGCTGTGACTCGGGCGTTGGAAGGAATACGCCTTTTTCCCCCGGAGCCGGGTGGAGATCGACCACAGCTTGCTGCCAATTGCCTGGCTTTGTCTCTACGCTCTGGAAAACAAATTCTCGTGTGTTTGGAATCTCACCCAAGGTGAGGTTTTCCGTCGGAGACCCGATGAAGATCAGGTTGTTGGCTCGCGCGTCATCTAGGGTAAACAAGCCACTACGTTTCACGCGAAATTGCTGCCCTAGCTGCTGGAACATCTTGTCGAGCTCCAGCACGCCCATCACTTCTCCAATGCCGGTGTAGTGTTGCGTGACCCGATTGCCCACGTCGCGGGAGGCCCTAAAGTAGTGCATACTCGTCTCTGGATCGCCGACAAAGAGTGCGTTGCTGAAAATGACGAACGGTTTTCCCGGTCCATGTAAGAAGGGGCTCCAGAAAGCCTGCAATGACTTGGGGACGGGGCCTATTTCCGTTTGAGTGATTGCGGATTTAGTCGAGTTGCGATGGAAATAGTAAAGCGCAACCATGCCCAAAAGCAGCGCCCCGACCGCGAACGCAACGAGAATCGGGCGAGGTGTCCGCTCGGGTGTTGTCGAGGTAGGAGACTCTTGTGCGGGTTCTGATTGCCCCTCCCGTCGCGCTGGAGGCGGGGTTATTTCGAGTTCTGATACTGACCTAGATGTGAACGAGAGGACGTATCTCCCCTTGGGTATCTCTACCAAAATGCAATCTTGAATTCCCGCGGAATCGTAGTATTCCGCCAGTTTCTCCCGCAAACGTCTCACTTGTACCCGGACGGTGGATTCTGATTGAGGGTCAAAATCCGCAGGGCGACCGAGAGCCTCAGTGCCAATCTGATATTCCTTCAGGTGCTCTGCCGGGGAACTCAGCGTGTGATGAGACAAGTATTCGAGTAGTCGGCAGAGAGACTCCGAGCCGATAAATATCGAACTGCGCACAATCCGCTCGATCTGCCCGAGACATTGATCGATATCCAGCTCTTTCTCCATATGTGTTGAAGAAATTAACGTTTCGGAAACGTTACCCGTCGGAGAGCTAAGCTGAGTGTCATTCATAAACAGGCTTGCCGCCAAGTACAGCATAGCAGTGCCCGGCTTTGTCGCCACATGTATTGTAACATTTCCGGTTTCTTGCGACCAAACAGGCTTTTTGCAGTTTTGACGCAGGAAGGCAATGAGTCGAGACTCAGCAAAAAATCCCGTGCAAAAATTCGGAAAACGTTACATAACGCGATGGAGACGCCCGGACACTAGCCAAATATTGGACTCTGCGAGTAGCGTTCTGATCCGGGATAGAGAACCGGCGTGATGAGTCGCGAAAACGTGTTATTCATGGTTCACATTCAGCTACTTTTCATTCATCTGTCCAAAAAAAAACTTGAAGATTTCGGGGGGTATCCAGTGATCAACAAAATCAGGGTTTTGCTATGTGTGCCGCTAGTTGGTTTGGTTCTGTGCGTCGGATCGGCCTATGGCCAGTCTGATCGCGCCACAATTACAGGGACGGTCACGGACCCGTCCGGAGCCGTCGTGCCGAACGCGACCGTGACAGCGACCGATCCCAGCACCGCAGCGGCATTCACCACTACGACGAATGCAAATGGCGTGTACAACATTCCCAGTCTGCCGATCGCTGTGTATACGGTGGAGGTGTCCCATCCCGGGTTCCAGACCTACAAGCACACCGGAATCTCTCCGATGGCAACCCAGGTCATGCTGGTCAATGTCCGCCTGAAGGTTGGATCGGCGGCGCAGACGGTGACCGTGACTGGTGGCGTGCCTCTGTTACAGACGCAATCGTCTAACGAGGCGACGACGATGGAACAATACGCAATCCGGGAGCTGCCGCTTAACGCTTATGGAGGCCGTTCCGCGACCCAACTGATCCTCTCGACAACCCCCAACATCGGCGCTAATTGGTCGTGGTACGAAGGCGGACAAAGTTGGATTGAGGTTTCGGGAGGGGAGACGATGTCCAACGCAGCTTTCATCGACGGTGTGGACGCGACGACCAGCAACCAGGGGGCGATTGCTAGTCCGGGCTTGGACGCACTGTCAGAAATGCAGGTCCAGACGGTGGTCACCGATGCGGAACTGAGCGCGACCGGCGGCGGAGCGTTGCTCTACGAGTTGAAATCCGGCACCAACCATCTTCACGGCAGCGCCTTCGAATTTCTCCAGAATGAGGACCTGAACGCCAACACATGGTCGAACAACCAGTTCAAAACCACGTGCACGGCCGGGGATGCTGTATGTCGGGCGAATTATGCAAGGGCAATGGACCGTTTCAATGATTTTGGCGGCAGCGCCGGTGGCCCGCTCTGGAAGGACCACACCTTTATCTTTGGAGATTTTGAATACTATAAGCAGAGCGATTGGAGAACCAATCCGACCGGCGCGACCGTTCCCACAGCGAAGATGCTCAGCGGCGATTTCAGCGACTTGTTGACCGGCGGAGCCTTTGGCTCGAATTCGGGGCCGGTAACAGTCGGCGGCGTACCCCAGATCAACCCTTGCACGGGCCAGCCGTACCTGTATGGGCAGATCTTCGATCCCGCGACGACGCAGACAGTCGGCGGGGTGGTATGTTCCTCTCCGTTTCCGGGTAACGTCATTCCGCCGGGAAGTCTCAGCCCCGTATCGCAGAAAATCGCATCGACCTATACCCAGTACTATAAGCCAACCGTCAACCGGCTGATTGGAGGCAACTTCCCGACCGTCATTGCTGGGCAGCCCCAGTTTACGAAAAAGATATTCGACATCAAACTCGATCAGAATTTTTCACAGAAGCATCATCTCAGCGCTTCCCTCGACTTTCTGGATGCGATGGCGCTGGAAAATTTTGGGCCATTCAATTACCAAACAGGCCCATTCGCTTCCTTCTGGAATTTCGGCAACAAGAATTACAATGCTCGAATTATCGATACCTATTCCTTCAAGCCAACGCTCACCAACACCTTCGCAATCGGTTACGGGCTGCAGATGTCGCCTCAGGTGGCAGCAAACCATACCGATGTGGGGAGTTATGGCCTGCCGTCCGGCTTTGTTTTTCCCAACATAAATTTCCAAAACGCCAACGGCTCTAACGTCAACGGTGTCAGCACGACCAGTGTTGGCACTGGCTGGGATCTCTACATGAACTACAACGCATATCACTATCAGGACACGGTGAACTGGCAGAGGGGACGCCACAGCTTCGCGTTCGGCGGGGAGTTCACGGCCAATCAGTTGAATGCCGCAACGTACACCCAGGGCGAGCAGCAATACAACTTCCAGAGCGACACTGGCGGCCCGACGGATCCAGGTCTGACCCCGTACGTGGGCAGCAGCTTTGCGAATATGATGCTGGGATATGTCAACTTTGCACAATTACAGCAGAGGCAAAGCTACGATCCTCGCCAAAAGACCCTCACGTTGTTCGCCCAGGACGACGTCAAGGTAAATCCGAAGCTCACGCTGAATTTGGGCGTTGCCATGAATGAAACGTTTGCCGGCCACATGGCGAATGGTACCTGGGAGAACTTCGACCTGACACAAACGAACCCGAACTGGGCACCGTACAAAGGCGCGTGGGAATTTTCCAAGAATTCCGGCACTACCTTTGAAAAGAACAATTACGTGAAGTTTGGACCGCACATTGGCGGCGCGTATCAGATTACAAATAAGCTGGTCGCCCGCGCCTCCTATGGGGTCTTCTACATTCCGCTGGGCGCCTTCTCCTCTGGAGGCGCGGACTACTACCCGGCCAACCAGAACCCGTTGAGCGTCGGACTGAACCAGGAACTGACCACCGTCGTCGGAGGCTTCGTTTACAACTGGAGCAATGGATATCCCGGGCACACGATCCCGCAGGTGCAAAACAGTACCGCCACGACTTTTGGCGATATGAACCGACCCATGTACATTGCTCCCGACATGCGAAACCTGGGCCACACCCAAACCTTCTATGCCGGTGTCGAGTATGCGCTGGAAAAGAACATTGTGCTGGATCTGAGATATGTGGGAAACAGGGGCGGCAACCTGCACGACTACGGTCACTCGGTGGACCAGAGCTGGCCGCTCAACTTTGCCCAGTATCAGTCGCTGTTGGAAGCGGGCAACATCAA
Organism: Acidobacteriota bacterium; assembly: GCA_021793595.1. The sequence continues at coordinate 4,491 of JAJYSL010000129.1, forward strand.
CGCACCGGTCTCTAACCCGGGCCAGGCTGCTGCGTTGGGTGTTCCCTATCCATATGCAGGTTTCAATGGGCCGGTGTATGCCGCGATCGCGCCCTACCCATATCTCGCCGCGCCGAACTTCGTGATGGAGACGATCGGCGACTTTTCCAAGTGGGCGGCGGTGAGCGCGTACAACTCATTCGTGACTGAAGTGAATGTACGCAACTCTTATGGACTGTATGCGGACTGGAGTTTTGTGATCTCCAAGCAGACCACGAATCAGAATGGCCTGAACAACTTCGGCAACAACTGGGGCTCGATGTTCCAGAGTCCGACAGATTCCATCGGCTCCTCGCATTGGGTGACTGGAAACGACCAGCGGTATCTGCTGAAAGGGTATCTGACCTATGACCTGCCCTTCGGAAAAGGCAGGCGATGGGGACGCGATTCTGGACTGATGAATTATGCAATCGGTGGATGGACCCTAGGTTACTATGGCTGGTATGGAAGCGGTCTCCCCTTCGGAAGATTCGGTTCCACTTACACACTGCCTTACTATTACTCGAGCAGCCAGAGGGCTTTCTTCGCCAATGGGGCCAGCGCCACCAACATGAAGAACAGTTTCCACGGCCATTTGAACCTACTCAACCCGACGGCCGCCAGTAACACCGACTTCAGCCCGACTTCCTTCAAGGCAGGGAATGCCGTGACGCCGTTCGGCGACACGCCGTTTACATGGGACCATTTTCGCTGGAACCCCGGTTCGGCCCAGGAGAACGTAAGTATCCTCAAACACTTCGGTCTCGGGCCCGATGGGCGATACCAGCTCGAATTGGGTGCCGAGTTCTACGACGTCTTCAACCGCCATTACTACAATGCGCCGGACACCTACATCGGCGACAGTACATTCGGCAAGGTCACAAGCGTACAAGAAACGAGCCGTGTCGGCCAGCTTCGCGCCCGCTTCCAGTGGTGATTGTGCTTTAGCAAGGAGGGGCGGGCGCTTTGCGGCGGACGCCCCTTCTATCTCTTCTACTTTTCCATCTTGCAACGCGACGTTCGAAACTCCAGGGGAACCACGGTTCGGCCTCTGTGGAGAATTCTATTAACGGCCCGGGCTGACGAGTTCCGGCGCATTCGTGGTTGGATTCCGCTCCCGGCGGATATGGGCAAGCCACCAGCGAATAAAAACAACGGTCTGAAGTCGGAGGTTGACTTGCGTAAGAGTTGGAACGGTTCGTCAACGGAATTGACGAGTCTTGGCAGCAATGAGAGGCCCGTATACGGGGTCAGCCTGGGAGTCGGCATCCTTTTGACCGGTCTGTTTTGTTTATTCCCGTTGCACCGCGCTGTCGCTCAGGCATCGGGTCCAGCGTCTGGCGCAACACTCAGTCCATTTGGCATCGGCGGAGACTATCACACATCACAGGACCTGACGAAGTGGTTTCCTCAGATGTCCGTCATCGGCATTCAAATCATGCGCGCATGCAGTCCAAATCAGATTGGGTATGCGGCCAAGTATCACATCCAATGTGGCGGAATTTTGTATGCGCTTCCCCCGGGGGACACGAAAGATGCACCGGGAACTCTGCCCGTTAAAGATTTGCCCGCATGGTCTGCCTATGTCACCAATTCGGTGAGGCAGGCGAAAGGAAGGATCAAGTATTGGGAAGTATGGAACGAACCGCCCAACGGCACAGGACGCGACCAGACAGCGGCGGACTACGCCAAGATCGTGGTGAGCGCCTACAATGCGGCCAAGGCGGTCGATCCTGATGCGCAGATTGGAATGGCCGCCCAGTCCGTCAATATCAACTATCTGGAGCAGGCAATTAAAGCGGGAGCGAAGGACCATTTCGACTACATCACGTTCCACCCCTATGAAATCCTGGGCAGTATCGGCGACGGCGCGGGGACGGAAGCAGTTTATATGCATATTGTACCGACCGTGCGGAAGATGCTGGCGGCCCAGGACCCAGCCAAGGAACATGTGCCCATCTGGTTTACCGAGATCGGCTACGACGCTTCCAAACACCCGAATCGTCAGGCGGAGGCCCTAGTCAAGGCCTACAGCATGGGTATCGCCGAGGGCGTTTCGGTCATCAACTGGTTCGAAGGCATCGATGGCGACAGCGGCCCGATGGGTCTTCTCGAAGCGAATGGAACGCCGCGGCCCGCCTATACGGCCATGGCTCAGATGATCCGGTATCTTGGGCCACATCCCACGTATCTGGGTTGGGTGCTGTTCAACGACAAGGATTATGGCTTTGTTTTCAAAGGTGCGAAGACGACAGTTTTGGCAACCTGGGCGTCGAAAGCAACTCCGGATCACGTTGACTTCGGTCATGCTGTCGAGATCGTGGATCCATCCACGGGGAACTCGGTTGAGAAGTCCACGTATGAGCTAACAGTCAAGCCCATTCTCGTTATAGGGGCTCCGCCCAAACTGGTAAGACAAGCTCAGGCTGACAGGCATCGGCCATTCCCATGGGGCGGCGATTACACCCATGCTAGGTCTGTTTCAGTGACTATGGGGCCTACCGTTATCGAGAAAGGCCTGCACCTGCAAGCCGGAGACGCGGTGGCGGCGAATGTCATCGCCTACGGCGGCTCCGCCAGGTCTGGCGACGCGCCCGGCGGGACTGTATTTATGGTGGACCCTAATTTCTTGACCTATACGCCCACGCCTATCGAGATCTCAGCTATGGTTCGCCGCAATCCCGCTGACGATCCTGCGCAACTGAGCCTGGTATACGAGTCGACGGAAGGCTACAAAAAGGCGCCAGTCTATGAGGTTCCGGGCAACGATCACTGGTTTACAGCGAGCTGGAAGATTTACGACTCGCAATTTGTCAGCAAATGGGGATTCAACTTCAGGTTCGATCCCGGCAAGTACTACTTGAAAAGTGTGACAGTAACGAAGCTGACAAAGTAGCGTTTCCTGTGGACGTAGTTTTGCGGAGCAGCATGACATACCCTGCACTTCTTCGCAATCCAAGATGGGTCCTCTGCTTTGTCGAGTACGGATTACGGGATTTGGTCCAGTCATGATGAAACATCACATCTTGGCGATTCTGATCGTTGGTTTTGTCTGGTCCGGCACCGGAGCGTATGCACAGATCCTCGTGACTAAGCCAGTCCTTACCAAAGACGGTGGCTGTGAACGCAGAGATGGCGACTCCGTATCGAGATGCTGTTGATGTGCACTCTGAATGGCATGCTTTCATCGGGGAACGAATAGTTTCGATCCAGAAGGGAGATCCGAATGAACCGGCGAAATTTTGGCAAGCTGCTGGCAGGAACCATTACGGTCGCTGGAATCTCACGAGAGGGCAAGGCGGAACTTCGATCTGAAGGCCGTGCGGTAGGGGAAGTGTCTTTCGCGCCGCTGGAAGGGTCATTCGATGAGCTTCCTTCCGGAGGAAGCGACAAATGGGAGTTAGTGATCCTCGATGCTGTTCCAGCGCATATGACCGAAACCGCTGGAACGGCGGCGGGCGATATCGACGGAGATGGTAAGACAGAAGTCATCATTATTGGAAATGGGGCGATTCTTTGGTACAGGCCATCAACTTCCGAAAGAGGTGTCGTCGCGCACGGCCATCATTGGGGTGTAGGTGTAGCACTCGAGGACGTCGATCACGACGGTCGCAAAGAAATCATCACCGGAAGGATCCGATCAGAGTCGAGTGGCCCTGAAAAGTGGATACTCTGCTGGTATAAAGCAGGGGCAAATCTGCATGATCCGTGGACGGAGTTTGTTCTTGATGACAATTCAGCCGGGCATTCTCACGACGTCATTTTTGGCGATGTCGATGGTGACGGGAAGCTTGAGCTGATCGCTAATGCGATGTATTGCGATACCCCTGGACTTTTTGTTTATAAAATCCCCACCGATCCGAGCAAACCATGGAAGAAGCAGACAGTCCAGTCGGGCATCTCTGCGGAGGGCACGGCGGCGGGCGACCTGAATGGAGATGGTAGGGACGAAATTGTCAGCGGACCCTATTGGTTCTCCGCGCCACGTGCCGGCGCATTTTCCGGAGAACCGTGGACGACGCATTCCCTGGCGCCTGGCACTCGCGAGATGTGCCGCGCGGCCATAATCGACATCAATGGCGATGGTCATCTGGATGTTGTCCTCGTGGAGGATGAGTATCCGGATGGCCGCTTGTCCTGGTTCGAGAACCGGATTGCAGCTGATTCTAACGCTGCGTGGATCGAGCACCCAATTATGGCGCCTCTCAACTTTTCTCATTCGCTGAGGGCTTGGCATGACCCCCAAACGAAAGAAGTGCACGTGCTCGCCGGGGAGATGAATGAGGGAGGCTGGTGGTCCCCCTATAACTGGCAAGCTCGTCTGATCGAATTTGCAGCACTAGAAGGGGGCAAATCCTGGCGGAGCCACTTAATCTACGAGGGCGAGGGCACACACGAGGCGGTCCGCGTCGACTTGGACAACTCCGGAACTTACGTAATCTTTGGCCACGCCGCGCAAGTCACTGCCACGCAAGTTATTAAAGAGAATGTACAAGGTCCCTATACCGGGTGGGTGCAGATGTGGCGTCCCCGTGAAAAGCCCACCGCCCTCGCTCGATACAAGCATGTATTTGTGGACCGTGAGAAGCCTTATACCGGCATCGACATTCATGCCGTCGACGTGGATGGCGACGGCAAGCGCGACATCTTGTGCGGAGCATGGTGGTACAAGAACCCCAACTGGGAACGGCACACGATTCCCGGAGTCGCGCAGATCATCAACGCGTACGATTTGGACAACGACGGGAAGGTGGAGTTGATCGGCATCAAACCCAAGGCCGGCAGCGAGGGAAAGGGATTTTATGATGCGCTCTGCAGCGACCTAGTGTGGCTGAAGTCCATCGATCCGGACAAGGAACTCTGGGAAGAACATGTCATCGGCACCGGCGACGGAGACTGGCCGCACGGCAACACCATCGGCCCGCTGCTCCCTGGAGGCAGACTGGCGCTCGTATGTGGATATCACGATCACACTCATAATCCTCCTCAAATCTTCGAGGTGCCCGACGATCCCAAGCAGAGCCCGTGGCGTAAGAGTGTGATCGCAGATATTCCTTACGGCGAAGAGCTCCATGTCTACGATCTGGACGGCGACGGCAAGCTCGACGTCGTGGCCGGCCCATATTGGATCGAGAATATGGGCAACGGCAAATTCGAGCCACATTTACTCATCGATCCCGAGTATCTGCATTCCAAGAACCTTGACATGATTGCCCGCACGGCAATCACGGATGTGAATGGCGATGGCCGTCCAGACATTCTCTTCACGGTAGAAGATGTCGACTGGAGCAAGAATGCAATGGCAGCTGGATTCTCGCCAGTGGGCTGGTTGGAGAATACGGGCAGCCCACGGAATCGGAAGTTCAACGTGCATTTCATCGACAGAATCCGCTCTCCGCATTCCCTCGGCATTGGAGACCTAGATGGGGACGGAGAAATAGAAGTAGTCGTGGGCGAGCACGATCCGTTCAAGCCTTACCGCAGTCAGAGTCGGCTCTATGTCTACAAGAAGGCCGACGCGAAGGGGATTACCTGGGGCCGCTTCCCGATCGACAACCGGTTTTCGAATCACGACGGCGCCAAAGTTGTGGAACTGAGTCCTGGGAAGCTCAGCATCATCAGTCACAGTTGGATGGAACAGATATACGTCCACTTGTGGGAACGGAAAGACCTTTGAGGCGTGAAAGTGGGTTGATCGGATAAGCTGAAATGCGCTGTTTATTCTTCTGGGCGACAAATCTTTGGACTGGACCGGAGGTTAACAGAAGACAACAGTCCTTTGGAAACCCCGGTGCCATCCGTACTGTGTCGTTTATGCCCGGGTCACAAATAGCAGTTTGTCGTCAAGGAGAGGAGACAAGAAAAGGATGAATCGAAGGGAACTCTTGCTGGGAACGTTGGCAGGACTTGTTGCCAGTGGCAGGTTGAGTGGCCACGTGCTGGCAGATGCCGTGAGCGGGAATGCTTCGCAACCGATCGCTGGCGCCGTGCCCGGTGATCGCTGGCTGGAAATCGACCTGTATTGGTTCCAGTTGAAGGACATTGCAGGATCGGTCATAGAGTTCTGGGACCGGTACTTGCCGATTTATCAGGGCGTGGAAGGCGATTGTGGTGTCATTCTGAACATTGGATGGATGGTCGACTACATTATGGATTGGTCCGGGGCTTTGGATCAGCGGATCACTCTGCCGACAGGGAGTGGTGAGGAGAAATGGGTAGCAGAGACTGGGCCGCTGACCGGCGACTGGGCGCAGCGCGAGAAGGAGTGGAAGAAACGCTTCGCGCAGCCCATCGATATCAAGCGGCATGGATACGAACCATGGACGTATTGCGACCTGAAAGAGTTGTTCGTCACGTTGCGGAAAGCCGGCGCAGAGCGCGGGATTCCTGAGTTCAAAGTGGGAGCGCTGACTACTCCCTGGTTGTGGGCCTACGGAGAGAGCACTCCTTGGGCTCGCCGTCATCCGGAAGCATTTACGCATTCCAAACCTGTCATCCCCGGGACGTACAGCATCACGTTTTTCGATCCCAGCGCGACTCTCCACCGGGATCCGGCTCCTCTTGGCGGCCTGCCGGAAGGGATTCCGGAGGGGATGCCGGTGCATGAGGCGTTTGCGAAACAGTGGGGCAGTCTCTCGAAGGC
>JAJYSL010000130.1 GCA_021793595.1 Acidobacteriota bacterium
TCAGGCGGGTGGAATACTCTCCCTTGCTGCGCAGCAGGAGCAGAAAAACGGCGATCAATGCGGCAACGGCGACCTGAGCGCCGAATTTGACGCGGGCGGTCAAGCCGAGATTTCGCTTATGGACCACCTTGATGTAGTCGTCGGCAAAGCCGATGCCTCCGAAGCCGACCAGCGCCAGCACCGCCAGCCAGACGAGAGGGTTGGAGAGATCGCTCCAGAGCAGCGTGGGGACTAAAATTGCGACGCAAATCAGCAAGCCGCCCATGGTGGGGGTGCCGGCTTTCTTCTGATGGTCTTTGGGGCCGTCCTCGCGAATGAACTGGCCGATTTGAAACTCGCGCAGCTTTTCAATCAGATAGGGGCCGATGAGCAGGCCGATGAGCAGCGCAGTAAGAGTGGCAAACGCGGTGCGGATCGTCAGGTAGCGAAAGACGCGGAATGCATGGATGTAGACGAATAACTTCTGATAGAGAAGCCAATAGAGCAAATGACCTCCGCGCAGGCTGGATTGCCGAACGTAATTTCAAGTGCGCTTTTCTCAGGCTATAGTAATCGCTGGCGTGGCTCCAAGGACGGGAGCGAAAAAAAGAATCTGCGGAGCGGGTTCCACGGTAGGCAATGGGATGGCGAGACGGCGCGCGGCTCTCAGAATCCCATTGACCCATATTTCAATCTCCTACCCATGGTGCAATTAGCATTGCTCGAACCGGGGCGGACTGGAAGTTCCCATCCTAACTCGCACGGCTTAAGCTGAGCACGACTACTCCAAAAATATCCTCCCCCCAAAAAACAATCCGCATGCAGTTTTCCGTCAGGAAAACAGCATGCGGACGTATCCCACACGAACAGATACAGAAGCTGCGCTAGCGAGTGTCTCCCAACGAGCTTCCACCCGATTTCTTCGCCTTCGCCTCTTCCACCGCTGCCTGCGCCGCTGCCAGCCGCGCCGTCAGCAACCGGAACGGAGAGCACGACACATAGTTCAGCCCGATCCGGTGGCAGAACTTCACCGACTCCGGTTCGCCGCCATGCTCGCCGCAAATGCCCACTTTCAGCGTCGGCCGCGACTCGCGTCCCTTGGCGGTAGCGCCCTTCACCAGCTGGCCCACGCCTTCCTGGTCCAGCACCGCAAAGGGATCGTGCTTGAAGATTCCCTGCTGGATGTAAGACGGCAGGAACTGGTTGATGTCGTCGCGAGAGATGCCGAAGGTCGTCTGCGTCAGGTCGTTGGTCCCAAAGCTGAAGAACTCCGCCTCCTGCGCAATCTGATCCGCAACCAGCGCGGCGCGCGGCAGCTCGATCATGGTTCCCACCAGAAAGTCCACGCTGACGCCCTTCTCGTCGAATACCTGCTTCGCCACCCGGCGGATAATCGTCGCCTGGTTCTTCATCTCTTCAATGGTGCTGATCAGCGGCACCATCACTTCTACATGCACGTCCTTGCCCGTCTTCTTGATGCCGACCGCTGCCTCAAAAATGGCGCGCGCCTGCATCTCCGTCACCTCGGGATACGCGATGCCCAAACGGCAGCCGCGCAGTCCCAGCATGGGATTGGTTTCGTGCAGTTCTTCCACCCGGGCCAGCAGCGTGCGCAGCTCCTTCAACTTCGGAGAACGCGGCTTCTGGATCTCCAGCCGGGCAATTTCCACCAGCAAGTCTTCCCGCTTGGGCAGAAACTCATGCAGCGGCGGATCCAGCAGCCGAACCGTAACCGGCAGCCCATTCATCGCTTTGAACAGCCCCGTGAAATCGGCGCGCTGCATCGGCAACAGTTTCTTCAGCGCGGCCTGACGCTCCTTCAGATTGTCTGCCAGAATCATGGCCTGCATATGGGGCAGCCGGTCTTCGGCAAAGAACATGTGTTCCGTCCGGCACAGGCCAATGCCTTCGGCGCCGAACTGGATCGACTGCTTGGCATCGCGCGGAATGTCCGCATTCGCGCGCACCCGCAGCTTGCGCAGCGGGTCCACCCAGGACATGAAGCGCACCAGCGCTGGATCGTCCGGCGAGGCCGGCAGGATGCCCAGCTTGCCAAAGATCACGCGCCCGGTGGTGCCGTCCAGCGAAATCCAGTCGCCCTGCTTCAGCACCTTTCCCTTCACCCGCATTTCCAGGTTCTTCTCGCTCACGTTGATGTCGCCGGCGCCGGCCACGCAGCACTTGCCCATGCCGCGCGTTACCACCGCCGCGTGGCTGGTCATGCCGCCCCGCGCCGTCAATATTCCGGCCGCAACTTCCATTCCAGCAATGTCTTCCGGCGTGGTTTCCGAACGCACCAGGATCACCGACTTCATGCTTCCGTTTCGCGAGACGCGAACTGCTTCCTCGGCGCTGAAGACGATCTGGCCCACAGCCGCGCCCGGCGAAGCTGGCAGGCCGGTGGCCAGAACTTCCACCTTCTTGTTCTTCTCATCCAGCCGGGGAACAAGAAAATCGTAAAGCTGGTTCGGCTCGACCCGGAAAATCGCCTCTTCTTCCGTGATCAGCTTCTCCCCGACCATGTCGATGGCGATATGCACCGCGGCCAGGCCCGTGCGCTTGGCATTGCGCGTCTGCAGCATGTACAGCTTGCCGTCCTGAATGGTGAATTCAAAATCCTGCACATCGCGATAGTGCTTTTCCATCTTGTTGGTCAGGGTTTGCAGTTGGTGGAAAACGTCGGGCATCTGCCGCTGCAGTTCGCTGATCGGCTGCGGCGTGCGGATGCCGGAAACGACGTCCTCGCCCTGGGCGTTCAGCAGGTACTCGCCGAAAAACTTGTTCTCGCCCGTGGCTGGGTTGCGGGTGAAACCCACGCCCGTGCCGCTGGTCTCTCCCAGGTTGCCGAACACCATCGCCTGCACATTGACCGCCGTGCCCAGCATGTCGTCGATATGGTTAATGCGGCGATAGGTCTTCGCCCGGGCATTGTTCCATGAGCGGAACACGGCGTCGCGCGCCATCACCAGTTGGGTGTGCGGGTCCTGCGGAAAATCGATCTTGGCATGCTTGCGCACCACCTTCTTGTATTCCGCAATCACTTCCTGGAGCGCTTTGGCATCCAGATCCATGTCCAGCTTCGCGCCCTTCTTCTTCTTGATTCCGTCAAACACCTCTTCAAAAAATGCCTTCTCGATGTCCAGAACCACATTGCCGAACATTTGAATCAAGCGACGGTAGGAGTCGTAGGCGAAACGCGCATTGTTGGTGTTTTTCAATAGCGCTTCCACCGATTTGTCGTTCAATCCCAGGTTCAGGATGGTGTCCATCATGCCCGGCATGGAAAACTTCGCGCCCGAGCGCACCGACACCAGCAAAGGATTTTGTCCCTCGCCCAGCTTTTGTCCCTGCAGCTTTTCCAGCCGCTGCAACGCCGCGTCCATCTGCACATCGACCTGCGGGCTCAGCCCACCCTTCATGTATTCCCGGCATGCTTCCGTCTGGATGGTGAAACCTGGAGGGACCGGCAGGCCGGCATTGGTCATCTCCGCCAGTCCGGCGCCTTTGCCGCCCAGCACCTCTTTCATGGCGCCGTGGCCTTCGGCGGATCCGCCGCCAAAAAAATAGGCATACTGAATCTTGGTTTTTTTTGAGCCTGCCGCCGATTTATGTTCCTTGGCAGCTGCAGTCGTGGGTATTTCTAGGGTGCTCGCACTCATTGGAAAATCCTCGCTCCTCATGTTCTTCCGCGGACCGCACCAGACGCGATCCGGCAATCTCCACTGCGTTCAGGACAGGCTTCTGCCTGTCCCCGTTCTAAATTCAAAAAAAACGCCGGCCAAAGACCGACGTTTGTCATTGCAACTGAAAATTGTAGGCAGAGCCGCCTGCGGCACTCCCGAATAGAACCGCTGGAACGTATACGGGTACCGTCATCTGGAATCTCGCTTCGTCCACATCTCACTCTTCGTTTTCAGCATATTCTCACGCCAAATCGCTTGTCGTCGGTGTTCGCCGTCACAAGGAAATGGTCCAGGCGCGCGCAAATCGCCACCCGGGCCGCTTTCCGTAGCGCAGGGAGTGAGCTGAAGTAACCATTTTATGCCTTCGCGGGCGCGATTGGAAAGGTTCCGTCATCCGTCCGCCATGGATCCACCGTGTATCCCCGTCTGTCTCACAGCGAAAATCCCTTTCCGGCTCGCCTCCGAGGGGCGATCGACCTGCTCCCGGGAGAAAATTGAGACTCCGGCCGGAACCATTTTGCGCCACCGATTCGGACTTTAATTTTCGATGCGGCAACCCCCGGAAAAACTGGTTGCCTTAGCAACCAGATGGCTTCTTTTTTGACGAAGATAGTTGCCAAGGCAACCAGTTTTTCGGCCCCGCTCTGTCCCCTGGAATCTCACCCCAGAATGCCTGGAAATTTCTCCGCCTCTCGCCATGGAATACCATGGCGAGAGGCGGCAGCTTGCTCGCTCCGGAGCCGGAACGCATGACGAAAGAAGCCATCACCATTTCCAAAGAGGATTATTTGAAGGCCATTCTGGAGGCCGAATCGGAAGGCCAGACCGTCATTTCGTCTACATTGGCCCATTGGCTTTCGGTTTCGCCGCCCGCCGTTACCATGGCGCTGAAGCGTTTGAAGCGCGATGGCTACGTGGAAGTAAAAGCCGACGGCATTGTGCGCCTGACGCCCAAAGGCAAAGAAACCGCCTATCACACCGCGCGGCGTCATCATCTGATCGAGCGCATGTTGTCGGAAATGTTCGGCATGGATTGGTATCGCGTACACGATGAGGCGGAGCGCCTGGAACATGCGGTTTCTCCGGCCTTTGAAGCCAAGTTGATCGAAAAACTTGGAGAAAAGGGCACCTGCCCGCACGGCAATTCCATTCTTCCGGAAAGTCCGGAAGAGCTGCGCCAACGCGGCCTGGTGCCGCTATTCGACGCCGTGCAGGATGCCAAATACACCGTGTCTTGCTTGTACGAGCGGGACCCCAAACTGCTGATGTTTCTGCACCATTCCGGCATAGGCCCGGATGCGCGGGTGCAGGTGCTGGAGCGAAACTACGATGAGACCGTAACCATCCAAACGCCTTCCGGAACCATCACACTTGGAAGGCCCGCGGCCGAAAAAGTCTGGGTCAAGCGGCGTAAGCGGTGAGCACGAATTAACATTTCCAATTAACTATCGTTAATCACCTGTGGCATACTGCAGTAAGAGGTTGATTTCGCAGCATGCCAGGAGCCCCATCCCAGGTTGAATCGGTATCGCCGTCACGCCGGCCTTCCCTGCCGGACGTGTTTTCCAGCGTGCCGGTTTCGAATTCTCCCCATCTTTGGCGGCGGGCGCTTGGGTTTATCGGTCCCGGCTTCCTTATCTCCGTAGGCTATATGGACCCGGGCAACTGGGCCACGGACCTGGCCGCCGGATCCAGCTTCGGCTATAAGCTGTTATTCGCCATCATGATCTCCAATCTGCTGGCGATTCTGCTGCAGGGTCTTTCGGTGAAGCTCGGGGTGGCCACCGAGCGCGATCTGGCCCAGGCCTGCCGCGAACATTACAGCAGGCGCATCAACATTGCACTTTGGATCTTCGCCGAAATTGCGATTGCAGCCTGCGACCTGGCGGAGGTGATCGGCTCTGCGATTGCTTTGCAGCTTCTGTTCGGCGTTCCGCTTCTGGCGGGCGTGTTGATCACGAGTCTCGATGTCCTGCTGATTCTGCTGCTGCAGAACCGAGGATTCCGCTATCTGGAAGCGGTAGTGATGGTGTTGATCGCCACCATCGGCGTGATGTTCGCCATTGAGATTTTTTTCTCGCATCCGCAATGGGGCGCCATCGCCTGGAATTTGCTGATTCCCTCGCATGCAATTCTGACCAATGGAGGCATGCTCTATATTGCGATCGGCATTCTGGGGGCAACGGTGATGCCGCACAATTTGTATCTGCACTCTTCGATTGTGCAGACGCGGGATTATCCGCGCACCTCGAAAGGCAAGCGCGAGGCGATCTGGCTGGCGAACCTGGATTCCGCGGTTGCACTGACCCTGGCGTTGTTCGTGAATGCCGCCATTTTGATTGTGGCGGCTGCCGTCTTCCATCGCAGCGGCCACGACGAAGTGGCGGAGATCGGCCAGGCATACAAGCTGCTAACCCCACTGCTGGGCGTGGCCGGAGCCAGCACCATGTTTGCAGTTGCGTTGTTGGCTTCCGGACAAAATTCGACGGTGACAGGCACATTGGCGGGCCAGGTGGTGATGGAAGGTTTTCTAAATCTGAAGCTGCCTCCCTGGCAGCGACGGTTGCTCACTCGCCTGTTGGCGATTGTGCCAACGGTGATTGTGACGGCGTTATGGGGCATGTCGGGCACGGCGCGATTGCTGATTTTGAGTCAGGTGATCTTAAGCATGCAATTAAGCTTTGCCGTATTCCCGCTGGTCGCCTTCACCGGCAGCCGGGAGAAGATGGGTGAGTTCGTGAACGGAATCGGGCTGCGCATTCTTGGGTGGTCTTCGGCCGTCTTTATCGCCGCCTTGAATGGCTGGCTCCTGATCCAGGTCTTCCGCGGGCATTAGCGCGAAGAATTTGCCCTAAGCCACCTGTTCTCTCCCCAGCGCATCCATGAACCTAAGCGGCACGGGTTGCCGCCGGCGGGAGTTTTTGCCGATTTTGGAGAGCGAGGAAGCATGGGGAACACGGATAGCGACAAGGTTGAGCATCGCAAGGAGGAGCAGAAACATTCGGTGCAGCCGTCCGGCTACGATGGCAAGAGCCCCGCTACCGCCGGACCGGGTGGCGATCCTGCGGTGCGGAGTCCCACGCCCGAGACGGAAAAAGGGGGAATCAATCCTTCAGCACCGAATGACGTGAACCGGACGCCGGACCGGAAGTAAGTCGCTCCAGAGCGTCGACGGGAATGGATTGACGTTTGCTGAGCATTGCTTTCCATGGATCATGCCGCAGGCGAGTCTTCCATTCGGGAAAATCCGCAACCAGGAATCGCGGCGGCTTACGAGCATCGAGTTCCTTCCAATCCAATGGAACCGCGCATGGCGCGCCATGGCGAGCCCGGGGCGAAAAGGGCGCAATAGAGGTTGCTCCTCGTTCATTGCGCAAATAATCGACGAAGATTTTTCCGTGTCGTGCGGCCTTGGTCATCTTGATGAGATAGAGATCTTGGTTGTCGGCTTCCATCTGACGAGCGATGGCCAGCGCAAACTCCTTGATGACGGGCCACTCGTGTTCTGGCTGGATTGGAGCCACGATATGCAGCCCTTTGCCGCCCGTGGTTTTCAGAAAACTCTCCAGCTTGTATTGCTTCAGTCGAGAACGAACTTCTTTCGCGCTTTCGGCCAGCGTGGCCCAACGGATGGCTTCGTCCGGATCCAGATCGAACACGAGACGATCGGGCTTTTCGATGTCTGTGTTGCTAGAGCCCCAGGGATGAATCTCCAGGACGCCCATCTGCGCCAGTCCGGCCAGGCCCAGCTCGCCGGAGAGCGTGATGTAGGACTCGACCACGCCGCTGCGGCGTCCTCGGATATCAATGCCCTCGATCCCTTCGGGCAGATTTTCCGTGACATGTTTCTGAAAGAAGCAGGGCTTGGTGCTGCCTTGCGGGCAGCGAACGATGCTGAGCGGGCGATGGACGATGTGCGGCAACATGTGGTCGCGCACGGACCAGAAATAGTCAGCCAGCTCGCGCTTGGTCAGACCGGATTCTTCATCCACCTGCTTGTCAGGATGGGTAAGAGGAATGGGAAATGCATCTTGTGAGTTGGCGGAAGGGCGCGGGTTGTTTTTTGCCACAGTGGAGCGTGGGGCAGAGCTGCGGGCACGGCGGGCTGGCGCGAGGGAGTTGGCGGCGGTGCGTTTACTGGGCGAAGTTTTGGCGGCAGCCGACGGAGGATTTTTCTTTTTGTGTGAGCGGTGATTCGTGGGGGCATCGACGGGCTGCTCACGCGTGACTTGCGTGGCGGGCTTATCTTCGCGCAGCCCCTGGAACGATGCCTGACGCACCAGATTGTCGGCGGTCCAGGTGGCAAACTTTACCTCGCACACGTACCCGGGCTGGACCCATTGGGCATCCCGAGAGGCATCCGCTGGAACGGCGGCAAAAGCTGGGCACGGCTGACGAATTTCTTCCAGACGCTGGCGCATGTCGCGGCGCGCCTGCTGGGTGAATCCGGTGCCGGTGCGGCCGGCATAGATCAACTTGTCGTCGCGATAATAGCCGAGCAGGAGAGCGCCGATTCCCACGCCGGTTTTGGATGGCGGAGTAAACCCGCCGATGACAAACTCCTGCTGCCGGACGCATTTGATCTTGAGCCACGTACCGCTTCGACCGGACGAATAGGGCGCGGAAGCATTTTTCGAAACAATGCCTTCCGCGCCGAGCTTGCAAGCGTGTTGAAAGACCTGGGCTCCCCGCGCCCCCAGATGTTGGCTGTAACGAAGGGTGGCTGCGTCTTTGTCGGCCGCCGTGGCGCGGGCCAGGATTTGCTCCAGAATTTCCTTGCGCCGCACCAGCGGAAGACCGCGCAGATTGTGTCCGTTCAGGTGGAGCAGATCGAAGATGACGTAGGTGAGGGTCTTCTTCTTGCTTTCTTGAAACGCTGCCTGCAGATCCGCAAAACTGGTTTTCCCTTCGGCATCGAAGACCACTACTTCGCCATCGAGAAGCGCGGATTCGACCGGTAATTTTGCCAGGGTTGCGGCAATATCGGGCATGCGATGGGTCCAGTCGAGACCGACGCGCGTGAGGAGAGTCGCGGTGGGAGACTTTTTCCCGCGCGGAGTTTCGATGTGGCCCTGGATGCGATAGCCGTCGAGCTTCAACTCATGGATCCACTCGGAACCGGCGGGGGCTTCCGCGACCTGCGTGGCCAATTGCGGCGGCACAAATTTCGGGAGAGATTCCTGCGGAGTGCCTTTCAGGTCAAGCTGGAGCGGCGAGACAGCAGGTGAATTCGCGCGCTTTGCAACGGGAGACCTGGTGTCGTGCGATGCGCGCGACGACTTTTTGGCGGAAGCGGACGACAACTTTTTCGGCGCGGCGGGAGGCGATTTTTTGCTGGCCTTCTGGCGCCGACTGCCTTGCGAATCCCACACGTGATCCTGATTGGCCGCAATGGCATCCAGGTCGCGCCCAGTGACAACGCTGTTGGGTTCTTCCTCCGTAACAGTGGGATCGTCTGGGCCGCGTTCATTGCCATCGTGTTCCTTGATGAGGAGCCAGTTCGGTTTTGTTTCCTGGTCAGCCTTGCCGCCCATGCGGACCAGAGCCCAGTCGCCATGCAACTTTTTCCCGTACAGAGTAAATTTCAAGTGCCCCTTGGCCAGCCCCTCATCCACATCGCCGTGGGGCACCCAGGTTCCCTGGTCCCACAGCATGACGGTGCCGCCGCCGTACTGGCCCTTGGGAATGATGCCTTCAAAGCCGCCGTACTCAATGGGATGATCTTCGACCTGGACCGCGAGCCGCTTGTCGCCGGGATAATAGCTGGGACCTTTGGTGACGGCCCAGCTTTTCAGAACGCCGCGCCAGCCCAGACGAAAATCGTAATGGAGGCGCATGGCCGCGTGCTTTTGAATGACGAAGGGCAGCGAGGACTCTTTGGCAGTCGCGGATTGTTTCGACTTTTTGGCTGAGCTTCCGCGGGGCTCCGCAGTGGCGTCGAAGTTGCGCATGGAACGGTAGCGGGCGAGCTGGCGATCGACGGCATCGGAGCTGCGTGCGGGCAAGGATGGCTTTTTGCGGGGTGCGGTCTTCATGGGCTAAGCGGTCTTTTTACGGCGCGAGGGCGGCTTGACGAGCTTGAGGCCGCCGATTTTGGATTTGCTTCTGCGGGCCGCGGGAGTGTGTTTCGAGGCAGCCGATTTACGGCTGTCGGATGCGATTTCAGGGTGGTCGAGGCTCTTGCGCAGAGCATCCATCAAGTTGATGACCTTGGCGCGCTTCGGCGCTTTCTCCTCCTGCGGAATGGGATGATGCTCCTTCCTGGCATCGATCAGCTCGCGCAGCGCGACTTCATAATCGTCGACGAATTTCGAGGGATTGAATTTTGCGGTGCTGCGGCGAATCAATTCTTTTGCCAAGGCGAGCTGATCCTTGTCGATGCTTTGCTCTTTGATGTCGGAGAAATATTCGGCGGCATCGCGCAACTCGGCTGCATAGCGCAGGGTATAGGCCATGAGACCGCGCGATTTAGGATTGCTGGGCGGCAGCAGGGCGATCAGGTGCTCGCGGCCCGCGAAAGCGACTTCTCCCAGGCCGGCCTTGCCTGTTTCCCGCAGCGCTTTTTGGATGACGGCGAAGGCCTGCGCCTGAGCGTCGTTTTGTGGGACGACGAAATAGGGCTTTTCGAAGAAGGTGAGATCGATCTCAGCTGTGTCAACGAACTGGACGATCTGCAGGGTCTTCTTGCTGGGAATTCTCAGGTGGGCAATTTCATCCGGCTCGAGGAGAACGTATTCTCCTTTGCTGACCTCATATCCTTTGACGATATCGGCCCGATCGACGGACTCGCGGTCTTCGGCGACATTCTTGTGGCGAATTCGTTCTCCGGTTTTGCGATCGATTTGATGCAGGGTAATTTCACTGGCCGGCTCAGTGGCCGGGAACAGAGAAACGCCGAAGGAGACCAGGGAGATTTGAAGTTGGCCGGACCAATAGGGACGCGCCACGGGCTGTCCTCATGTAGAGAGCAAATTTTCTTCCAGCAACTAGGATTCCATCGCGAGGCAAGAGGGTGCCACAGGGATGGAAATTGACGGTCACGCGGCAGTGGGGTGAGGTCATACAATCGAAGCTTGCGGTTTTTGACGACACAAATTTGGAGCGTGGAATGCGGCGGTATCACGCGATCCTGGAAAATCGCCGGTCCGAATGAGGCATTGCCGATTGCGGAGGGAGTAGGGCAACGGATATGGAATTGTCGATGAAGGAAACCTTGCCGCGATTGAATGCGGAATTTCTGCAGAGCCATCCGGATCTGGCGCCGCAAGCCGCCGGCGATCCGTTGCCGGAACGAGTGTTGCAGTTCGGCACGGGCGTGTTTCTTCGAGATCGG
>JAJYSL010000131.1 GCA_021793595.1 Acidobacteriota bacterium
CAGTTCTATGGCGCCGTACACAGTGTGTGCCAGGCCAGTCAGGCCGGTCAGCGATTCGGGCGAGACAAACTCCGCCTCGCCTCTCAATTGCATGCTTCCAATCACGGTTGTAAGGTTCACGTTGCCGCACCGTTCCCCGGTTCCGACAAGCGTGCCCTGAACCTGCGCCGCGCCGGCGAAAATAGCAGCCCGAGTATTGGCAACTCCCAGACCACGGTCCGTGTGGCCATGAAATCCGAATTTCAGGTTGGGATATGCCCAAGTCAAGCAGCTCATCACCTGGGTCACTTCTTCCGGGCCGGCACCGCCCGTAGTGTCACAAACAACCAGCCGGCTTACATTCTGGCGAACACATTGTGCCGTGATCTGGTTGAAATAATCCAGACTGCGTTTGCTGAATTCCGCATCGCAAGGAGCACCGTTTTCCCGGCGACCGCACGCAGCATCCATTGCGTGTTCCAGGTCTACGATCACTTCAAGACCGTTGTCCTGCAGACAGGCGATGGTCTCGTAGACCATGCGCAGGTTTTCTTCCGGTGTCGTTTCCAATGACCGAACGACATCCAGCAGCCTGGATTTGACGACGACGACAGCGACCGAGACCCGGTCCTTATGGCGCACCATGAACTGGACGTCCGGCCATTCCTCCACCTTGGTGCCACGACCGCGGGTCCTGCCAAACAGCGCGAGTTTCGTCGCCCGCGTATCGATCGAACCAAGAGCGCGCGTCAGGTCTCCGACAAATTGATTCGCGCCTGCGAATCCAATTTCCGCATAATGCACGCCAAAACTGCCCATGCGCTGCAGCAGGCTGATTGCGTTGGGTATGGAGATTTCGAGATTAGGTTGCTGCATCCCATCCCGAAGACTGGTGTCGAATAGCTCAATTTTTCTGGTACTTGTGTCCTGCATCTGGTCCTGTTCCAAAGCAATTTCAAGGTGCTATATAAATTCTACTGTCTCGCGCTTAACGAACGCGAAGGCGGAGATTTTGAGCATCAACCGAGAATCGCTCCTGGAGATATGGCGTTTGAACTAAGTTGCCGGCACCGCGGACGTTCCGTACTTTTGGAACGCCGACCAATGAGCGCATTGGATGAGGGCCGTTCATCGTACCTGCCTACGCAGATCGATTTTGGATTATTGAACACTTGTAACTATTCGAGCCAAAATGGCGGAAGTCGGATTACCATCTGAACCAAGGATCGAAGCCGTAAGGACAGGGGGCAATATGAGAAGGGACCTCAATCGGAGAGAACTGATTCATGGCTTGGGCGCAGCAGCGGCAGGATTGTATCTTGCGCCAAGCCGAGTTTTTGCCGCCAGTGCTGCTCCCACGGCGCCTGTCGCCGTCGCCAGATGTTCCAACTACGGTCCAGAAGTGGTCACAACTCTTGCCACGATGTTCGACCAACTGGGTGGCCTGCGAAAGCTGGTCAGCGGCAAAACCGTTGCGGTCAAGATTAACGTGACGGGAAGTTCCACGCAGCGATTCAAGGGCATGACACAGGGACAAACCTACTGGGTGAATCCACATGTTTTGCGCGCCACGGTTCACCTGCTTGGCAACGCCGGAGCACGCCGTATAAGGCTGCTCGAGAGCCCAACCTCATCCAGGGCACATACGCTTGAGGAGTTTCTTTCCCAGGCCGGCTGGCGGGTCTCGGATTTCACCACTGCCGCTTCCGGTGTAGAGCTGGAAAACACAAACTTCGCGGGCCCCTCGAAAAAGTACACACGGCTTTGGGTCCCGGGCGGCGGCCTATTGTTTCAGGCCTACGATCTGAATCGCTCCTACAAAGACTGCGATGTCTTTGTCTCGCTTGCCAAGCTGAAGGAGCACAGCACGGCCGGCCTGACGGGAGCGATGAAAAATCTGTTCGGCATTACGCCTACCACAATCTACGGCGAAACCGCCGGTGTGGATGAGCCGAGTCGCGAGGCAGGTGGAGCACGGACCATGCTGCACAACGGCAACCGCCAACCTTCCCGAAGCGCGCTGCCAGAGCTTGACCCGCACTCGCCGCGTAACCCCGGCTATCGCGTCCCGCGGGTGACTGTCGATCTGGTAGCAGCCCGGCCCATTCACCTGAGTATTATCGATGGCATTGAAACCGTAGCGGGTGGCGAAGGTCCGTGGGTAAAAAGGATGCGGGCGGTTCCTCCCGGTTTGTTGATTGCGGGCACAAATTGCGTCACCACCGACGCTGTTTGTGCCGCGTTGATGGGCTTTGATCCGATGGCCGACCGAGGTACTCCTCCCTTTGAGCACTGCGACAACACGCTGAGGCTGGCTGAGGACCAGGGCATTGGCACGCGCGACCTGAAACGCATTGAAGTGCTCGGGCTTCCGATCGCCAAAGGCCGGATCGAATTCCGCAAAGTGTAGAGGTACGCGTAACTCAGCTTCGTCCCGCGCCGACCGTTCCGCACACGGCCGGTTCGGGAGATGTTCAGGCCAGCACTAGCTGAACAGCGCGTCATCCCACGACTGCGGTTGGTCCCACATCGGCGTGGGTTCGAAGTATCCAGTTCCGGGCTTCAGATGGCGCTTCACCTCGTCGTCGTTCAGGGTCACGCCCAGGCCGGAGCTCTCCGGAACCTTGATGAAGCCCTTGTTGACAATGGGCTTTTCAATTCCCGTTACCAGATCCTGCCAGAACGGTACATCGAGCGAGTGGTTTTCGAGAGCCAAAAAGTTCCGTGTCGCGGCGGCGCAGTGAACGGACGCCATGCATGACACCGGGGTTCCCGCGAAATGCATCGCCATGGGTACGCCATACCTGAATGCCATGTCGCCGATGTGGTGAGTTTGGAGAATCCCGCCCGAGGTAGCCAGGTCGGGGTGAATCTTATCGACCGCATGTTCCTTGCAGAGCGTCTCGAAGTCTGAGAATTGGTAGATGTCTTCTCCGGTCAAAATGGGAGTTGGGCTGGCTTGCTGAATCTCCTTCAACAAATCGGTGTAGTACCAGGGAATCACATCCTCCATCCATTCCAGATTGAACTTCTCATACGCCTTGCCGAGGCGGATGACAGACTTTACGCCAATGTGGCCGAGGTGATCCATTGACAAGGGCATGTCATAGCCGATGTTGTCACGCACCGCGGCAACATACTCGCACAGCCGATCGATGCCTTTGTCGGTGACTTCGGTAGCGAGAAAAGGATGAGGTTGATCGTGCAACTCCCACTTATCCTGACCGGCAGGCCGCATCACGGTGCCAGGGATTCCATCTAAGACGTTGATGCCCAGATCCATCTTCATCCAGGTCAGGCCCATCGCCTTGCGTTCTTTGGCGCGCCGCCCGTACTCGTTCGGATCCCGTGACTCGGTCGTGTCGGCGTAGATGCGGATCGAGTCGCGCCACTTGCCGCCGAGCATCTGGTAGACAGGAATGTTGTAGACCTTGCCTGCAATGTCCCAAAGCGCCATCTCGACCGCGCACACCCCACCGGCCTGGCGGGCGTTGCCGCCAAACTGGGCAATCTTCTGAAAGAGAAAGTCGATGTTCAGAGGATTCTCGCCGACAATGCGGCTCTTCAATACCATGGCGTACTGTGGACCTGCGATATCGCGCACCTCGCCGAGGCCGTAAACGCCCTGGTTAGTGTCGATCCGGATGAGAACGCAGGGGCTTGGGCCCGGCTTGACGACCACCGCATAGCGCATGTCGGTGATCCTCAATGTCGAGGGGCTGGAGGCTGGATTCACATTTTTGATCGCGGGCTCTGCGGCTTCCGCAGTCCGGCCTAGAGCGCTGCCGGCCAGCATTGCCAAAGAGGACTTGAGAACGCTGCGACGGTTGTAGCTGGGCCTGCCCTTGCCAGAATTGCTCATAGATTCTCTCTCCGAACTTTGCAATCCATCCTACTCCCACATCAGCGTGCATCGAGTATGTCTAGACGCAGAGATAGGTCTGTGGGAGAATTCAAGGCGCAAACCAAATGCAATTCATGGAGCCTCTCATGTTGAAACCTGATATCTCGCGAAGAAGTCTGATGAAGGGTCTGGCAGCGACAGCCCTGGCACCCGCGTTGCTGAGGTGCGCGGCCTCCGCGCAGTCTATGGAGAAGCCATGGTGGCTAGGCGATGGCGTGCCGCAAGAGGGCGCAGATACACCCAAGATTGCCTGCGCCATCAGCCTTTCTGCCGGCGTTACAGAGGCAGCCATTCGCGGTGTTGTGCAGTTGGGTGTGTATCACGTGCTGAGCGGTGGTCCGGTGCTGCCGTGGAGGGTGGGCGATCTGCAGCCGCTGGTCGACAAGCTCAAGGCGAACGGTGTGATCTTGGGGAACCTGATGATCGATGGCTTCCCCAACGCCATCTATGGCCGGCCGGGGCGGGACGAGGAGATCGAAAAAGTAAGGCAATCGATTCAGGCTGCGGGAAAGACGGGCATCCCGGTCGTCGAGTACAACTTCTACGCGCACCGGGCCATGGAAGGTTACTACGACGAAGTGGGCCGGGGCGGTGCCGGATTGACAGGCGTGGATTACGGCAGGATGAAGGACCTTCCGCCGCTCCCCGCTGAGGGCGCGCACACGCTGAACGAAATGTGGGCCAACATCACTTATTTTCTCAATGCTGTCATTCCGGTCGCGGAGAAGGCCAACGTGCGGCTGGCTCTCCATCCCAACGACCCACCCTTCCCACTAAGCCGCGGTTCCCAGCAGATCATGGCTACCCTGGCCGGATGGAAACACCTGATCGAGATTGTCGATAGCCCGGCAAACGGGATCACGTTTGATTGCGGGGTCACGAAGGAAATGGGCGAGGACCCGGTCGCGGTCTGCCGCTACTTCGGCTCCAGGAACCGCATCAACCACGTGCACTACCGCAATCCGCATGTGGCCAAGCCCTACCTGAAATACGATGAGGGCTTCATCGACGAAGGCGACGGGAACATGTTCGCGGTGATGCGGGAACTGGTCAAGCTGAAGTATTCGCGCGAGCTCTATCCGGAACACCCGCGCGCCCTTGATTATGACCGCGCGCGCGGACCGATTCACGGCTATCCGGGCGGCGGTGGTTATACCGGTGACGTTTACGACATTGCCTATGCGAAGGCAATGCTGCAGGCCGCCCTGGAGGTCGAAAAGTCTGGCTGATTTCCGGTCTTTTGCCAATCCGATACGGAACCTGAATCGGCACACTTGGCCGTTACTGCTTGATCACTGTACCGTCCGGGAGCCGTATCACTCCCCAGCCGCCATTCAACGGACTGGCCGTAAACGGCGATTTGGCAGCTTCCTTCTCGTCAACCTCAATCCCCCAGCCAGGCCTCTCGCTGGCCCACAGATACCCGTCTTTCATCACCGGACATCCTTGAAAGATCGCTTGCGTTCGCTCATTGAACGGGGAGTATTCCTGAATGCCGAAGTTGTAGCTCACCAGATCCAACGTGACGTTGGCCATATGACCAACCGGCGAAACATCCCCGGGACCGTGCCAAGCGGTTTTCACGCCAAACTGTTCGGCGAGAATTGCAATCCTGCGCCCGGGACTGAATCCACCGACCTGCGAGAGATGCACGCGGATGTAGTCGATCAGTCGTCCTTCAATTAGCGGTTGCCATTCATGCGGGTTATTGAAGAGTTCGCCCATGGCAATCGGTGTAGCGCAATTTTGGCGAATCTGCTGGAAGTAACCCAGATCTTCCGGTGAGAGCGGGTCTTCAAGAAAGAACATTCGATACTGCTCCGCTTCCTTGCAAAACTGCACCGCCTCGTTGGGTGTCAGGCGCTCATGCATGTCATGGAGCAACTCAACCTCGTCCCCCAGTTCCCGACGGCAGACTTCAAGCAGCTTCAAATTGCGGCGCATTGCATAGGCAGGCTCGAAGACTGGCTGATCGTGGAGAGCCTGCGGGCGTTTGTCACTCGATTGTGCCGCCCCATAGCCTGCCATCCCGGGAAGCTCCACCTGAACGCGGACGTGACGGAAGCCTTGCCCCATGTACTTCTTCGTGCTCTCGACCACATCCTGAAACTCAGCGCCGCTGGCGTGGGCATAGCAATCGACGGCCTCGCGGCATTTTCCCCCGGCGAGCTGATAGACCGGCATTCCAGCCTGCCGCCCCTTGATATCCCACAGTGCCTGATCGATGCCGCTGATTGCATTGTTCAACACCGGGCCGTTCTTCCAATACGAACTGTCGTAACAGGACTGCCAGATATCTTCGATCCGATCGGTCGTCTTATTCAGCAGAAAGGGCTTGAGATACTTTTCAACCGCAGGCTTAACCAGGTCCGCCCGCTGCGTAAATGTGGCACAACCGTAGCCGTAAAGTCCGGGCTGATCCGTGGTGATTTTGACCACCGTTAAGCGGACGCCGTCGGGCTGGCATTCAATCACGCTGATGTCTTTGATCCGCGGTTGCGGGAACCCACGCGTGGCGCGGGCGGCCTGTTCCTGAGCTTCCATGCAGCGGGGAGTAAGGGCAAGCATTCCCGATCCTGCGATGATCTTCAAAAAATCACGTCGATGTGGGTACACGTCTCAGCCCCCGCAATTCACTATTCGACCTCGTAGGGCATCAGCCAAAGGCGTGAATCCGAGCAGCATTTAGCTTTAGCTTTCAAGGCGACGTGCCAGTTTACCACCAGGTATCAGAGCCGGGTCGTCTTGCGTCCGTTCTTATCCCGAGTCCGATCAAAGGGATGGCGCGTCCACTGCCCGAACACACTGTTAATCCCAGGACGTAAAGAGGGTCAGGTGGTCAGAAAGAAGCGTCTGTCAATAACAAAGTAAAACCAGGCTAGTGCTTCAGAGGAAAAGTTGGCGAGTGACGACGCCATTCTCATCGCGGCGGGGGGCCGATGGGCTGGGATTGTGATTTACTAAACTGGCTCCCATGGTGAACCTGAAACCCACGCCGCAACCCGTCCTCCGATGCAAAGGGTGCAGGGAAGCTATCCCCATCGGCGTCATGCCGACGGCGCACATTGTCCGGACTTGCATCGAGGATTCAGAGATGGGGGAATACCCGATGTTATCCGATGTTACGCGGTGCTTGCGCGAAATACCCAGCGATCACCCACGCAAAATTAACCAGCGAACAGAACAAAATCAATTCACCTCCAATAAAAAAGCGGCCCGCAACTATCGCAGGCCGCCAGAGTATTGCAGACAACAAATTTAGAACATGAACTTTGCCTGCAGTTGAATCGTTCGGGGCATTCCAATTGGGGCATTGATGATGCCATGATTGTTCGGCATGCCAAGATTCTGATGGTTGTAGATATTGAAGATTTGCGCTTCGAAGTCCATTGTCAGGTTTCTCCAGAGCGGTGTCACCTTATAGATGTTTGCATCCATGTTGTTGAAGCCGGGCCCGGTCATGTAGTTGTCTGGAATATTGTTTCGGTAATCTCCTTGAAGGTCAGTTTGCGTATATTCATATGTTTGCCCCGCATAAGGAGTTCCGGAGGTCGGGTCCCAAACACTGTAGTCGAACCAGTGTTGTGTAGTTCTCTTACCCTTCGGCAGGATGCCAGTCTTTCCAGGAGCCAGGTTAATGCCCCTGCCACCCGCGCCAGCGACGGTGCCAGAAGCGTATTGGGTGAAGTACGGGGCAAAGTAAAAGCCGCTATGCCACAGGAAGAACGGGGCAAGATGGTACCCGCTGACAAGAGCGTTGACGATTCCGTGCGCATTGCCCAGGAACCTTTTTCCCTTTCCGAAAGGTAGATCATAGTTGACATTGAACTGGAATGTCTTGTCCGGGAGTGTTGGGTCATTGGTGTAAACGGCGCGCAAACGCTGGGATACAGAAGCGCCGGAAGCATAATTGGGGAGACTATAACCGGCAGTCAACGCTGCTGGAATCATGTCCTGCGGAGCTGTTCCTCCGTAGGGAGTTCCTTGTCCGAGGAGTCCGGATTCGGACGTTGTTAAAAAACGTCCCCAGGTGAAGTAGGACTGAACCAACAATCCATTGCCGAAGGTATGCTGCACCTGCACCTGCAGCTCGTTGGTATTGGCATATCCGTTGTATTCGTACAGATTGTAATTGCCAGCGCTGGATTCATGGAAAACTGGGAACGGACGCCGCTCGGGATCTGTGCAGGCAGTCCCGCCCTGAGCCGCAGTGCATTGTAGACGTGGAATTTCGTAGTTGATTGGATCCATCATCAGCAGGTTATAGCTGTGGTTGCCGATATAGCTGAGTTGAAACCCTGTGTTCCACGGCAATTCTCGGGCAATGCTCAGGTTCCATTCCTGGACGGTGGATGGTTTGTAGTTGGGAGACAAAGGAGCAATGCCAAAACCGGCTCCCTGCGTAATGTTCACGTTGCTCGTGTTTAGAACGTAGGAAGGGCTGCCCAGCATGAATTGATTCAAGGGTTGAGGCCCACCGTAGGCTGCATTGGCGATCGGGAACTCCAGCGCGGCTGCGCTCACGTCCGTGACGGTACCGTCGCTGAGCTCACCCGGCAGAATTTGCGAACTATAGCTGAAAGGCGGATTTTTTCGGGCGGCCTGCTGGAACTGTTGCAATGGAATTACCCACTGATAGATGCCCCATCCACCGCGCAGAACGGTCTTGTTGTTCAGGCCATAGGCAAAGCCGAGCCGGGGCTCAAAGTTGGTTTTGGGCATGGTGAACAGGCTGGAAGGATAGTTGGCCTGAGCTGCAGACTCAATCGGCAGACCGGCAGCCCTGAAGGATGCCAATACCGCTGCGGGAGTCTGCGCCGGCTGTCCTGTACCTTGATAAACCACCATTCCGCCCGCGATATTCGGATCGAAGGTGGAATAGAGTCCAGACGCATCGGAAAATGCCGTCCAGTAGGTGTAGCGGATGCCAATGTTCACGGTCAAGTTCTGCTTGACCCTCCAATTATCCTGGGCGTAAACGTCAAAGTCGGTCTGTCGGGTATGGTATTTGGGATAGATATTCAGGGAAAGACCGTCGCTTTCACCCAGCAGGAAGTCTGCCAGGCCCATCGCGGTGTCGGGAGCTGCGACGTTGTAGACGCCGGCTGCCACCTGCGTCGGGTCCTGGAGAGCGCTGAAGTTCCCACCAAAACCGTATCCACCGCCGGGCTGGCCGATCTCAAAAGTTGTTAGCCGATAGTTATTGACATCGCCGCCGAACATCATCTGATGGTTGCCACGATTGTAGGTAAACTGGTCGCTGCCGGAGACGGTCGCATCCGGATAGTCCTTGGGATTGTCACGATCAATGCCGACCCAGTAGCTGTCGTTTGGCTGCGATGTGCCATTTGAATAGCTGTAGTAGAAGCTCGGCCATCCGATGGTTCCCTGATATGTGGGTAATCCCAAGGCAGTTGTAACGCCTGGAATCGGCTCTGGTCCGGAGAAGTTGTGGTTGTACTGTACACCAATATGAGCCACATTGATTGCTCGTGGGCTTATGACTTCGGTATATGAAAGCGATCCATTGTGCCCGCCGCTGCTAGTTTGATCGGGTTCTGTAGGAGCGTAGTATTTGGGAGATGTCGCAATATCGTCCGTGTACGTATAACGCGCAACCAGACGATTGGGGCCGAAGAGTTGATCCACTTTGACCGTGTAGAGTTTGTTGTTGATCGTCGCTTTGCTGGACGGCGGCACGTAGTTAGGCGTGAATTGCCAGATGTTCGGATTGACAATGTTCGGTTCCGGCAAAGGAGCAAGGCCGGGGACCGGCGTGATGCCAAAAATCTTTTGCGTGACTGGATTCAGGCGATTGGCTGGAATGATATCGCCTGCGAAGGGCGTACGAGAATAGACCCCGGTTACAGGATTGAACGTCGTTGACTCTGGATCGTAAATTTGGATCGGATTGCCGCTGGTGTCAAACACATCGGAAACATTACCCTCCCGCTCCAACTTCGTAGGGACAATATATTGCTCAAAAGCATTGGAATTCTGCTTGATCCATTCAAAATCGGCGAAGAAGAAAGTCTTGTTTTTCCCGTTGTATACCTTGGGAAGCCAGACCGGTCCGCTTAGCTGAAAACCATATTCATTGTGCTGCAGGAACGGAACCTGTGCCGACTGGTTGAAGTGTTTTGCCTGCAGGTGATTGTTCTGGTTCAATTCATAGATTTGTCCGTGGAATTGGTTGGTGCCGCTCTTGGTCACCAGTTCTACCACGCCTGGGGTTGAATATTGTGCATCCCCATTGGATGTGATGATCTTGACTTCCTGGTACGTTGGCGTCGGCTGCGGGTTGCTTTGCAGACTGTTGGTGAACCGGTTATTCATGGTTTGGCCGTCCACAAGGAAGTCCACCGATCCACCAGTGACGCCATTGACGCGCGTATACCCGGCACCCGATCCGCCGTAGTTACCGGCGACCACGCCCGGACTGAAGGCCAGCACATTCAAAATATTGCGGTTCTGCACCGGAATGGTTGCGATGGCCGTGGAATTCTTTACATCGGAAATGGTCGGGTTCACAGAGTCGATAACAGGAGTAACGTCCTTGACCGTGACCTGCGTCGATACACTGGCGGCATTCAGGGTCGCATTGATTAATGCGTCTTGAGAGACTCGTAGGGTCAGGACGCCGACCCACTCGGCAAATCCTGGCGCGGCGACCGTGAGCTTATAGTTTGCGGGCCCCAGATTCACGAACGTATAGAACCCTTCCGCATTGGAGGTTGTAGCGCGCGATTGGCTAGTGCCGATGTTCGTGAGAGTAACGGTTGCGGCCGGCACAATGGCGCCGTGCGTATCCTCGATAGTACCCCTGACCGAAGAGTTGGCGTTCTGTGCGAACGCACCCACGGTAAAGGAACAACAGAGTATAAGCAGCAAAAGGATTTTGTACATTCTATACGTCATTGGCTGGCTCCTCATCGAAATCGTGAAACAAGCAGACACTTTTGAGCGGCTAATACCGGGCACTCGCATTGAAGTACTTTTGCCATTTCAAAAAGAAGGAAAATGTCTTCAACCGTGACGGGCAGCGTCAGTCATCACGGTTGAGTCGTGCCTGGCGGATCCGAGGGGGGGGGGGAGTCTA
>JAJYSL010000132.1 GCA_021793595.1 Acidobacteriota bacterium
GTCACCCAGCCCAATCTCAGCCTCCCAAAGTACATCTTCGAAAGGGTAATTGGACATTTCAACTTTGCGGAAAGCGGACGTTTTAACTTTGCGTCTACATGCCAACATTACAGAATTCGCGTTATCGGACTCTAATGCAAACCTAACTTCCTTATATAACATTTAACATATATCACTTATATAAACTACTGGATGTGTAACATTATATATCTATTATCAGACATTGTTGCAAGATAACTACATTGGCTTCCTCCACATCAGCCGTGCCAACTCAACAAGCAACACCCGCAGGATTGCATCCTGCCACGCTTATACAATCAAACGAATCATGTGCTTACGAGCGCTTTCCAATGTACTACATTCAGCATTCGCCCAACTATCGATCTTCCGGTGTACGAAGCTCGTCCTCCGATAGGAGAGCTGGCAGGATCCGGCGCAGCCCCTCCACCACAATGTCCGTCATCCCGATGCCATGCTTTTTGGCGGCCCTACGTAGCTGGCGATGAATTCCTTGCGGCATTCGCAACGACCATGCGATGAGGGTGGGCCGAGTCTGCTCCGCAGCCTGGGTACGCGCCTGGAGACTCCCGAGAAGTTCCGCTGCGAACGAAGCGGAGGCCGGGGAAGATCCTGGTGTTGAAGACTTTATTTCGTCACTCATATGCAAAATCCTACCACGCCATTCATCTGCTGTATATTTCAACTATACACCATGCGTGCGTTTGAGGGCTCAGTTTAGTATTTTCAATAATTTATCGAACTTAGTTAAAGCAATCATCAGCTGTGCACACTCCAACAGCTATACAGCTTAACTATATGATTTGGGTTATCTTTAGGCGTTTAATTTATAAGTTGTATATTTATACATAATTCAAATGTTCTCGCCCGGAGAGCCTGTTGCCGCCCACCCAGATGACTGTGGATATTCTGTGCGTTTGTTGTGGATTGATGGTTGAGGCGGCATGCTTCGGTTCAATTCAGAGCGAAAGAGGTCGACGAAATATACATATATCGATTTTATTTACTTATATTTACACGGATATACTCAACCTGGAAGAGGCTGATGCTTTCCCACGGGCCCTGGTGGAAGCAGGGTCTCTATGCCCGCAGTTCCGTGTAGGCAAGGGTGAGGTACCCGCAGTTCCGCGTAGGAGTTTACGCAGTTCCGCGTAGGGTACCCGCAGTTCCGCGTATTTATATATAAGGAAGCAGGATATGTATTCAGGATGAGAGCAATATCTATTTAGATCATGAGTCGTGCGCTACGCGCCGACTGCGACATTAAAGCAGCTTTCCAGTTTTCCGGAATCCAAGCTTCGGTTGCCCTTCAAAAAAAACGGTACCAACAGGAAGAGGCTGGATGATCACACCTCGTTCTGACACGGATGCCTGAATTGAGCTGATGGGGTCAGGGAGGGCTTTCAATATTTTTACAGCCTTCTTGAAATTCTGTGCCCAGCGCCAGGGATTGGTGTCGGAGTTGTCAAACTGCTCCTGCAGGTACGGCCACGGAATGAAGCTCTCGGTTTTGCCAGCAAAAGCCCTCCAGTACAGAAACACGACATAATCCATCAGGCGGTGAGATTTACTCGTGGCTCGAAGCAACTCGATTGGAACCGGGATGGGGTTTTTCTGGAGTTCGGCATAGAACCTGTACCCGAAGCAAATATGTTGGGAGGCAGACAGCATGTCGGAGATCGATCTCGAGGGTTTCCAGTTCCCTGCCCCGTCGACGTCGACCGATATCCTCGCATTGTCGATCAGCGGGCACTTCCAGTGCTCGACAACTTTTTCACGCTTGTCCAGGTACTCGACAAGAATGTCCATGTAGGCCACTCGAGTGAAACGTTCCTGGGCAGCACGGTAATGTGCTCCGGATTCCGGGTTCAGGTCGAACAGGTGCATGTATTCATTTGCGTACTCCCATTTCAGCAGGGGGCTTTGCTGCAGCACCGCCTTATGGGTCAGAAAATAGAGCATGGTTCGGTCGGACCGGAACGGCAAAGGAACCAGGTCGCTGGTGCGGATGAACGTGACGCGCACATAATTGCCATCGGCCAGGCGCGCTTTGCGGACCACGCGACTGGCCGACGTCTCATTGATCGGCAGGCCGCAGCAGATGAGGATCTGCGTTGTAAACAATGCTTCCCCGCTCATGCCGGAGTTCCACATCTTCATGAGCGTGTTGACGCGATTCTCTATCGCCTGCTCACGTTCTCTCCGGTAATCGTCATACCCAGGCAACATCTCCTGGGTGTTCTGGGGTCTTTTCCTCATACATCCGCATCCACTCAAGGCCGTATTGCATACCCGGAGATCTAAACTCGATCAAATCATAGAAACCCCGATGCTGATTCGCGTGGGCTGCTAACAATCTACAACAGAGTGAAGAGTGAGCGGATCGCAATTCCAATTCAGTGTCTCCTTATGAATGCGGTCGGCAGGAAAATTGCGGCTATCCTACTACAAATGTAGCTACATGTGTAGTAAGATGATTGCTGTGGAATTTGAGTGGGACCCCGACAAGGCTGCGAGCAACGAACGGAAGCACGCAATTCCCTTCCCGATCGCAACGCGGGTATTTCTGGATGGGAACCGGCTGGAACGACGCGATGCCCGCAAAGATTACGGGGAAGAGCGTTGGATCACAATTGGATTGGTCGATGAATTTGAGATCGTGGTTGTCTACACGCTGCGTATCGCAAGTATCCGCATCATTTCCGCGAGGAGGGCAGACCGAGATGAAAGAGAAGCGTACTGGGACCGCTAAATTCAACTTGAATGCGGAGAAGCCGCCGCAACTTGCCCCGAGGCACAGATCGAGGTTGAAGACCATCACGGATGACGCCATCGACTACAGCGATGTACCCTCTCAGGCGAAGATGGTCTGGACGCGGCCCGGAGCACTGATCCCTGTCGAGAACAAGCAGCAACTCACGGTACGGCTGGATGCCGACGTGCTTTCCTTTTTCAAGAGTACCGGCAAACGCTACCAGAGCCGCATTAATGCAGCGTTGCGGGAGTATATGAACGCGCACAGAAAGGTTCTCTGAGACAGCTTGGGCTGGCCCGAAGTCCATGCGTTGATTTGAGTGGCGTGGTTTTTGGGAGACATCTTCCAGTTCTGCTACCCCGGGCTGGGTCCTGTACCGGGGCATCATGCGCTCATCTTTGAATGTGCCTCACTTCTGCTGGGAAGCAAGAGCGGAGCACCAATGGACTATTTTGAAGGATGCTACCGAAAGCAGAACATCATCGACTACACGAGCGTGCGGATGGCGACCGCAACCGAAGCTAGCATCACCGCATCTACCAAACTGTTCGGGGGTAATGCTTCCCAATCTCTTCATCGGCGGACATCAGAAACGAGAGTCCGTTTGCCTTTGCCTGTGCTACGATGACCCGGTCGAACGGATCACGGGTCCATTTCTCATCGACCACTACGCTCGCAATCAGCGTAAAAGGAAGATCGCAGACGCGGACACCGATCTCATGCTCAATCTTTAACTGCACATCCCGCGATGGCAGCTTGATCCGCTTTACCTCGTAGAGATATTCCAATTCGATCAGTACCATCGGAGAGATAAATAAATCCGCCTGCTCCAGAACACACTGGGCCTTTTGGCTGATGCGTGCCAGGTCGCCTTGCGCCAACCACACAACGACGTTCGTGTCCAAGTAAGCGATCACAGGGTGGACCAGTCCCGCTCCCATGCGCGGACCATCTCTTCCTGCAAGGACAGGTCGTTCAGTTCAGGAGATTCGGGATTGATGACTTCTAGTGGCGTGATCCGGCTGAGGCGACTGCTGGGCAGGTTTTCAGGGGTGATCTTAAACCGGTGTCCCTTATGTGTGACCCAAACCTCGCTACCCTCCATGGCCCGATTTATCAGGTCGAAGATGTTCCGTCGAAATTGAGTGATCGATACTTCCATAATCAAAATATACCACGATGTACGTTGCAATATGTACGCAATGTACATTGCAAGTTGAACGGAGCGTGGCGGAGTGAAAGAATCCAGACAATACCCTGAATTGACTACAGCAGGTACTTCCCTTCCACTTCCCTCACCTGGCCCAGGGCCGTCAGCGTTTCCAGAATTTCATTGACGCGCGTCCTTCTTGCGCGCACAAAGCGATTCGCAATGGCGTCAGAACTGAGCATCCGGTTGGCGCGGAGCGCGTCCTTGACGACCCGGACCTGATCCGCAAGACCCGCAGGCCAGCCGGGCTTTTTCGCTCGACCGAACACGTCCACCGCCACGTCCGCTTCCAGGCCCAAACCGGCCTGCACCGCCGCCGCGCCGGGTTGTTGATACGCCGGTCGCAGCCAGCGGACCACGCCGCTCTGTTCTTCCGCATGGCGCTGAGCATTCAGGGCGACAATGCGTTGCAGCAGTTCTTCGCCGGTCAGCTCCCGCGGCCAGCCATAGGCCTCCAGCACGGCGGCATCCAGTTCCTCGTGAAGTTGCCGCAGCACAGCAATCAGGCCGCCTTCATAAATTCGCTGGTCGTCTTCTGTAAGGGCGTCACCGCTGCGCAATTTGGCAAGCGCGTTGTACATATCGGTCAGCGTTATCTGCGGGTGCAGCGCCTGCTGCCGTTTTCGATGCGCATCCAACGCCTCCCCAAGTTGCCGAATTGTTTCTTTCTGCCGCTCGGAGCAATCTGGAAACGGAAAGGTTTCGAAGCAGGTGGTTTTTACGTATACAGGCCGGTCTTCCAGCAAGCTGCCTGCTGCCATCGTCCATTCCACATGAGTACTGCTCGCCAGTACACCCAGATAAAAGGCATCATCCAGTGCAATGTTCACGAGTTTGTTGTCCGGCAGGATGCTCGCGTCCAGAAAAACAAAGAAGCGATGCTTGGCTGTCTCCACAGTGGAGATGTAACGCGGCAATCCTTGCAGCGCGGGGCGAAAGTTGGCCCGTGGCTCCCCGAAGATCCACCAATTCTCGCTGTAGGAGCTGCGGCGGTTCTGATCGCGCTCCGGTTTCACGCGGTCCCAGACCCATTGATAGACCTCGGGAAATTGTCCCCGCACTTGCTCCGCAGTCAGTCCGAACAGATCGATGACCCACACGCCGCGCGGCGCGCCGGTAATGTCCCGTCCGTTTCGATAGGGGCGAATATGCCGCTCCAGTCCGGGGATTCGCCCCAACCCCAGTTGGAGCGCCTGCTCCGATGTAACGATAAAACCGCTGCCGTGCAAAGAGACGCCACGACAGCTCAGGCCTCCATTGGCTTGCAGCGGTCTGGCTCCGGCCACGTCTGCCCCGATGCGCAGATCGGCAAAGATGCGCCCACGCTGCTCCTGCAACTCGATCAACATTCCGTCCCCACCGCCGCGCGCTTCACTGACCACGCGACACAGCAGACCGTCGTGCTCGCCTTTTTCTCCCACAGTCATCGTGATGCGCACAGCGGCCCGATCTTCCTGCGTGGGATCGATCCAGGGATGATCGGGGATGGCGTAGACGAGCGAGAGCGGATTTTTCGTAGCCGTAAGATTCTGGGCCACGAGCTTGCGATTGAAGACCTGCGACAGGCTGTTGGTGGTGATGAAGCCGAAGCGCCGCACCTGGCCCGCCCGCGTCAGCTCGGCGGCGCGCTCCCACCAATACATCACATATTCCGCGCTCTCCGGCACGGTGTTATAGGTAGACCGCAAGGCCTCGACATAGCCGCTGCCCAGTTCGCTTCGCATACGCCAGTTCCCTATGAACGGAGGATTGCCAACGATAAAATTCGCAGCCGGCCAGCTTGCTTTTTGCGGATTTATGTAGGTGACGACCGCGCCTCGCGCCGCCTCATCGGGAATCTCTTCGCCGGTGGTGGGATGGATGCGGTTGGTGACACCGTCCCACTGCGTGACCGGCTGGCCGGCGTCATCCAGAACTGGTTGGGTGCTGCTCCACTGCAGCAGCGCATCCCGATGCTCGATATTATGAAACCGCCGAATCACTGGCTCCGGTGGCTGCGCATCTCCACGCGTGCGGAAGTGCCATTGCAGATAGCCGATCCACAGCACCAGGTCGGTAATGACGGCGGCGCGTGGGTTCACCTCAATGCCCAGCAATTGATGCGGGTCCACAGTCAGGCCCATGTGCTCCAGCGCCTCCTGCGTCTCGCCCAGCGTTTGCAGCATGTCGAGGACCTCACCCTCCAGGCGCTTCATATGTTCCAGCGCGACATAGAGGAAGTTGCCGCTGCCGCAGGCCGGGTCCAGCACGCGGGTCTGGCAGAGCTGATGGTGGAACCGCTTCACTTCCGCGACCCCTTCGGCGGTCTGGCCGGAATTGGCCAAAGTGACGGCCGCAGCCTGCGCGGTCTTCCAGTCCTCGCGCAGAGGCTCCACGATGGTTGGAACCACCAGGCGTTCCACATAGGCGCGCGGCGTGTAGTGCGCGCCCAGCCGATGCCGTTCCCGCGGATTCAAAGCGCGTTCCAGAAGCGTTCCGAAGATGGCTGGCTCGACATCGCGCCAGTCCGCCTCTGCTGCTTCAATCAGGAGCGCGAGTTGCGCATCATCCACGGGCAGCGCTTCCACGCTTTCAAACAGGCCGCCATTGAATTTGAGAACATGCTCGCGCAGAATCGGAGAGAAACCGCCTTCGTTCATGGTCTGCCACAAGGAACCGACCATGGCGGAAAAATTGGCGACGTCCCCGCGCAGACTGCGCAACAGGTCCGTCCAACTGTCCGCAGGCAGCAGGCGCACGTCCTCCGCAAAGGAAGTAAAGATGCAGCGCATCAGGAAACCGGCGACCCGTTCGGGATCGAAATTCCGTTCCAGCATTTTGGCCAGCTCGGCAAGCCGCCCGGCAACGCCTCGCGTTACCTCCGCGGTACGGCGGCTGGGATCCAATGAAAGCGGGTCGAGCCAGACCGCGCGGAGACGGTCCCGAATTTGCGGCTGCTCCAGCATTGCGAATGGAAGCCGATGACTGCGCGAGTCCGGAAAAGGAAGATAGGCTTTTCCCGTGAGAGAAAAGTCGGCATACAGTTCAAAGCTGTAAGCCACATCCACGACGAGGAGGAATGGCGGCCAGCCAGCGGAGATCGGCAACGCCTTTGCGTATTGCTCCGCCTGGCCCCGCGCCGCCAGCATGGTTTCATCCCATCTCTGGGTGCCGCGTACCGCCGTACCACGCCGGGTCCGCCTGAGCGTTGAGAAAGTCGCGGCCACATCGGGAGGATTGCTTCCCTGCTTTGCCTCCAGGACGAAACAGCCCTGCTTATAAAGGTCGATGCGGCCCGGAGAGGTGGATGCGTCTGCGTTGTGAAATTGAACGCGCCGCTCGAAGACATACGTGTTGTGATCGTCGTCAGGGCCAGTGGGGTTTGGCCGGGGCAGTTCAAGAAAATCGCACAACTCGCTCAAGAAAAGCTGATAGTTGGCGCGCTCGGCGGCGGCGGATGCCTCCCAGCGTTGAATGAAGTTGTTGGCAGAATCCATGGGCCCCATTTTGACAGCGCATCGTTCCAGCAAGTCTGGTCGTTGGCTGCATTGTACTTTGCTGGAGAATTTCGGACAGATGTTGGAAGGAAATGCGACGATTCTCGCGGGATCTTCCGCCGGAGTTGAATGGCCGACTGCAAAATGTGGACACAGATCGATATGAAAACAGGAAAGGCTACATAATCGTAGGAGATGCCGACACCACGTACATGGCTTCCGCGAGCGGGCGAGATTTTGACCATACTTCAGGGGATGGGGACTTCCCTGCTGGATCGTGGCGCCATCGAGCAACTTTTCGAGATCCAGCGGCGTACAGCGATCCTCTTGATGCAGGAAATTGGCCCGATCAAGCAAGGGGCCAGCTTCCGTGTCGATCGCCAAAAGCTCATTGCCTGGGTAGAGAAAATTACTCAGGAGGGGTCCGGCGAACTTCGGCGGCGGCAGGAGCAATTTGAGGAATTGAGCCGGGGTCTGAGCGAAGCGCAGGCGATGCGATACATGTTGAGGGAGAAAGGTCGCCCTCCCGTTCCGTTCCCCATTGTCGCCGAGGTCCTTCGGGCGTCCTTCGATTCCCTTTCCGGCGAAATCACCATCGGGCCGGGGAAAATTTGCGTCCAGTTTTCTGCGGATGATCCCGAGGCGGCTTGCCGCCTTCTTTATGAACTCGCCATGGCGCTGGCAAACGACTTCGGAGGATTTCTGCGCACGCAACGTACAACGTCATCGGCCAGCACGCAGCGCGCGCTCCAGCAGGAAGATTCAGTCGGAAATGATGACATTCAAGCGTAATATCAGCCATACCGTATGCTGCGCGCAAGCGTGGCAATAAGTGTAAGAGATAATGCGCTATGATGAGCATACGAAGAGCACGGCGACAGTATTGACGCTAAAAAGCATGGTGTAAAGGGCAGGCGGGTAGAAATACGGAAACTTTTACGTAAGAAAGTACGTAAGGATATATGTATTAATGGTCATTGCTAAATCGTTAACGCCGGGAGAATCAACGAAAGCACTTGGAGCAATACAAAAACAAGGTTAGGCTTTCATTTATGGCAACAGTTCTTAGTATAGCGAGTCAGAAGGGCGGAACGGGGAAATCCTCGACGGCAATCAATATAGCGTGCGCATTGGAAGGCGCGAATTACAGAATTGCGGTCATCGATGCCGATCCTCAAGCCACCTTTACCAAATGGCATCGAAAACGCCGCAAGATAAATCTGAATGGATTCAATGTTTTAACGGTAGCGTCAGGACTTCTAGAAGAGGAGATTGACGTCTTGCGTCAAGATCCAAATCTCGACATTATCATTGTCGATTGCCCCGGAAACATTGAGGAAATCTCGCGCAAAGCCGTCAAGGCCAGCGATGCGGTCCTATCTCCGTTACGACCATCCTCTGTCGACATTGAACATACCGTCGACACGGCCCGGTTCATCCGAGAGATGAGGCTTTCCTATCCGAACCTGAAATTCATGTTGTTCGTCAATTCCGCTATGCCGCGCTGGAACCTCTCTCGAGATGCCGCAAAAACGGCCAGAGAAATCCTGGTCAATCTTGAGAATACGTATGTATTGGAGGCCCATATTCCTCTTGCAGTCGCCATTGCGGAGTTCTTTGGAACGGGCTTGTCCATTTATGAATATGCGCCGAAATCGGCAGCAGCCATCGCATATAAAAAGTTAGCCAAGGAGGTCATCGAATGTCTGGCCCGAAATTAGATATACGCAAGCAAGCCATGGAGTTGAGAGAAGAAATTGAAATCCCACAGTTAGTTCTTCCAACCCGATCCAGCCCAGTTGTAGACGCTGTTCCACCCACACGGACGGTGCCTGCTTCGGAGGTAGCCGGTCTCGCAGCGGGTGGTCCCATCAGAGAGAACAAGCGCCCAAGAAGGGAAGTGGGCAAACCAAATGAATCCACCGACGCAGCCAGTCGGCTTTCGCGTCAACCGGCCGAGCGAGTCCTCGATAGCGAGGAGTTTGAAACTGCCGTTGAACGGGTGGGTAGGCTCTCTCGGGATTCGGTCATGATGGTTCCCGTCAATGCCCGCGTTCCGAAATGGTTGAATGATCTCCTGAATGAAACCGTCCACCTGACCAAATCGAAAGGGAAGAAGATCAAAAAAGAGGACATTGTCACCGGGGCGCTCATCGTTTATCTGGGGATTGAGTCCGAATTGAAGTAGTGTTCGGCATGAGAAGGTGTGCAACCATCGTGCAAGTAGAGCTGCGCAGGGATGGTCTATGCTCCCCAATGCAGATGTGATGGAAAGATTGGACTTGCGAACAGTTTCAGAATGCATTAGACAGAGAAGGTAGCTGGAACAAGCATAGTTTTGCACAAGCAGGAACCTGAACCCTTGGTCTGACAGCGGGTTGATGTAATGCAGGAAACCGTTACGCTGGCGAATACGATCACCATCCATGCTGTGAGGTCGAGGCCGAGCTTGGCTCTCGGACGATTCAGCGCCTGATTGATTGGTAACGGTTCTCCCCGCCGGAATGCATGGCATCGTCACATCGACTGTTCGGTGAGAGAGCCAATCCAGCCGGCTCCCCAGCCAAGAACGGCGGCACCGAAGAGCGCGGCGAAAAGGCCAGGAATCGCGTCCTGAAAATCGTCCGGTCATCATAGGAATTCCGGCGAAGATCAGGCCGCCGAGGCAGATGACTGCTCCGGCATACATTGCGAGGGTTTTGAAGGTGTTCATCAAGGTGTCCGCGCCAGAAAAATCCATCGTTCCCTGGGCGTGAGCGACGGTACTGCTGGCCGGCGATTGCGATACTGGCGCGTGTTCAGCTTGCCAGCCGAGCACTGAGCAGACTCTTCAGCAAAATGCTTGTGTATGGCTATCTGCTGCTCTTCCCGCCTGCCCATCGCCATACTCGTTCGACGTTTTCCCTCCATACTTGTCCTGCATCAACCACCGACTTTAACCACGTGCTGGTAAGGGTGCAAGAACCGTTGCCGAAGGGATTCATAGACGTTCAGGGAGACATCCGATTAGCAATAAGCAGGAGCCAGGTCGAGGTCTTGGAGGGTGAGGATGAAGTGCGGCGGGCCACCT
Organism: Acidobacteriota bacterium; assembly: GCA_021793595.1. Next base: position 10,530 of record JAJYSL010000132.1, read on the forward strand.
TGTCGGATGGCGCGTTGCACGGCTTTCTGTTCGGCGCGGGCGATCCAGTGTTGGATGTCTCTGCCGGACATGCTGTGAGACTTTTCCGCCAGCGCGTGGGAAGCTTCGACGAGCGAAAAGTCCAGCGGCTTGGCGCGAAGAAAAATATCCAGTAGACGCACGCGAGCTTCCGAGTTCGGCAGCGGAATTTCGATCTGCTCCTGAAAGCGGCTGCGGATGGCTAGATCGACATCGTCGACGCAGTTGGTGGCAGCCAGTAGAAACACATGCGTGGTGGAACGGCGGATACCGTCAATCTCGTGCAGCAGTTGTCCGATGACTTCCTGCAGGAGGGCGTCGTTGCCGCTGACCGAGCGGTCTCGGGTCAGTGTGTCCAGCTCATCCAAAAACAGAATCGCCGGGGCCGAGGCGCGCACGCGCTCAAAGAGATTCT
>JAJYSL010000133.1 GCA_021793595.1 Acidobacteriota bacterium
ACAGTTTTCATCGCCGAGATAGAACCGGCAGAAGGTGAAAACAACGGCGTCCCAGCGGTCATAGAAGTCTTGCATCTCCTCGCCCGAGTATGCACGTTTCATGGTTTCACCTCCGCCGGTTGATTCGCCGGGTCACATGCGTCAAAGACCCGACGCATCCTGGCTTCCGCGTCATGCACCATTAGCGACACTCCGACCGACGCGCACGCCTGACATCTGCCGATCCAGTTGTTCACCGCAATCATGGTGGAGTTTCCGTCCTCTTTGATTGCGATGTTGAATGGCATCAGGAGACCGGCGTCGTCTTCGGTCAGAACGGCGCGCCAGGTTTCAAACTGGCTCCAGACGACGAGGACGGAATATTTCACGCAGGTCACACCCATGCTTTTCCGGAATTCACGATGAAATGGCACTTCGCAGATGATCTGTAGGCCTTCGCGTTGCAATGCCGAGCGCAACATGTCCAGAGTCTCTTCAAATGCGTGAGGGATGACGCGGATGAGCGAGCATGACTGAGTGGCGATCACCTTATAGCGACCTCGATCACTCTTGGTGCACGTCAACTGCCACATGGATGCTTAGCGATCGTGCTCTGCCGTGCAGCACCATGAGCGACTTGCGCCACGTGGCTCTCGGAAGCGATTCAGGAGAGTGCCTCATTTGCGGCAGTACGTGATTTGGATGATTGCGTGTGTGGCTGAATCTATCTTTTGTCTAACGAGGAGAAGGACTCCGGCGCCTTGCCATTTCGCGAAGCAGAACAGCAATCGACCGTGGATTCAGGGTATATTCAGCAGTCTCCAAGTTGATCTCTGCACCGGGTTCAGAGAAGTCTTCCGGAGAGGGCAGACTGGTGTCCACAACGCGCCGCCACTCGCTGGGTTGTCCTTGCTGGATAGAAAACGTGAGGGCCTCTTTTCCAGCGTTGATCATCAAGTAGATGTCTTCATCGTTTTCTGCCTCGCCTCTCAGAAAAAATGCCAGGGAGTGGGAACCAGTGGACAGATCGGGTAGCCCCGCTGCCCCGTACCAGCGCACGTCTTCACGCCAATACCGGCTGCGTGAGATGGAAGGATGTGCTTTCCGGAAGGCAATCATGTTCTTGAAGAAGCGGAAAACGTCATGATTGCGCGCTAGGAGATCCCAGTCCAGCCAAGTTGTCTCACTGTCCTGGTTGTAAGGATTGTTGTTGCCCTTCTGCGTGTTCATGAATTCATCACCCGCACAGAACATCGGCGTGCCGTTCGATAGAAAAAGCAGGATGCAGAAATTCTTTATCTGTTGTTTGCGGAGGGCCAGCACTTCGGGTGGAGCGCCCGCATCGCCCTCCCAGCCACAATTCCAGCTCAGGTTGAAATCGCTTCCGTCGAGATTGGAATGGCCGTTCACCTGGTTGTGCTTCTCGTTGTACGAGACAAGATCGTAAAGACAAAAACCATCATGGCAGGTGATGAAATTCACACTTTGGTACGGGCGGTAGGCATGCATGAGGTCATCGGGGAAAAGGTCGCAGCTTCCGTACAGGCGAGACATCAGCTTCGGCACCATGCCAGGATCGCCCTTTACAAACGCGCGCACGTCGTCGCGGAACTGCCCATTCCACTGCAGCCAGGAAATTCCGGGGAAGTTCCGGCCCAGTTGGTACGTGGCCGGGTCCCACGCTTCCGCGATCAGCCTGAACTGCTCCAGCTCAGGATCTCCGCCGATTTCAGCTATGACCGGAGGGTCTGTGAGATTGATCGATCCGTCCTCATTCCGGGTGAAGATGGAAGCAAGGTCAAAACGAAATCCGTCGACGTGCATTTCTTCCCGCCAGAACCGGATGCTGTCGAGAATCATCTTCCGCACACAAGGGTCACCGCAGTGGAGGGTGTTGCCCGTGCCGCTGTCGTTGCGATAACGGCGGCGCTCCTGTTCGAGCAGATAATAAGTCTCATTGTCGATTCCGCGGTAGCTATAGGTGGGGCCCTCTTCGCTCCCTTCCGCCGTGTGGTTGTACACGACATCCAGAAGCACCTCGATCCCGGCGGCATGCAGCGCCCTGACCATCGTACGGAACTCTTTCAACGCATCGAACGGCTTATCGGCGCTCGCGTACTCGTGATGAGGGGAAAAGAAGTTCAGCGGCATGTAGCCCCAATAACTGTCCTCATGGGGATCCTGCTGCATGACCGGGAGCAGTTCCACCGCGGTGATCCCAAGTTCCTTCAGATAGGGGATCTTTTCGACTACGCCGAGGAACGAGCCGCAACGATCAGGCGCCACTCCGGAATTGGCTCTTTTCGTGAAGCCTCGCACATGCAATTCGTAGATCACGAGATCGGACCTGTGAACCGGCGTTACATCCCCTGCCCAGTCATCCTGAGGCTCGGCCGCGATCAGGCCAAGCGGGGCCCTACCCGCGTTCGATCCCGGTTCGGACGACGCCGCCCTGCTGAATCGTGTTGGGAAGCACACACACCGCGCATACGGATCGAGAAGAATCTTCCCAGGATCGAAACGATGACCCTGTTCGGGACTGTCTGGCCCCGCGACCTGATAACTGTAATAGCGGGCATCCGGAATCGCTCTCTTCAGCAATCTGCAGTGCCAAATGCGGCCAGACTTGTTCGCAAGGGGATCGAGGCGAAATTCGTAGGTGGGAATTGAAAGGTCTACTTCGGAATACAGTAGCAGCGTGACTGCGGTCGCATGTTTTGAGTACAAGGCAAAGTTGTAAGCAGCCTCATCTTCGATCCACGTAACCCCCAGAGGCGACGGAGATCCTTCCCGAGCATACCAGTCGTTCATTCCCATCTCTCGTTTACTACCGTAGCCGGCGACCGGATGGACCATTGCCGCCGCCGTTACCATGCGGTGCAGTTTTCATGAGTGAACAACTGTGGCTACCCGAGATACGCATTTGTGACATATTGCTGCACCATGCGATGCGTATTGAAGTAGGAGGCGTTCAGTGCGATTGCGTGGCGCATGACATCGATCCACTTATCGCGATTATGGTAATACATTGGCAGAATGACCTTTTCAAGCTTCGACAGCAGGGCCTCGGCATCGCCATCCGGAGTCGCTGTGGCTGATTCTCCGATGGACCATCCGGTAACGCCTTCAATGTGACCCTCAATCCACCAGCCATCCAGAGTGCTGAGGCTGGGCACGCCATTATGCGCGGCTTTCATGCCCGAGGTTCCCGATGCTTCGAGCGGGCGCTGGGGCGTGTTGAGCCACAAATCCGCTCCGGAGACCAGCAATTTCGCCATCTCCAGATCGTAGTTTTCGAGATACACGACCGGAATGTCCTGCTCGATCTCGCGCGATATGGCGATGATGTGCTCGATTACTTGCTTGCCTGCTTCATCCTGCGGATGCGCCTTTCCCGCGAAGACGAACTGCAGCGCTCCGGCACTCCTGGCGATTTGAACGAGACGCGCGACATCGCTGAACACAAGATCGGCGCGTTTGTATGCGGTCGCCCTGCGAGCGAATCCAATCGTCAGCGATTCCGGGGACAGGGCGCGGCCCGTTCTTTCTTTCACAAATGCAAGCAGGCTCGTTTTGGCGTCTGTGTGCGCAGCAGAGATTCTGTCGTTCGGGATGCTCAGCGCCTTCCTGAGCATCGCCGGATCTTTGCGCCAATCGGGCACGTATTCGTCATACAATCGCCGAAAACTCTCGCAGATCCAGGTCGCGGAATGTACGCCGTTGGTGATGTGATGGATGGGATAGCCGGGGAACATTTCGCGCGACACTTCCTCGTGCCGCTCAGCTACGCCGTTGACATAATGACTAAGGTTCAACGCCAGCAGCGTCATATTCAGGCGTTCCTGGCCGCCCAGCATCCGGAGCACGTCGAACGGGACGGCGGGTCCAACGATGCGCTCGACAGATTGGAAATTAAACTGGTCATGGCCGGCAGGAACGGGCGTATGCGTCGTGAAAATGCATCGCTGCCGCACGCCCTCGAAGTCCCAGTCGGCGGGCTCACAGCCTCCCTGCCAGTTCATCAGTTCCAGAACCAGAAGGCCGGCGTGCCCCTCATTCATATGGAAGCGCTGAACCCCGCGATAGCCCAGTGCGCGAAGCATTCTCACGCCACCGATTCCGAGCACGATTTCCTGTGCCAGCCGGTAATCGTGATCGCCCCCGTAGAGGCAGTCCGTCAGACTTCGGTCGTACTGGCCATTGCCCTCTACATTTGTGTCCAGGAGAATGACAGGCACTCGGAAACCGGTGACACCGACAACATCGTATTGCCAGGCGTGAACATGAACGGCACGGCCTTCAACCTCTACCTGCACCATGGCAGGCAGGGGCAATAGCGGCTGTTGAGGCTCGAACTGCACGGGCCGCTCCTGTTGCCGGCCGCGCTCATCCAGCACCTGATCGAAATACCCTTTACGCCAGAGTATGCTGATGCCGACAACCGGCACGCTGAGGTCCGCACACGCCCGCAACATATCGCCCGCCAGAACCCCAAGGCCTCCGGAATAGGTCGGGATTTCCCGATCAAGCGCCACTTCCATGGAAAAATATGCGACGCGTCTGTTCTCTGTGACCTCATCGGATCCGGAAACAATGGCGCCCGTGAAGTAGTGCTTGGGGTTCTGCTGAAACTTGTTCCGGCAGTACTCTGAACAGAACTGGATCGACTCTCCATTGAAGGTAATAGAAAAGCCGCCTTCGGGTGGAACAATCATTCCGCAGACGGGATCTTTCAACACGGATTCCACAGTTACCTCCTCGGCATCCTACGCGCGGAACCACGCCCGCGCGGGCTCAGGACCGGTAAAATTAAACGGTGTCGCTCACTCGCTGCAGCAACTCCGAACTCCGGCTCGCATACTGTGCTTTTCCGGAGTTGTTTCACTCGCCTCGATTTCAGCTTCAGCCTGAAGCCAGTCGTCGATCTCGTGCCCTGCTTCCTGCCCGCGTGCTTCATACAACTCGTGGGCGCGCTGACGAATCCGTTCCGCCCGGTCGTCTGACATATCCATGTTGGTCAATGCATTTACATCGGGATTCGGATTTGCGGTCATGATACGGCTCCTCTCAATTCAACTACGTGGATTTATTTACCTCAGCCCGGCTTACGATTTCGACATGCCCATCTTCTTCGCAATCCTCTTATGCTCGAAGCGCCACTTGTTGATGGTTTTCTCGATTCCGTGGACAGTCGCAGAGACACGGAACGAGTCCGGCCTGGTAGCCATCAGTTCTTCGTCAAGCTGTGACATCTTGAAATTCAGGTCAGTTTGCAAGTGTTCGAGCAGGATGATATCCGGCCCGAGTTCCGTGTCCTGGTCCGGGCTTAGCGCCTGCAGGAACTGCTGATGAACCGTTGTCATCTCGGTCAGGGCCGACTGGAGTTGGTCCTTCGTTCCGGAAACAGCACTGAGGTCGTAGCCCCGATGTCTGCCGTGCCAATAGCTGGTGTCTTGAGGCATTTGGCCTATCAGTTTTTGCGCTGCTTCCGTTGCTGTCATGCAGTACACGAAAGCCTCGCGTTGTATGTCTGTGGCCCGCATATCGGCCGTCACCGAATGACGTGCGCCGCGATCAAACCCAACGCCCTGGAGATGGATCCCCTCCCCTCGGTATTGTGCGAGTGCGAATGGCGCTGTTGCGAACACCAGGAACGTGGCAATCACTCCGATTCTCCTTGTCATGGAGCAATCCCTTTCTACTAACTCCTTAAGAGAATGCACGTCGTCTGCCACACGCCTCGGATTCGTGTTTTGTCAGCAACAGCTTGATTTATAAACACGGATACTTTTCTGTGACCGGTCTGGCGCTGTCGGCTCTCACACAGTTCTGCCTCATTTGGGGCAACCATTGCCGGAAGTGCGCCAAGCGGCAAGTATCACGTTATCGATGTGCAGGTGGAGGACCGGACTGGGCTGGAAGTGCGGGCCAGGGTGGGCTACTCTCCGTCAGCACCCGACAGGCAGTAGTGGGTTCAATCGAAAGATTGGGGTGTCGGAGGCGCAAGAGCGAATTTTTCCATCCGATAGATGAGCGTTTTCCGGCTGATGTTGAGATATTTTGCGGCCTGGCTCTGGTTCCAGCCGTGTTTTTCGAGGGCCTGAAGCAGAATCTCCTTTTCCACCTCTTCCAGGTCGATGCCCTCGTCCGGAAGTTTCAGACTGATATTCGCGATCCGCGACTCGGAGCGGCAAATCTCCGGAGGTAGATCGCTGACGGCGATTCTGTCATCTTTCGCCAACACAAACACACGTTCGATTACATTCTGCAACTCACGGACATTGCCGGGCCAGTTGTACTGAACAAGTTTCTCAATGGCCTCATTGGAGATCGACAGTCGAGGAATCCCATAACGGTTGGCGAAAATCTCTGAGAAATGCTGTATGAGCAAAGGAATATCTTCACGATGCTCACGAAGCGGCGGAAGCTCAACAGTCACGACACTCAGCCGGTAATAAAGGTCTTCGCGAAACTGTCCATCTTCCACGAGGTTCTTTAAGTTCCGATTGGAAGCGGCGAGAATGCGCACGTTCACCTTCACCGGATGCGGGCTGCCGATCTTATCCACTTCCCGTTCCTGAATGACGCGCAGCAGTTTCACTTGCAGAGACAGCGCCAGCTCCCCGATTTCGTCGAGGAAAACAGTGCCTTCATTGGCGGCCTCGAATTTGCCTGCGCGATCGGCAATCGCGCCCGTAAAGGACCCCTTCCGATGGCCAAACAACTCCGATTCCGCCAGGGTTTCGGGCAGGGCCCCGCAGTTGACAGCAACGAATGGCTTGCCGGCGCGGAGACTGCTCTGATGGATGGCTTTGGCCAGCAATTCTTTTCCGGTACCGGACTCGCCTGCCAGCAGCACGGTGGAATCGCGGCGCGCGACCTGCACCGCCATCTCGATAACGCTGCGCATCCTGCGCGACTGCGCGATGATGTTCTCAAAGCGGAAGGTGCTGCCCGCGAGGCTGCGAAGATGGCGGTTTTCATCGACCAGTTGCTGCCGTTCGAGGGCGCGCCGGACATTGACTTTGAGTTCATCCGCCTTCAGTGGTTTCAGTATGTAATCGGCGGCGCCCAGCTTCATGGCCTCCACCGCGTCATCCACAGTGGCGAATGCGGTAATCAGGATGAATGAGATGTCCGGATTGTCTGCCTTGATACGGCTGAGAAGATCCAGCCCGCTCATTCCCGGCATACGAACATCGGTGACAACCAGCGAGGGCGCATATTGCGCGAAGGCGCGGAGGGCGGAAATCCCGTCCGTTGCGGTCACAGTGCGATGTCCTTCTTCCTTCAGCCAGAACTCGATCAGACGCCGCTGGCTGGCATCGTCGTCGACAATCAGAATGGGAGGAGAGTTCGTCATGTGCGTGCGTTCGGACCCGGATGCGTGTCCGGCTGAGAGGGAGCAAGAGGCAGGATAACGGCAAACGTGGCGCCGCGATCGGAATTGTTGTGCACCGAAATCTCCCCTCCATGGCTATGCACGATCTGGTGAGCAATGGAAAGGCCAAGTCCCGTGCCCGCCGCGCGGGTCGTAAAAAACGGATCGAAAATTCGTTCGAGATTCTCGGCCGCAATTCCGACACCCTGATCGGCAACTTCCAGAATCACAGATCTGCCCTTCTGCCGGGATCTCAGTACAAGTCGACCACCGTCCGGCGTGGCCTGGATCGCATTCAGCACAAGGTTGAGCAACACCTGCCGGATCTGTTCAGCATCAATGGCGATCGCCGGTGTTTCCTGAGCTTCCACACAGATCTCGATGCCCGCCATTTTTGCCGTTTCCGCAGCCAGGCGGGCTATCGATTCCAGCAGCAGCGACGGCTCCGTCATGGTCCGTCGAGGTTGTTGAGGCCGTGCAAAATCGAGAAAACTCGTCAACAGCGACTTCAACCGATCAACTTCCCTGGCGGCCATTTCCGCGAATTCCTGGCGCGTTTCCGGGGGCAATTCCGGTCGTTGCAGAATCTGGACTGCTCCGTCGAGTGCCCCAAGAGGATTGCGAATTTCGTGTGCCAGCCCCGCCGACAATTCGCCCAGGGCTGACAAGCGATCGCTGCGGCGCAGTTGTTCAATGGACGCCTGAAGCTGTGCATAGGTCTCGCTCAGTCTGGCTGCCGTCTCCTCGATCTTCTGCCGCTGTTTTCGCTCCGCATCGGCAAGAGCGCCGGTCAGAGTCGCGATGACAAAAAACATGCCGACTTCAACGTACTGTGTGGAACTGTACTCCGGATTCGATCCCCACGCCATAACGATATAGGGGATATAAAGAGCACTGGCAATGAGCGCGGCTAGAAGTCCCCCGCGCCAGCCAAACCACAAGGCCATCAGCAGAATCGGGATGTAATACGCGCGCTGCAGCAATGGATGCAGCCAGACATGACTGGTGGGGGTGAGGTAATGCAGCAGCGACACCGCCGCAATCGCGCACACCAGGATGCCCATACGCCAGCGTTGCTGTCTGCGGGTTTCCACGAAGCGGATTCTAGCATCCATGCCCCTCGGACATGGTGTTCTGAATCACTTTGGCTACAATTCGGGAGAACAGAGGATCGGTTTCCCCATGGCGCTTAAACGATTCGCTGCCCGATATGCGCCAGGAGGTGCCCGACATGCGGCAGAGAAGGCAGATGTCTGTCATGGAACCTACGTGTGCTGCCGCACAAGATCAGTTTTCGCAGCCATTTAACTAACTCGGACGAATGGAATGCTGCGTGCTTTGCTAGGAAGCAGATAAGCGAGCGGGAATGTCATCCATCCTTGGCAGTCGAAGGGAAGCCGTCAGATTGGCGGCTGTTGGTTGCAAGAGTATTGGATCTAAAACAAGAAGCCTGTACTTCGATGGAGTCACATTGCCGCGCGCCGAGGATATGGCGGGCCACACCCAGGGAGGAAATGGCACCACGCACCCAACCGACTATGACGCGGTGGATTGCCCAGACTCCTTACGTATGGCCTGCATATCCTCGAGAGTTTATCTGTCGTCAGGCACGATGGAATTTAGTTGTTTGAAGAGAGGCAGCTATGTTTCGCTCACGGTTAACCATTGCTATCGAGGTCGTTGTGCTTGCCTTGGGGATGGTCCCGGTGAACGGGAACTCCCAGGTGGCGATACAGCAGACGCTGCAACAGACGCAGAAACTCAGCAAGAAGAAACTGAAGCTACTGATTGCGAATGCCTGTAGTCCTGAAGACCACGAAAGGATCGCGTCGTACTACAGAGCGCAAGGCGACCGACTCAAGGCGAAACAGCGAGAGCACGAAAAGGAACTGGCCGAGTATCTGCAGAACCCGTCGAGCCATCCCGTTCCAAAATGGCCAACAATGGGCGAAGTTTGCCGCAATCTGGTTTTCCATTACGGCAGCGCGGCCCAAAAGGCGTTTGCTCTGGCGGATCTCCATGAGCAGATGGCCAGAGATGCTTCCAAATGATAAAGAGCTGCTCCAATCCGCAGTGCGGCAAGACGCTGCACTATCTGCGTGAAGGCCGTATTTTTGTCTTCAATGCTTTCAGTGCGGCAACCGAAACGAAGGACAGGCGTACTTGCTCTCTGGAACACTACTGGCTCTGTGGCCGGTGTTCGTTGCTCTTCACTCTGGAACAGACATGCGAGGGAGTCCATTTAGCTCCGAGACCCGCCACAGTTCGTTCAGAAAGCCCCGGATGTAAGATGGCAGCTTCGATAATCGGCTCAGATTAACCGTAATAGAAGTTTCGGAGTCCTCCCCTTGAGTGGGCCCTAAAAACCCTGCATGACAAGGTTCAACAGCATAGAAAGGGCAGTGCTTATGATTCAGTGGGATGTGTTAGATGCAAATATCGGACGGCGATCGCTCCTCAAACAATCCTTTCGGGTGTTGATGGGCACCCTGCTCCTGGGTGCGCCTGTGACCGCAATATCTCAGGGAACGGCACAATCCAACCAGGTCCCAAAATTTCATGCGCAGCCCCCGGATGGCCCGCTCCCGCAGGTGAGAAACCCGGCACAGTATGCAGCGAATCCGACAGTGGAGCGGATCTATCAGCTTGCGGCTGCGATCCGGCCCGTCCTCTACCAGTTACCTTGTTACTGCTCGTGCGATCGCGAGGAAGGACATGCATCTCTGCTGGATTGCTACGTCAGCACGCATGCAGTTCAGTGCTGGATTTGCCAACGAGAAGCGGTCTTTGCGTTTCGACAGACACGCCGGGGGAAACATCCGCGACAGATTCGGACGGAGATAATTCGCGGGGACTGGAAAAGCGAAATCATCGACGACATAATAAGACTTCCCCCGGTATAAGTGGTGGAAAATGGTATGGGAGAAATCTGCATGTGAGAGGCCGCATCGCACAGTGTCAATTGGCACCGTCGTCCGCGTCGGAAGCGGGACGAAGTTTGGCACGGGGCTTGCACTCTTCAAGGCAGAATGCACGGGGGAGAAGAAATAATGGAGCGAAGCTATAGTTGTATAGATGATCCCGCACGCAGGAGACATCCCATGCGCAACATGCAGGATTCCACCCTTGAGCAGCTTAAACGCATCGGGACCACGGTGCGCGTCAGCCAAGGAGAGGTGATCTTCCGCGAAGGCGATCCATGCGGTTCGGTATACGTCTTGTGTTCGGGCCGGGTCAAACTCTCGGCGACAAGCCGTGAAGGACGCATCCTGATTCTTAAGATTGCCCGCTCCGGTGCGGCATTGGGTCTGATCGCAGCACTGACAAACCAGATCTATGAGGTGACCGCTGAGACTGTCGGGCCCTGCTGGCTCAGGAAGGTCCGCCGCCAGTTGCTGCTGGATTTTCTGGATAGTAGTACGGATGCCGGCATACGCACAGCCATTACCATCGCTCAGGAGTATAAAACCGCTCTCTCTGCGGTGCAGCGGCTGGCGCTGACAGTGACCGCATCGGGCCGGGTGGCCGGACTGCTGCTGGAGTGGTCGCGCGAACAGAAGGCCGGGAACAGCAGCCATGCCT
>JAJYSL010000134.1 GCA_021793595.1 Acidobacteriota bacterium
CGTGCGTCCTCCGCGAATCATCCAGACGATTGCGAGCAGGCAACTCATCCAGAACATGGATTCAAAAGAGTTCATGGCTAGCACGCTATCCAAGGCAAGGTAAACGGGCGCAACCAGCACAGCGATCATCGCCAGCACCTGGGCCATCCTTCGACCGCCAAAAAACCAAACAAGGACTCCAGTGATGAAAACTCTTGCCGATCCTGCGAGCGCAGAAAAAATACGGAATAGCGCCTGGTTTTGCAGGCCAAACAGTGCTTCCGCGATATGGGCCTGCAATGCCGCCATAGGGGCCAGATCGACATAACCCCAGGCAAGATGGCGGCCGCACACGATGTAGTACAGTTCGTCACCGAAAAGTCCATACCGGAAATGCTGCCCCAGCAGGCTGCCTGTTGTTTGGATAAGGAGACTGACTGCGGCAAAAAGAAGGCTCAGATGCATGGCCTGCTGCCAGGTCATACGGAGCGGTGGAACGTTGAGATCCACTGGAAGGGAAAGACGAGCGCGCATCGGCAAAGTCCGTGGAGTTGCAGCAGAAATTTGAGTTCTGGTCACAACGGTAGCAGATCCAGATTGCCTGACCTCAATTCTGTTTCACTCAGGGGGTTTTACTGAAGAGATCGAAGTCTGGAAGTGGGCGCAAATCGCTTGTGCCACCTTGCGGGAGACGACTGACTGCAGCGCTTGCAGAGAAGCGGACTGCACTGCGCGGAGGCTGCCAAAGTGGGTAATCAGCCGGGTGCGGGTCTGCTCGCCCACGCCGGGAATTCGCAGCAGGTCGGAATCGCGATCGCGCATTTCGCGCCGCTTGCGATGATATGCGATGGCGAATCGATGAGATTCATCGCGGATGCGCTGCACCAGATGAAGCACCGGCGAGTGACGATCAAGCACCACGGGATCGTCCTCCTGGCCATAGACGTAAATCACTTCTTCCCGTTTTGCGATGGCCGCCAACGGCTGGCTGGTGAAGCTCAACTCCTCCAGCGCCGCAGCCGCGGCGTGCAACTGGCCCAGTCCTCCGTCAATCAAAATCAGGCTGGGCATGGGACGATGTTCCTCTTGCAGGCGACGATATCGCCGGGTAACGACCTCTCGCATACTCGCAAAATCATCCACACCCTCGACCGACTTGACCTGAAACTTCCGATATTCCGATTTGTTCATCGTGCCTTTTTCCCACACCACCATGGAGGCAACGGTTTCTGTGCCTTGAATGTGGGAAATATCGAAACACTCGATGCGCTCCGGCAGCGCGGGAAGGTTTAGGGCATCCTGCAGCGCCTCCTGAATCACGCGAATGCTGGGTTGCAACACTCGGAAGCGCTGATCGTAGGATTGCTTGGCATTCTGTCCGGCAAGGTCCAGCAGGGAACGCTTCTCACCACGCTGCGGCACTGCGATTTCAACTTTGTGCCCGGTGTGTTCGCATAGCAATTCCGCCAGTGGCGCACGATCCGCGAAGTCAACCGGCACGTAAATATTTCGCGGAACATATTGCTGGTCGATATACAGCTGCTTCAGCAATGCGGAGAAAAAAACCGCCGGAGCAAACGCTTCGGCCAGGGAAGGTTCTTCAGGTTTCGCATGGATCGGCGCGTCGCTCGCTTCCGCCAGTGAATCGCTGCTGGCCGCGCCTGTTTCGCTTTCTGCGGAGGTCGTCTCAGCCCGTGGAGCCTCGAGACCCTGCGCCTCAGAAAATTCCGGTAAGTCCTCCCAAAAGAATTCGCGGCGATCCACAATGCGGCCATTGCGAACGTGGAACAGATTCGCCGCCAGCATTCCTCTTTCGTAATGGAAACCGAAGACATCCGCATCGTCATCCGAAGCGGCAGCGATACGCTGTTTTTCCTGCAATTGGTGCAACGTGAGCACCAGGTCGCGATAACGGCCGGCGAGTTCAAATTGCTCATTCGCGGCCGCGGCCTGCATTCTTTGTTCCAGCGACTTCTCCAACTCATCGGCATGACCTTCCAGCATCAAACGCACATCGCGAACAGCCTCGGCGTAGATGTCTGGAGTCGTGAGGCTCTCAACGCAAGGGCCCAGGCAGCGATGAATGTAGTACTGCAGGCACGGACGCGGATGATAGCGCGACAGGTCGACCTTGCAACTGGGAATGAGAAATGTACGATGGATCAGATCGACAATGCGATACGCAAGATTGCCTGGAAAATAGGGGCCGTAATAGATGGCGCCGTCTTTGCGGACACGTCGCGTGACCAGAACCTTGGGATAGCGATCGCCGAGCGTGAGCTTTACATACGGATACGTCTTGTCATCTCGCAGCAGCACATTGAAGCGAGGTTTCCGCTGCTTGATCAGATTGTTTTCCAGCGCCAGCGCTTCATGCTCGTTCGCGACCAGAATATATTCCACGTCGACGGCCTCCCGCATCAGGGAGCCGGTTTTTGCGTTTGCCTGCGCCGCGTCAAGAAAATACGAACGCACGCGCGACCGCAAGCTCTTGGCCTTGCCGACGTAAATAACCCTCCCGTCGGCATCGTGAAACAGATAGACGCCGGGACTAGCTGGAAGCGAGCGAATTTTCTCGTGTAGGTCCATGGAAAAGGCGTCAAATTCAGTTTATGCGTTCCTCTGCAGGTTTCGGAATCGACGCCAGAGAGTATCGGTCGCATGTAAAAATTGCCGTTTATACTTCGATCTGCGGGACAGCAGGCTTTGTCGAATCGCCGTAAGCTTTAGAAAAATCGAGCCTTACATGAAACGTCCGATTGGCTGATGGATTGCATCAAACCTAAAAGACGCCGAATACTTTTGCGTCATTACAGGGAGAAGCTGGCTATGACACGGAGTGCAATAAGTTCAAAAATTTACCTTGGCGGAGCATCGATTGTCATCTTGACCTTCGCGGGCTGTGCAACCAAGAATTACGTTCGCACCCAAACCACTCCTCTGATTCAGCATACGAACGAGTTGGAGGATCAGACGGCTGCTAATCATCGAAGCATTCAAGACGTAGACAATCGTGCGACACAGGGTATTCAACAGGCACAAACCTCCGCCAGCGCTGCGGATCAGAAGGCACTGGCCGCGGGCCAGGCTGCCAATCAGGCGCAGCAATCCGCACAGGAAGCCATGAACCACGCCGACACTCTGGAGAGTGTGGTCAAAAATATAGACACCTATCACCAGGTGGCTGATACCGACGTGCACTTTGCTTTTGACAAGGCGACCCTGACCAAGCATGGCAAAGAGAATCTGGACAACTTTGCCAGCCAGCTGGGCAATACGAAATCTTACATACTGGAAATTACGGGCGGTACCGATTCCACCGGCAGCAAGGAGTACAACTATCAACTAAGCGAACGGCGCGCAGAAGCGGTGGCGCAGTACCTGGCGGAGAAATATAATGTGCCGGCCCACAAATTTTATCTGATCGGCATCGGAAAAGATGTTGAAGTCGCCAGCAACAAAAGTGCCAGCGGCCGTGCAAAGAACCGGCGTGTGGAGATACAGCTTTTATCCAATGCCCAGAACACGAACGGGCAGCCAACCGCGGATGCGCAGGGCAACTCGCAAGGCGTCATGAACTCCACGCCGGCAACGACGGGGCAGTCGAATCCTCCAGCAGCGAACAGCCCAGCCACTGCGGACGCGGCGCATCAGTAGCTGCAACGTTCGCGGGTTTCTACTTGTCGTATAGAACGGGGTTCAGATCGGGATCGTTATACATTTTCAACTGACGATAGACCTGAAAGCGTAATTCGCCGAGTAACACGCGCTGCCACAGGCGATCCAGGCAATTCGCTAAATTGTGGCGCTGGATCTCGAGTATCGCCAGGCGTCGCAGATTGCGCTCGCGATGACCGGGGGGGGACGGAGTCCGTTCCATCTCCTCACCCGTGTGATACATCTTCAGGCTCATAATCGACAGCCGATCCAACATCATTCCCGGGGTTTCAGAATGCAGTTCTGCCTGGAAATTGGGCAAATTTTCTGCGGATAATTCCTTCAGTAGAAGTTCATCGCAGTGTTCGATTTGATCGTTGCGACGCTGATTGATTACGTCAATCGCGCGCTTTGCGGCCGCAATTGCGGTGTCGCCGGCGTGAACGTCTCGCGCTTTATCCTCCTGGTGCCAAAGTTCAAAATTGGCGCGATGGAGTCCTTCAATCGCGGCGTCGAAATCGTCTGCAAGCGTCTGTGCGAACGGGCTTTGATGCCAGCGCGCGGTCCACTCGTCGAACGCATGCAGAATCTCTGTTCCGTCGATCTGTGGGGCGTTTGCCATGGGTAATATCATACTGATGTTGACCCCGATTCTCTGGATTTCACATTCATTCTTTGCCTTGGTCGATTCGGCGCTTTCATTTCATCCTTATGGGCATACCAGACAGAATCGCTTCGTTTAAGCCGGAGTATGGAGCTATACTTGCGCCCATATGACGATGAATGGTGCGGATGGGGAGATCATCTTATGCATGGCTGTCAGCCACACCGGCGATCGGTTCGTTGAGGAGTTGGCAAACCTCCGCTGCCGGGCGGTTCTGTTGACTATCGACGAGCATCGGAATGCCGGATGGCCGTCGGATGCGATCGACGAATTGCACAGCATGCCTGCCGGTATGACCTTGCAGCAAATTACAAATACAGTCGCGTACCTCGCGCGGTCTCGCAAATTCGCGCGCGTCATCGCACTGGACAATTTCAATGTCGAAATCGCAGCCGCGCTTCGGGAGCATCTGCGAATTCCGGGCATGGATGTCACGACGGCCCGATATTTCAGCGATAAGCTGGCCGCGCGCATCAAAGCTGCGCACATGGGAATAGCGGTTCCCCCATTTACATCAGTCGGGAATTACGACGAATTGCGCCACTTCATGCATGCGGTTCCAGCGCCGTGGCTGTTGACGCCGCGAAGCGCATCGTGCGGTTCCGAGAGCCGGCAGCTCCATGAGTCGGAGCAGGTATGGCGCGCTCTCGATGCTCTCGGCGATCGTCAGAGTGGCTTTCTGCTTGAGCGGTCGATCGAGGGCGACTGCATGCACGTCGATAGCCTCACTGCGGATGGAACGGTTGTGTTCTCTTCCGTGTCTCCCTATCGGACGCCATCGTCAGAAGGACCTGAGGCGGGTGAACTGTTGCCCACAGTTCGAAACAGCAGCACCACGGCGGATATCGAGCGACTCAGGCGCGCGAATACATCGCTGCTGTCCAGCATGAGAATGGCCCGAGGAGTCACGCACACGGAATTCCTTCGCTCCAAGGCGACCGGAGAGTTCTACTTCATGGAAACTTCGGCGAGTGTCGATGATCGATGCGTTGCGGACATGATGCATGAGACTCAAGGGCTGAATCTGTGGCGGGAGTGGGCGAGGTTAGAAGTCGCTGCCATGCGCGGCGAACCATACGCTTTGCCCTCGACGGTGCGTGATCGCAAAGCACTGGTTGCGAGCACCGAAGGCCAACATCGATTAGCATGAGGAGGGACGTTTTGACTCACCTTCTATGCCACCATCCACCTGGCTTCAAGTTCCACATCGCCGCTTCAATCCGCTGACGCGAAACTGGGTTCTGGTATCGCCGCATCGCACCCAGCGTCCCTGGCAGGGCGAGGTTGCCAAGACTGAAAGCATCCCGGCAATCCACTACGATCCTGCCTGCTATTTGTGTCCCAGAAATGCCCGCGCGGGTGGTCATCAAAACCCCGATTATAAAGATGTATTCGTTTTCGACAACGACTATGCTGCGCTGCTTCCGGATGCCCCTCCGCTGACAGATGTTCCTCACGACGATGTGTTTCGAGCCGAGCGCGAGTTGGGAATCTGCCGGGTCATCTGCTTCCATCCCGATCACGATTTGACCCTGGCACGTATGCAGCAGCGAGACATTGAACGCGTGGTGGAGACCTGGGTCGCGCAGTGCCACGACTTGGGCCAACGGCCTGAGATCAATTACGTTCAGATTTTTGAAAATCGCGGCCCGATGATGGGTGCCAGCAACCCGCATCCACATTGTCAGATATGGTCCACTGAGCACATTCCGGACGAACCGCTGGCGGAACAGGCCGCGCAGCTTAACTACATGGATTCTCACGGTAGCTGCCTGCTTTGCGAAACGGTCGCGCGCGAGGTGCAATCGTCGGAAAGAATCGTCTGCGAGAATCAGGAGTTCGTCGCGCTGGTGCCGTTCTGGGCGGTCTGGCCCTTTGAAGCGCTCGTGCTGAGTCGACGCCACTGTGGCGCATTCACCGAGATGGATGCCGCTCAGAAAGCCGGTCTCGCGGAAATTTTGAAACAAGTCACTACGCGGTACGACAACCTATTTCAAACCAGCTTTCCATACACCATGGGATTTCACCAGAGCCCGACGGATTCGAAATCGCACCCGGAATGGCATTTCCATGCGCATTTTTATCCGCCTCTGCTCCGGTCGGCGACTGTACGAAAATTCATGGTTGGGTTTGAAATGCTGGGGATGCCGCAGCGCGATATCACCCCGGAAAGCGCTGCCGAGAGACTACGCGCCGTGAGCGATCGGCACTATACCCAGGAAAAATAGGAGAGGCGAACCCATTGAGTTCCTCATTGCTGGCATTGAATGGACAGCCGCTGACGCTGGAAGAGCTTGCGGCCGTGGCATACGAAAAAATGTCCGTAATGCTACATCCGGAGGCACGGCGACGCATGGAGGCGTCCCGCGCGGTTGTGGACCTCTATCTCGCAGAAGGCGCAACGGTCTACGGCATCAACACTGGCTTTGGCAAAATGTCGGAGGTATCGATTCCTCCCGATCAGCTCGCCGATCTTCAATTGAACCTGGTCCGAAGCCATGCATGCGGCGTGGGCGAATCTTTGGCGGAAGCGGAGATTCGTGGCATGCTGCTTTTGCGAGCGAATGTGCTGGCCAAGGGAACCAGTGGAGTTCGTGTGCTGGTGGCGGAACATCTGCTCACCATGCTCGAGAAAAATATATGTCCCGCCGTGCCGGCCCGTGGATCGGTCGGGGCAAGTGGCGATTTGGCGCCATTGGCTCATCTCGCGCTGGGAATGATCGGCGAAGGGGGAGTGTTTTATCAAGGCAAACTTATGGACGCACGTAAAGCTTTCAGCGCGGCCGGTATGGAGCCGTTGCAGCTTGCGCCCAAGGAAGGCCTGGCATTGCTGAATGGCACACAGGCGATGGCATCCGTGGGCGGCCTGACGCTGCTGCGCGCCGAACGCGTCGCTCGTCTGGCAGACTTGGCTGGCGCGATGACTTTGGAAGCATTAAAGGGAACGCCGACGGCGTTCGATGCAAGGATTCACGCGGCACGTCCGCATCCCGGACAGGAGGAGGTAGCGAAACATTTGCGTTCGCTGTTGGCGCAGAGTGAGATTCGAGAATCGCATCGTGAGCATGATCCGCGCGTGCAGGATGCATACTGCCTGCGTTGTATGCCACAGGTCCACGGTGCAGTACTGGATGGATTGGCGCAGGGAAGGCGAGTGCTGGAAATCGAAATGGGTTCCGCGACCGACAATCCGCTTGTTTTTGTCGCAGACGCGAAAGCGGACAGTGCCAAAAGTGAGATTCTTTCGGGAGGCAATTTCCATGGCGCGCCACTGGCCTATGTTTTCGATTACGCAGCCATCGTGATGGTCGATCTGATGAGTATTTGCGAGCGCCGCATCGATCGGCTGGTGAATCCGGACTTGAATGAGGGCCTGCCGCCGTTTCTCACGCCGCATGCCGGTGTTTCCTCCGGCTATATGGTGGCGCATGTGGCCGCTGCCGCGCTGCTTGCGGAGGCGCGAGTTCTCGCCCATCCATCTTCGGTCGACAGCGTGCCCACCTCCGGCGGAAAAGAGGACCACGTTTCGATGGGGATGACGGCTGCCTGGAAGCTGCGACAGATCGTCGAAAATGCGGAGTCGGTGTTGGCTATCGAATTGATGGCTGCTGCCGAGGGCCTGGAATATCGCCGACCGCTCAAGCCGGCAGAGCGCGTGGAATCCGCATGGAATCAGGTGCGAAAGGTTGTTGCCAAGCTCGCACGCGACCGTAGTTTGCACCCAGACATCGCGAACCTGCGCGCAAGCATTCTGAATGGAACGTTGGACGCCTGGATGCACTAGGGTGGCGCAAGAGCGCAGCCTGAGCCGCAATTACAGTTGCAGGCGAATTCGCATACGAGTCAACACAGCCGAGACAGCCAGGATGGCAAAGGTGAAAAGGACGGCGCCAAGAACCCCCGAAGCTCCAGTCTGGAAATGGTGATCGAGATACGTGAATCCGACAAACGCTGTGAGGTAGGCATAGATGTCGGGCAGCAAGTATGTCAGCAGAGTATTCTCGCCCGCGGCCTTGACGAAGAATGCCCAGCCAGTTTTCCGCCTCACGTCGCAAATCCAATAGAGCAGCATGAAGCAAAGCACGCTGGCGCCCACGCTTGCCAGGCACCACGTGGGAGTGGCGCGAATTTTTGAGATGCCAAGTGGAGCCAGTATCCAGGCGGCGGCCAATGTGACGACAGCAAATCCCAGAGCCAGCCACATCTTCTCCCGGAGATTTTGCCAGCGATGTTTACCGAGGAAGATGATCGACGTCACGACCCCCGCCATCACAATGGAAGCCGAAGAACCCTGGCCGAACGGCCAGTAATAGAGAAGGTAATGTCGTGGAAGACGAATGATGTGCGCCGTGTTGAGCGCACAGAACGCGGTCAGCGCAACGAACCATGCCAACGGAGCCCACAACCATCGACGCGTGGAGACATACAGCAGAGCGACGGAGAAATAGGCGAATCCGATCAGGCCTAGAATTTCTGGGTAGGAAAAATCAATCCACGCCGTGGTGCCGTGCGTCGTGCGCCGAAAAACTGCGAACACGCCTGCGATCATCAGAAAGCCAACAAGCCGCACGCCGACAAAAATGCGCGCGCGCCGTGTGTCGCGACTCGGAACCAGCCAGAAGAGAATGGCGCCCGTCAATCCAAGCAGCGCCCAGGCGGCGGTCGATAGTCCCATGCGAACCTGATCGCCCTTTTCAGCATTGGCGAGAATCAATCCCAGAACAACCATGCCGATGGAGCGTGACAGAACATGCTGCCAGAGAGCAACGTAGGATGGGTTGCGCTTGAGCCGCCCCGCGATTGCAATCGGCATCGACATGCCCACAATGAACAGGAAGAAGGGAAACACCATGTCCACATAGGTCATGACATCCTGTTGCATGTGGGCATGGTAGGTCCACCAGGGAAGCCCGCGAACCCCGGCAAGATCATTCACAAAGATCATGACCATCATCGTGAGGCCGCGAAACACGTCAATCGATGCGATGCGACCTGTCGGTGCGGTTACTGTCGCGGGCGTGGCGACCAGGGTAGGCGAGGCGTTCATTGACCCTCCGGCTGTTGCGACGCCGACTGATCCATACCTAACCCTCGATCAATCGCATCGAGCAGTTTGCCCGATGGATCGCTTTCATATTCCCAGAACATCATGCCGGCCAGATGGTGATCGATGACATACCTGCATTTCAGCGCCAACGATTCTGGGTCTTCATAGGAAACAAAGATCTGCTTTTGAGAGTTGTAGAGGTAGGGCACGGAGGCCTTTGCATCCCAATAGCGAGTAAATCCATGGCTGGTCATGTCCTGGGTCAGTGTGCCGTACGTCGAGTAGGCATTGGGCACTGGATCTCCCGGCTGAAACAGACCATTGTTGGTTGCGGCTACATGGCCCCAAACATGTCCATAAAAGGGAACACCCAGCACGATCTTGTTCGCCGGAACGCCGGCCGCTTCAAACTCTTTGACAGACTTGTCCGCGGAAATTCCCTTCGGGTCGGCAGGATCGACGAAGAGAGGGGCATGATTGCCGGTGATCTTATCGTCCCCAGGTTCGTAGTAGTCGTAGGCCATCAGGTTGACCGTGTCGACATACTTTTGCACCTTGTCCATTTCTGTATGCTCAAGAAATTTCGCAGACGCTCCTGCGGCGATGGTGATGTAGAGATGACGATGCAGTCGCTTCTGCATTTCCTTAAAGCGCTCGCGCAATTCTTTCAGTAGCAAGGTGTAATTCTGCTTATCTTCCGGACGAAATACATTTCCAGCGGCGCCCGCCATCGCAGGATATTCCCAATCGATATCCAACCCATCCAAATTGTAGCGAGTGATAAAGCTAGCGACGCTATCGATAAACTTGGCTCGGCTGGCAGGGGTTAACGCCGCATCCGAGAACCGGCCAGACCATAGCCAGCCACCCACGGACACAAGTACGGTCAAGTCAGGATTTTCTTTTTTCAGTCCGACAAGCATCGCCAGGTTAGCCGCGTCAGACGGGTCTCCTTCCACGATGCGTCCTTGGTCAATATTCGCGAATGCGAAGTTGATGCGCGTCAGCTTTTTCGCGGCGACCTGATCCGATGTCAGCGCCATGTTGCGTGGGAACACATACGCGGCAATCACGTACTTGTCTTTTTTCGCGTAGGCTGTGGAAGAGAGAAAACATAGCGAGAGCGCCAGCAGCAGACCAAACTGCAACGAACCGGCGATCGCAGGGGATTTCCAAAAAGCGCATTTCGGCCAAAATCTACGCTTCTGCAATTGAATGGTTGCGCTCATAGGCCCTCCTCCTGCATTCTAAGCATTGTTAACAAACGCGGGGAGTGAAATCGAATGCGATCTAATATCGTTTCAGATATTCTGCTGCATCGGGATTTCAAAATCCAAATTTCTTCTCTGCGATTTTTCTTCGGCTGCTGTTTGCTGCTGATCGCACCCGTATGCCTGCCTCAGATGCGTAGTGTCATAGACCAGGTGGGCTATGAAACGACGGCGCAGAAGCAGGCGTTGGTGGTTGCCGACGGTACCCAGGGCAGCCACGACACACCCGAAACCTTTACGCTGACGGATGCGGACACAGGCAAGGTTGTGTTGACGGGGCCCTTCAAACCTGCAGGCCAGGT
>JAJYSL010000135.1 GCA_021793595.1 Acidobacteriota bacterium
GTTACCGCGATCTGTGGGCCTTGGAAGCCATCCTCAACCCTGCGCAGCCTGCTTCCGCCGAGGTCGCTGCGTAGTAACATCAACCTAACCGCCGCCCGCCACTTTCAACTATGCGCGGGACATGCTCGTTCGTATCGCCTCGCTACTCCTTCTGCAACTCGCTTTCGCAGAAAACTATCCATGGTGTCGCCCTCGGGCACTGGATAGCGCGGAAATTCATATCCAAGATCATCCAGGGAAAAAGTTAGGCGGGAAGAAAGTTCTACGGACTTTTCTACGGCATATGGCACATTCCGGAATAGCGAGGCCATCTCCTTCGCCGAGCGCAGGTAGCGTTGATTGTTCAGCGCTAAAAGGCGTCCAGCCTGATCAAGTTCCGTATGGTGGCGAATGGCAGTAAAGACATCCAGTATCTCCCGGTCATATTCTGTTGCGTAGCGAACGCCGTTGGTAGCCAGCACAGGCAACTTGAAAGAGCGCGCTATACGTATTGCCGCTTGATTGCGCCACTCCTCTTCCCGTTCCTGGTGCCGTTGGAGCTCGACATAAACGTTCTCTCTACCGAAGATTTGAGTAAGCTGTTCGACGACCTTGCGACCCGCCGTCTCTCCGCCAGCGGCCAGCGCTGCCGCCAGCGGGCCTTCCTCTCCGCCGGTCAGACAAACCAAGCCAGTGTTGTACTGCTGCAAATCTTCGATCGTCGCGGCGCCTTCACATTTGCCAGCTTCTCGCATCTTGAACTGAGTAATAAGCTGGCAAAGATTTTGATAGCCCGCACGGGATTCGCACAACACAGGCAGACGCACTGGTTCGACAACATACTGGTGGGGAAGCCACACAGGAGGTGTAAGCCGCGATCCAAAACTTGAAACAGCAATTTCCGCTCCGATATGCGCTCGAACACTATTTCGCTTGGCGCTGGTATGGAACCGGGCGGAGCCGTAAACACCATTTCGATCCGTCAGTCCGATTGCAGGCATCCCCAATTCAACAGCCCGCTCCACCAACCCTTCTGGCTGGGATGCGCCTTCAAGAAAGCTGAAAGCGCTGGCAGCGTGCAGTTCCACATATCCCTCAGTCATACAGTGCTACCATCTCCCAGCAATTCCGCGTCACATCGCGGACGATGCAGCCGCACAGCAAGCTGCCATCCGCGGAATGCGCCACCATGTCCCACTGTTCCACATTCCACAATTCTGGACTCCACCAATCCCCGCTTGTGCGCCAGGGGCCATAGGCGTTCTCGATAATGTAGCGTTTCTTCTGCAGAAAAAATGAAGTCGGTCGTTCATTCTGCAATGTCACGGAAATTTTTTCTGGTGGACGGAACTGCCGCAAGGCAACTCGTGGCTGGGTACCAGTGATCGCTGCAGTATGTTTTGCGATAACTGCGAAAGGCTCCATGCGAAACTCATTGGGCTGATGGGTATCGCGCAGCACAGCTCGTCCTACGCATTCTTTGCCAACAATGGCGCGGATACGCGCCAGCGTGACATCCAGGCGACCGGGCTCAGGTAGCTGGGGAGAAAACAATCCCATTTGCATCTTGCTGGTGCTTCCCGGTTCCGCTGTCAGCGTCAACGAAAGAATAGGCGCCGAGGGTGGATGGACCTCCAGGTCGAGGTGTAGCAGTTTGATCCAGAATTGACGGTCGTTTGTCGGCAACGCGGGTCGTACAGTTCGCGTATGCGACCCTCCTCCCTCCAGACACAAAACAGTTTTTAGCGCAGCCAATGCCAACATCCGTGAAGTGGCGCGCAGGATGAGATGCTCCAGCATCACCCCCACAACAAATAGCAGAGAATTCAGAGTTTCTACGGGTGAATCAAGCTCGCGATACTCTTCCAACGTGCTCGTGGGCTCGACCGGCAGAAATAAATGCGACAGGTTTCCGAGTGCCAACTGGCGAAGACGTTTGCCCTCTTGACCCATCCGCGCAATCAGCTCTTTTTCAGGCAGAGCCGCCAACATTCCAAGCGTACGGATTCCCCAGATCTCAAACTTTTCAGCATGCTCTTCAGAAAGGGCAAGCACGGAGAGCGGAAGTGGTGCCAGAGCAGCACTTTCGGCGCCAGAGGAAACTACAGTGATTGAAATGGAGGAAGACCTGCCGCGCGCAAGACAGATCGCTGCATGAAAATTATGGCTGACCGCAACTGACGCCGCGATCTCCAAAGCCTTGACACGACTTCTTAGTTTCTCTGCCAGTGTGGCAGCAGGACCAAATAGTTTCTCCGTCCCCGCAATATCAAGAACACAGAGAAATGTCATCCCAGTGCTAGCTTCTTCTACTCTCGGGGTGAAACTTCCCACGCATTCCAGCAACGCCATTCTAGTTGCGACTTCTTCTTGCATGGAACGCCGCAATACTGTAACGACAGGAAATGTCTCCACCTCCACTTGCGTCATCCCTGTAAGAACGCCAATGCGTCGAGCTTTCGCATTCAGCGAACAAACCTGTTGTAGCGGAGGTTCGCCTTCCATCACCGCACACGGCTTCTCCCGTAATTCTGGTCGAAGTCGCAACAGGGCCTGCGCCGCAAACTCCTTTACGTACAAGCAGGCGTAGAGTTCTGGAGAGCTCATCGTTGCACTGCCCATGTCGTTTCACTCTGCCAGTGCGCACTGCGCTCTCTTTGTGGCGGCTTACGCAACGGAACTACCTTAGCCGTCGCCGGCTGAAAACGTTCTCGTGTAACTTCCACCCCATGCTGCACCCCGGTAAAAATGGTTGCTTCTTGCTGCAGCGGGTGGGCAGCTTGCATCTGTAGCACCAGTCCCGCACTGCTTTTCGCACAGTCTCGCTGTGTCAGTAGGAGAAGGCTTGTCTGGCTGAGTTCCGCCGCTGTACGATAGCGGAACCATGTTGCCAGGGGCACTCGCAAAGCAAATTCGGGTGCGAGACTGGCCATATCCAGCACAATCGCGCTGAAGCCGCCCGCGTGTAAAAGAAGATCTGTTACTCGAAGTGCCTGCTCGATTCTTGACCATGGCTTGGCAGAACTAGCCTGTGCCACTTGCCTTCGCGAGCCGGCGGCCGTATGAGGCGCAAGCGTGGATTTTTCTGTTATGACTCTTGTCTGCGAAGCTGCATGTTCCAATCGCTTCATCTCGTTCTGAAATAAATTGTGGAGAGCATCGGGCAATCCCTTTCCTTCTCCTCGAGGATGGGGACCGAAACCACCGCCATGCAGCCCTTTCATAATCGGCGAGGGAACCAGGTATTTCCCTGGAAGGACAAAAGCATCTTTAGAAATTTGCTCGATGTTTTTTTGCCTTGTGACGCCGCATCGTACCCACAGCATCCGTTCAAGATCGATGCTCGCCGCAGCTGCGGATTCAGGATGAAGAGCATCCGACACATCCACCCACGCACATACCTTGGCAGATCTTGTAATGCCCGCGAGAAATGAAAATACCAGCGCAGTTCGACCGGAACACTCCGTGCCAACAATTTCCGTGATCGCTCCTACGGGAAGGCCGCCCTCCAGTACTTGGTCCAGAGATTGAATGCCCGTAGCCACAACAGGTCGAATAATCCGCTGCACAGGAGTCAGCGCGGACGGAATTCTGTGTGCCAGAGAAGCTTCAATTTCGGCGCGAAGTGTGGCTGCAGTCGGCATAAGCTATATTCGCTTTATATTCGCCTATCGTCCTAGACCCTTGTCAACTACTGGGTGCTGCATTCCTGGTGCATATCCTCATAATTCAATGAAAACAAGGCTCATATTAATTCCACTTCTCCTCTTCGGGGGCAGTGCTGGGTAACAATTCAGTCACCCGAGGACATAGGATAGGAAGAAGTCTCTTTGAGAAGACAACGTTTTGAAGGGCCGACGACCAATCAGCGAGGAGTTTCAGAATGAAACTGTACAAGGCTGGATCCGTTGCACTGGCTGCAACACTTCTGTTTTCTAACTTGGCTTTGTCGCAAAACCAACAGCCTATCGCGAATCATGTTGTGGCCAATTCCGCCGAGGTGAAACCGTTCTTGGGCCGATGGGACTTGACTCTCAATGCCCCGGACCATCAATATCCGTCATGGCTGGAGCTAACCGAAAGCGGAGGTCGGTTGCAAGGCAGGATGGTGGGCCGCTGGGGCAATGCTCATCGAATTTTGAACGTTAAAGTAGAAAAATCGGTGCTGACTTTTTCGTCGCCGAAAAATGAAGAAGATACACCGAAGGACATGCCGTTTCAGGCGAAGCTTGTCGGTGGAAAGCTGGATGGAACCATGTCCGGGCCCGACGGAACGACCTGGCGAT
Source organism: Acidobacteriota bacterium (assembly GCA_021793595.1). The sequence goes on from JAJYSL010000135.1 coordinate 4,266, forward strand.
GGACGGGCGAGCGAGCCCCGTTATTGAACCGCACGACCGTTGCGAAGTGGGGCAAGCCCATCCGGCTGTTCAACGGAAAAGATACGGCGGGCTGGTGGTTCGACAATCCGAGCGCCGCCAATATCTGGAGCGTGAAAGATGGCGTGTTGATCAGTACCGCCCATGGAAGCAATATCATTACGGATCGCAAGTTTCGCGATTTCAAATTGCATGTTGAATTCAATTGCAAACCGAATTGCAATACGGGAGTGTACCTGCGCGGTCGTTATGAGGTGCAGATCGCGGATAATGCCAGACAGGACCCACCAAATCGACAGACTGGCTCTGTATACGGATTTATTACACCGTCTCCAATGATTCCCCTCAATCCTGGAACCTGGCATTCGTACGATATCACCTTGATCGGTCGGACTGTGACGGTCGTTGAAGATGGTCAAACCGTCATCGACAAGAAAGAAATTCCCGGTATTACGGGAGATGCACTCGACAGCCACGAGAGGCTTCCGGGCCCAATTTATCTGCAGGGGGCCGAAGCTCACGGCGGGTTTTCTTTCAGAAATCTGGTCATCACTCCGGCACGGGATTAGGATCTACTGCTCGTCGGCGTGAAACAATAATCGAATCGAATCCATGACGGCGATGTCCAACAGCATACTCAACGAAATTCTCGCGGCCAGGGAACGCATCCGCGATTTTATTTGGCTAACTCCCTGCCAACATTCGGCGGAGCTTTCGGCTGTGACTGGCCAGCAGATTTTCCTGAAGCTGGATAATCTGCAGCGCACGGGCGCCTTCAAAGAACGCGGCGCGTTGAATAAAATCCTGCGTCTGAGCCCGGAAGAAAAGCAGTGCGGCGTGATTGCGGCCAGCGCCGGAAACCACGCCCAGGCGGTTGCCTACCATGCGACTCAGCGCGGAATCCGAGCCCAGATCGTGATGCCGCTGATGACACCTCTAGTGAAAGTTTCGGCCACCAGCGGCTTCGGAGCCGACGTTGTCCTGCATGGCGCCAACTATGATGAAACCTACGCCGAGGCCGTTCGCCGCAGCGAATCGGAGGGAATGACCTTTTTGCATCCGTTTGACGATATGCATATCATCCACGGGCAGGGCACAATCGGAGTCGAGTTGATCGAGCAGGTTCCAGACTTGGAAGCTGTGATTGTTCCGATCGGCGGCGGCGGACTGATCAGTGGGGTGGCGGCAGCGCTGAAAGAAATGAATCCTGCGATCCGTGTCATTGGGGTACAAACGGAACGGCTTCCTTCCATGTTGAGAGCCTGTGAAGCAGGGCGCCCGGTGACACTGCCCGCAGAAGCCACCATCGCCGATGGGATTGCGGTTCGTAGAGCAGGCAACCTGACGTTGCCGCTGGTACAGCGATACGTCGATGAAATTGTCGCCGTTGATGAAGAGGAAATCGCGAACGCCATTCTGGTTTTACTGGAACGAGAGAAGACGTTAGCCGAAGGTGCTGGCGCGGTCGCATTGGCTGCAGTCCTCAATAAAAAGACGAGCCTGAATCATCAGAAAACGGTGGTTCTGGTATGCGGCGGCAATATCGATGTCAGTCTGCTGGCGAGGATTATTGAGCGCGGCTTGGTGAAGGACGGTCGGAGAGTTCGCATCCGCGTGCACCTGTCGGACCGCCCCGGTGCACTACATCAACTCACGAGAATTCTTTCGGAGCAGCAGGCCAACATCGTGGAGACGCTTCACAACCGATCGCACTATGGCGTGAATCTTGGCGACACGGTGATTGACATTACTCTGGAAACACGCGGAATATCGCACATCCAGACAATCTCATCGGCGCTGCAGGAGGCCGGTTACAAATTTGGGCGGATCGCGTAGTAATGGTCAGCGATCCTGATTAGTTAACCGCACGATTCGCTAACCCGCTACGCCGACTAGACTGGAATCGCGAGTATTCGGAACAGCACGCAAATATTCATCGACGGCCGCAGCCGCTTTCCGTCCTTCAGAAATGGCCCACACCACCAGAGATTGTCCGCGCCGCATATCGCCTGCGGCAAAAACTCCCTCAACCGTAGTCATATAGCCATTGTTGGTCGCGACGTTGCCTCGTGCGTCGATGGCAACACCCAGCTTTTCAAGCATGCCGCTGCGCACGGGACCGGAGAAGCCCATCGCCAGCAGAACCAGATCGACTTCAAGCACAAATTCGCTACCGGGCTGCGGCTCGAACTTCGGCGGAGGACCCACTCGGACGCCGTGCAGTTGCTTCACATTTCCGTGCTCATCGCCCACAAACTTTGTCGTAGCCAGGCTCCAGTTCCGTTTGCCGCCCTCTTCGTGTGCCCCTTCTGTGCGTAACTGCATTGGCCATAAGGGCCAGGGTGTCAGCGGCGAACGCTCGGAAGGAGGTACCGGCATAATTTCAAACTGCTCGACCGATAGCGCCTTCTGACGATGACTTGTTCCCAGGCAATCCGCGCCAGTATCCCCGCCTCCAATGATGACAACGCGCTTGCCGCTGGCCAGGATCGCTCCGATTTCCGAAACCGCATCGCCTTCGCAACGCCGATTCTGTTGCGGCAAAAATTCCATTGCGAAATGAATGCCATTCAATTCGCGTCCGGGAACGTTAAGATCTCTCGGCTGCTCCGCACCTCCGGCCAGCAGGATCGCGTCGAAGTCGCGCTGGAGATCCTCAACCGGCACATTTTCGCCGACATGCGCCCCGGTAACAAATGTCACACCTTCCAATTGCATTTGTTCCAGGCGGCGATCGAGAATCGTTTTCTCCAGCTTGAAGTTCGGGATTCCATACCGCATCAATCCTCCGATGCGATCCGCTTTCTCAAAGACTGTGACCGCGTGCCCGGCGCGGCGTAATTGTTGTGCAGCCGCTAATCCGGCGGGTCCAGAACCCACTACCGCAACTCGCTTGCCGGTGGAAAATGCGGGTGGTTCAGGATGGACCCAGCCCTCCTCATATGCGTGGTCGATGATATTTTTTTCGATTTGCTTAATCGTCACCGGAGGAGCATTGATGCCCAATACGCATGCCGCCTCACAAGGCGCCGGACAAATTCTTCCAGTGATCTCTGGAAAATTATTAGTCGCATGCAAACGACGCACAGCTTCTTTCCAGCGACCGCGATAGACCAAGTCGTTCCAATCGGGAATCAGGTTGTTGACCGGACAGCCTGTGTGACAAAACGGCACGCCGCAGTCCATACAGCGCGCGGCCTGCTGCTGCTGCTTTTCTTCAGGGAAGGAGCGGTAGATTTCAACCCAGTCGTTGACGCGCTCTGCCACCGGACGCCGCTCTGGCAACTCGCGTGGAAATTCCATGAATCCTGTCGATTTACCCATGGTGCACCTGCTCAGCAATCGTCAATGTAGGAAGTTCTCCAGTCGTGATAGCCATTTCTCCGCGCTCGCGCAGTACGCGCTTGTATTCCTGTGGAAATACCTTAATGAATTTCTGCAGGCTTTCATTCCAGTTTGCAAGGATCCAGCTTGCTCGCGGGCTGCCAGTCAGGTCGCGATGGCGCGTGATCAGCGCTTGCAGTTCTTCGATCTCTCGCTCATCGATCAGCGGCTCAAGGTCAACGGAAGCAGGATTGCATCGCTTCTGCATAAAATCGCCGCGCTCATCATAGACGTAGGCGATCCCTCCGTTCATTCCAGCGGCAAAGTTTCGTCCACATGACCCCAGAACCACGACGCGTCCGTTGGTCATGTATTCGCATCCGTGGTCACCCACACCTTCCACAACGGCCGTTGCTCCGGAGTTGCGCACAGCAAAGCGCTCGCCAGCGATTCCATTCAGGAAGACTTCTCCGCTGGTTGCGCCGTAGAGAATGACATTGCCTGCAAGGATGCTTTCCTCCGGTTGAAAACTGGAGTTGCGCGGCGGGAAAATAATAATTCTGCCGCCTGAAAGACCCTTGCCGACGTAATCGTTCGCCTCCCCTTCCAGTGTTAGAGTGACGCCGTTAGGCAGGAACGCCCCAAAACTTTGCCCGGCAGATCCCTGGAAATTGAAGCGGATGGTGTCCTCGGGCAATCCCACGGGTCCGTAGCGTCGTACAACTTCGCCGCCCATCATAGCCCCGACAGTGCGATGAATATTTCGAATTGGAAGCGAGAATTGCACGGGTTGCTGATGATCGAGCGCCGGTTGAGCAAGTTCTATCAAACGATGATCGAGCGCCTGCTCCAGGCCGTGATCCTGCGTCTGCACGCAGTGTCGCGCCACGCGTCCTGGTAACGGCGGACTATACAAAATCGAAGACAAATCAATTCCCTTTGCTTTCCAATGATCGGCCGCCAAATGGGTCTCCAACATATCGACGCGACCTACCATCTCATCCACAGTGCGGAAACCGAGCGTCGCCATGTACTCGCGAACCTGTTCCGCAAGGAAGAAAAAGAAATTAATCACATGCTCGGGCTGACCCTGGAACCGCTTGCGAAGTTCGGGATCCTGCGTCGCGATACCGACCGGACACGTGTTCAAGTGGCACTTGCGAATCATAATGCAGCCCATGGTGATGAGCGGAGCGGTGGCAAAACCAAATTCTTCCGCACCCAGCAGCGCCGCAATCACAACGTCTCGTCCGGTTTGCAGCTTGCCATCTGTTTGCACGCGAATACGGCTGCGCAGGTCGTTCAACAGCAGAACCTGCTGTGTTTCCGCCAATCCAAGTTCCCAAGGAATTCCAGCATGCTTGATGGAACTGAGCGGCGCCGCTCCAGTCCCTCCGCTATCGCCGCTGATCAATACAACATCGGCATGCGCTTTCGAAACTCCAGCGGCAACTGTACCGACTCCAACCTCCGATACCAACTTGACCGCGATACGCGCCCGCGGATTGACGTTCTTCAGGTCATAGATCAGCTGTGCGAGGTCTTCAATCGAGTAAATGTCGTGATGCGGAGGCGGCGAAATCAACCCAACCCCAGGAATGGAGTGCCGCAGCCGAGCGATCACCTCATCCACTTTGTAACCGGGAAGCTGTCCGCCTTCTCCAGGCTTCGCTCCCTGCGCCATCTTGATCTGCAACTCATCCGCGTTCATCAAGTAGTTGGTTGTCACCCCGAAACGTCCAGAGGCGATCTGCTTCACGGCGCTGCGACGCAAATCTCCATTGGCGTCCGGCGTGAAACGACGCGCGTCTTCTCCGCCTTCGCCGGTGTTCGACATACCACCGATGCGGTTCATGGCAATCGCCAAGGTCTCGTGCGCTTCTTTGCTGATTGAACCGAAGGACATTGCCCCGGTAGTGAATCGTTTGACAATTTCCTTCGCAGGCTCCACTTCTTCAATAGGAACTGGCGTCTTCGACTCCTTGATTTTCATCAGGCTGCGAAGCGTGCACATGTTGCGACTTTGTTCATCAATCAGGTCGGTATATTCCTTAAACGTTTTGGGGTTGCTCTGCTGCACTGCATGCTGCAATTTACTGATGGTCAGGGGATTCAGCAGATGCTCTTCTCCGCCTACGCGAAAGTGATACGCACCGCCAACGTCCAAATCGGTTTCAGAATCGTTCAATGGGGCGAAAGCATACTCATGCTTCATCTGTGCTTCGCGTGCCAGGACATCGAGCCCGATTCCTTCAATTCGTGACGCAGTTCCCTTAAAGTATGTCTCCACAAGGTTCCGGTTCAAGCCGATCGCTTCGAAGACCTGGGCTCCGCGATAGCTCTGTAATGTCGAGATTCCCATCTTCGAGAATGTCTTCAACAAGCCCTTATTTACGGCCTTGATGAAATTCTTGACCGCCGTATCCGGAGTAATGCCGTTCGCAAGATAGCCGCGATGTGCCAGGTCACGAATTGAATCGAAAGCCAAATAAGGATTGATGGCGCTGGCGCCGAACCCGATCAGCAAAGCGAAATGCATCACCTCGCGCGGCTCGCCAGACTCGAGAATCAGCGCAACTTGAGTGCGAGTTTCCTCGCGCACCAGCAGGTAATGCACCGCCGCCAACGCAAGCAAGCTCGGGATGGGAGCATATTGCTTATCCACGCCACGATCGGAAAGGATCAGCAACGTATAGCCGGAGCGAACTGCGAGAGATGCGCGCTGGCACAGCTCATCCAGCGCCCGCTTCAACCCCGCCGCTCCATCTTCTGCGCGGAAGTGGGTCGGCAGCGTCGTCGCCAGCAGATCTCCGGTGGACACGCGACGTAGCTTTTCCAATTCGCGATTCGTCAGGATCGCGTGCGGCAACTTCAAAGTGTGGCAGTTTTGTGCCGTCTCGGCCAGAATGTTTCGTTCGCTGCCAATAAAGCTGGTCAGCGACATCACCATTTCTTCACGGATGGCATCGATCGGCGGATTGGTCACCTGCGCGAACAGCTGCTTGAAATAACTGAACAGCATTTGCGGCCGGTCCGAAAGACAAGCCAGCGGCGTGTCCGTTCCCATGGAGCCAATCGGCTCTTCTCCCTTGCTCGCCATCGGCTCCAAAATCATTTTCATGTCTTCTTCGGAGTAGCCGAACGCACGCTGACGGCGAAGCAGAGTGTCGGGGTTGGCCCCATAGACTCGCGAAGGCTCCGGCAATTGCTCGAGCGTGATCTGTTTCTCCTTCAACCAGTCTGCATACGGTTGACGAGAAACAAGCTGCTGCTTGATTGCCTTATCGGAAATAATGCCC
>JAJYSL010000136.1 GCA_021793595.1 Acidobacteriota bacterium
GCAGTCACTGCAGCCGGGACCTGGCCATCAAAACCAGCGGCCGGTTGCAACAACGGGCCCGCGATCTGGCACAGCGCGCGTGGATCGGTCTGCTAATTCTCACCATCCTCAGCCTGACGGCGACTATGCTGGTGCGGCCTGCCGTGTTGCAAAGTTATTTCCATTATCCAATCGCGTTCCTTATTCCCGCTGGCGTGCTGGGCAGCCTGTTCGGCATCCTTCTCTACTCCCGCAAGAACAGGGACTTCCCCGCGTTCTTGAGTTCCTGCCTGTACTTGACGCTGATGCTGGCCGGGGCTGCGGTCGGACTGTGCCCCGTTTTACTGCCTTCCAGCCGTAACGCCGCCCAGGACATCACCATCTCAAACTCGCTCGCGGGCCATCACGGCCTGGCGGTTGGGCTGGTTTGGTGGGGCTTTGGCATCTTGCTCGCGATTGGATATTTCATCTTCATCTATCGCATGTTTCGAGGCAAAGTGGCCGAAACCGCGAATGCCCACGGGGATTGAACGACCATGAAACCGCCGTTGCAAATTGAATGGGATGTCGATTTTTCGCTTTCCGGTGAAGTCGTCGCGTCGGAACTCTCGTCTAATATATGTGCACCCCGATTGTGAGGTTTCCAGTGACCAGTGACATCCGCATCGCCTCCGCCCGCCGCTCCGCCTCTGCCGCCAACAAAATCAATTCCCGTAAGCCGCTTGCAGTCGAAGAACTGCACAAGATGGATGCCTATTGGCGCGCCTGCAACTATCTGTGCGTCGGCATGCTTTACCTGCAGCAAAATCCGTTGCTGCGCGAACCGCTGCGCCCGGAGCACATCAAACAGCGCCTGCTCGGCCACTGGGGATCGGATCCGGGCCAGACGTTTATCTGGGTCCATCTGAATCGCCTGATCAAGAAATACGACCTGGACATGATTTATATCTCTGGTCCGGGCCACGGCGCGCCCGCGACTCTTTCCAACGCGTATCTTGAGGGCACATATTCTGAGGTCTATCCCGACAAGAGTGAAGATGAAGAAGGAATGCAGAAATTCTTCAAGGAGTTTTCTTTCCCCGGTGGGGTTGGAAGCCACTGCACGCCGGAAACGCCTGGTTCGATCCATGAGGGCGGCGAACTCGGCTACAGCATTTCGCACGCATTTGGAGCCGCATTCGACAATCCAAACCTGATTGTCACTGTCGTTGTCGGCGACGGCGAAGCGGAAACCGGACCGCTGGCAACCTCCTGGCACTCCAATAAATTTCTCAATCCCATTCGGGACGGCGCAGTACTTCCTATTCTGCACCTGAATGGATATAAGATTGCCAATCCCACCCTGCTGGCGCGCATTTCCACGGAGGAGTTGGAGCAGTTGCTGCGCGGCTATGGATGGACGCCCTATTTTGTTGAAGGTGACGATCCCCACGTCATGCATCAACAGATGGCGGCCACGCTGGAGCATTGCATTCAGGAGATCCGCTCCATCCAGAAACATGCGCGTAGCACAAACACTGCTGATCGGCCTCGTTGGCCCATGGTGGTTCTGCGTAGTCCTAAAGGCTGGACAGGGCCGAAAGAACTGGACGGGCACAAGGTGGAAGGATTCTGGCGCGCCCATCAGATTCCAATTTTGGATGTGGCTACGAATCCGGCGCATATGCGCTTGCTGGAAGACTGGATGAAGAGTTACCAGCCGGAAGAATTGTTCGACGCGACGGGTGCCCTGATTCCGGAGTTAAAAGAATTGCCGCCTAAAGGTCATCGCCGCCTGAGCGCCAATCCCCACGCCAACGGCGGCTTGCTGCGCAAAGCCTTGCAGCTGCCGGATTTTCGAGACTTCGCGTTTTCGGTGACAAAGCCGGGTACAAGTGAAGTAGGACCCACCGAAGTGCTGGCGCATTTTCTTGCCGAAACCATGCGCCGGAACAACAAGAGTTTCCGGGTCTTTGGCCCAGACGAAACCGCCTCCAATAAATTGCAGGCCATTTATGAGGCCAGCAAGAAGACCTGGCTGGCAGAGTACCTGCCGGAAGACCAAGACGGCGGCGAGCTCGCCTGCGATGGCCGCGTCATGGAAATGCTGAGCGAACACACACTGGAGGGATGGTTTGAGGGCTATGTCCTGACCGGTCGGCATGGTCTGTTTTCCACCTATGAGTCCTTCGTCCACGTCATCGATTCCATGTTCAACCAGCATGCGAAATGGCTGGAAAAGTGTAAGGTCGAAGTGAAATGGCGCGCTCCCATCTCTTCCTTGAACATTCTGATTACTTCCCTGGTCTGGCGCCAGGATCACAATGGATTCACCCATCAGGACCCGGGATTTCTTGACGTCGTAACCAACAAGAGCGCCGCCATCACGCGCATTTATCTGCCGCCGGATGCGAATTGTCTGTTGAGTGTCGGCGATCACTGTTTGCGCAGCACCAACTATGTCAACGTGATTGTTGCCGACAAGCAGCCGCATCTGCAGTATCTGAATATTGAGGAAGCCGTGCAGCACTGCACCAAGGGAATCGGCATTTGGGATTGGGCGAGCAACGACCAGGATGCGGAGCCGGATGTGGTAATGGCCACGGCCGGCGACATCGCCACCATGGAATCGCTGGCGGCTGTTGCGATTCTGCGCGAACGTTTTCTGGGATTGAAGATTCGCTTTGTCAACGTGGTCGATTTGTTCAAGCTGGAGCCCGAAACTGAGCATCCGCACGGATTGTCTGACCGCGATTTCGATTCGCTATTTACTCTGGACAAGCCCGTTATCTTCAATTTTCACGGCTATGCCTCCTTGATCCATAAGCTGACGTATCGGCGTACCAATCACAACAACATCCACGTGCGCGGCTACAAGGAAAAAGGCAACATCAATACGCCTTTGGAACTCGCGATCCTGAACCAGGTGGACAGATTCAACCTGGCGATTGACGTGATTGACCGCGTGCCAAAGCTGCGCGCCACCGGAGCGCATGTCAAAGAATGGCTAAAAGACCAAATCACCGACGCGATAGCCTATGCGCATGAAAATGGGATCGATCGAAAGGAAATTCGAGAGTGGAAGTGGCCCCTGGGATGAGAACTGACTTGAATCGTTTGCCGATCCTGGTTTTTAACGGCGGATCTTCGTCGGTTAAATTTTCTATTTACATTTCCGATGGCAAACAGCTGATGCGGCTGAACGATGGGGAAGCGGGCGGGATCGGAACGCCCAAGCCGCAGTTTGGGTTTTACGCTTTTCGCGGCGGAAAACGCGAGACGCTTGTATTTGAACCTGAGCCCAAGGACCTCGGCTCGACCCGCGACGCGGTACGGAAAATTGCCGCCCTGCTGCGTCAATCGGGACTCACTCAGCCTGCGGCCATCGGCCATCGCATCGTCCACACGGGACCGAATCTACACGCGCATCAGCGGATCACGTCGGCAGTGTTGCTGGAAATTGAAAAAGCGACTTGTTTCGCTCCGCTGCATCAGCCGATCGGACTCGAAATTATTCGTGAAGCGGAAGGGAGTTTTCCCGGCGTGGAAAACTACGCTTGTTTCGATACGATTTTCCTTCAGGACCTACCCGAGGTCGCGTCGATCTATCCGTTGCCGAGAGAAATTCGCGACCGGGGTGTGCATCGCTACGGTTTTCACGGCTTGTCTTGCGAATCCATCATGGAACAGTTTCGAGACGGACGGGTGCCGAACCTGAATCCGCCGAACCGGATTCCCAAGCGCGTCATCTACGCCCATTTGGGCAGCGGTGCCAGCGTCACTGCAATTCGCGATGGGAAAGCTCTTGATCACTCCCTCGGGCTTACACCCTGTGGCGGTGTCATCATGGGTACTCGTCCCGGCGATCTCGATCCCGGACTTGTTTTCTACCTGCTCCGCATGCAAGGAGGCAGCGCAGCGGACGCCACGAACGCCGTGGAGCAATTGCTGAATAAGCGTTCGGGCATGCTTGCACTCTCCGGCCTCTCGAATGACATGCGTCTTCTCCGCGAAGCCGAAAGAAATGGAAATCCGCAGGCCGCGTTGGCCATTGAGGCCTTCGTGCTATCGGTCAAGAAAATGATCGGCGGCTACGTTGCGTTGATGGGCGGTCTGGATGCGCTGGTTTTTTCCGGCGGTATTGGCGAACGCGATCCAATCACGCGCGCCCAGGTCTGCGCCGGCATGGATGCTTTCGGGCTGACGCTCGATCCGGAGGCGAACAACCCCAATCACGCGGAACCGAAGACCATCAGCCAACCGGACTCGAAGATTGCGGTCTACGTTCTGCCGGCGGACGAGGATCGCATCATTGCCCAGCACGTGACGCGGCTGGCTGCGGAGGAATAATCACCAGCAAACCTATTTCAATGCAGTCCACAGACCGGGATCGACGTGTGGAAATACGCTGTCCTGTACTTCAATCTTGTGCAATGCCGCCTCTTCTTCCGGGCTGAGTGTGCCGCCGCCGGCATGCAGCTGCCACATCTTCTCGATCGCGCGGAAGGACGCCAGGTGTTCATTGAAGCGATCTTCCGCGTAGTCCCGCGCGGCTTCTGTCGTAATCAGAAACTGCCAGTCGGAAGACTCCAGCAATAACAATTCGCGGCACAACTGTTTCAGGATGCGCTCTCCCACAGGATTATTTTTCCAGTGATCGGAAGTGGCGGCATCGCGGACCGCAACCTCCGCAGGGTATAAATATTCCCACGTCCAGCGAGTATCAGAACTGAGCCACACTTCGTGGCTGCCGTTCTTTCCCCAGGAGCCTTCCGGCAGCGCAAGAAAACTCTCTGGCGGATAGCGATCGAGATAGGCCGCGCAACTGGTTAGCGCGACCGGAACTTCTTCCCGCGCCATCATGCGCGCCACATGTTCCAGCCACATCGGCCCTTCATACCACCAGTGGCCGAACAGTTCCGCGTCGAATGGTGAGGTCAGAATGGCTGGCACCGCATCCTTAAATCCAGAGCGCAGAGAGTCAACAACCAGGTTGACATAGTGCTCCGCGTGCGACTTGGTCCTGGCCGCTGCCTTCTCCGGGAAATACGGCGTCTTGAACGCCATGTCGATTCTCGAGCCAGTCACCTGCCAGTAGCGATGGCCGCCGGGAAAGCGCTTCTTGTGGAAGTCAAGATAGTTTCCATCGCCCGGATATCCGGCGTCTCCGCTCCAAACCTGAAGGCCAGTACGAGGGTCGCGCGGGAAAATCGTCACAGGTCTGAGGTGGGCACGAGGACCATCCACGTAATACGGCTTGTATAGGGAGTGATGAGGCTCGCAGGTTTCTACGGCCAGCGACGCGGCGACGCCTACGGCTCCGCCAGCTCGCAATTCATAGGGGGTAAACAAGACGGACTCTTCCACCAGGTGAGTATCGACAAAGAAGTAGTCGATCTTGGCATCTTCCAGAGGCTCTTCCACGCCTCTGCGATTGAACGGATGCCAGGGTCCGATGCTGCCGTGCGGAATAACTGGATAACTCCACATCCCCGCCGGGCGATAAGCGCACTCCGGCAGCCAGATGCCACGCGGATGCTGCCCAATGTGGCGCTCGTGCGTAGCCACGCCAGTTTGGACCTGGGCCCGGATCGACTCGTCCGTCCCCAGCAGGGGAAAGTATCCATGGGTCGCGCCGCAGGTGATAATGTCGATCAACCCGCGCTCGCCTGCCTCGCGAAATCCACGGATAATATCGCCGCCGAGAGCCTCGAACTGGTCCAACGCCTGCTGGAAGTAAGCGCGCCAGTATCGAGCTGTCTCGGCCAGGTTTGGGTCTCCATTTTGGCTGAAATATGCCTCATCCTCACTGGCGGCCGTAATCTTGCGCTTCAGGTACTGGGGAAATTCCGCGCGGAACACCGGATGGGCCAGCTGTTCCAGCAAAATAGGAGAAAGATTTAAATTGGCGCGCAAGGCAATTCCATCGCGCTCCAGGTTGGCGATCACACGCAACAGCGGCAAATAGGTCTCTGCAGCGGCCTCCAGCAACCACTCCAAACCATGCGGCCACGTTCCATGGTTCACCACATACGGCAAATGTGCATGCAAAGTAAACGTCATATACGCAGAAGGACGTTCGTGAGGCGTGTCAATCATGAATTCCCCTTGTAACGTTACGTTAGATGCAGGTGGGGAAGAACGAGAATCCAGCGCCAAACCCTCCGGGCAAGAGACCGGGACAGAGTAGACCTTGGTCGCGAGATATGCAGGTTCTTGTTCTTACAATAATCTTTCCCGCATGAAAATCGAATAAGGATTTGTCCGCGAATCGGCGGTTTGCGGCGGACGTGGGCCGCGATTTCTCGCGGCGAGCTTGGGTTGTCGGCCAGTCGAACAAGACCCGGGATCGTTGATCTGCGATCCTCACCGCAGTCGAATTTCGGAGCCAATGGGGAACCTAAGTGCGCATTGCGGGGCCAATATCCATTTGCTACTATCCAGATGATCGCGTAATTCCTCCACTGCGCGAAGGAGATAAGCAAATGCCAGAACAGGAAACAACAGGAATTGGGTGGTTTATCGCAGGCCTTGGTCTAGGTGCGTTGCTCGGTATCTTGTTTGCCCCCAAGGCAGGCAAAGATCTTCGTGAAGGCTTGATGACCAGCGCGAAAGATAAGAAGGATTATGTAACCGCCCGCAGTCGCGAGGCGCGGGAGCAGATCAATTCCGTGGTCGACAGAGGCCGCGAGCAGGTCAACGAGTTTGCAGAACGTGGCAAGGAAGCTGCCGAAAAGGGCCGCGAACGCTGGAGTGGCATTGTGGATCGCGTTTCCGGCAACCGGTCGGAGGTTGAGCACGTGCACGATGAGGAAGAGCCGTTTCACGGCGGTGCAGCCGAAAATCGCTTTTAATGCATCTCACGGGCAGGCGCGCCTTGCGGTTCCTGCCGCCGTTGGTATAGATGTGCCTTGCAGTTCTACACTTGCGTTCAGGCCACTGACTTCGGCTCCCTTTCAGCGGATTTCGCCCGATGGGGTCAGAGCCACGGTCGGGCCAAGAGTCTGCTGGTGCAAATTTCGTAATGAGGGGGCTTCATGCCAACCGGATCGACGGTTTTTCTTGTATTTACTGGCGTAGTTACGTTTGCCGTGGTCTTGCAGACGATTGTTTTGGTGGTGTTTGCCGTGGCAGCAAAGACGGCTCAAGCCAAAATCATGGAGCAGGCAGATCGGCTGCAGGCTGAGGTGCACACCATCGTCCAATCCAGCGCGGATATTATGCAGACCCTTGACGACCTAACTCCGCGCATGCGCGCCATTACAGAGAATGTTCAGAAGGCAACGGAGACGCTGCGCAATCAAGTGAACCACATTGACGGTGTGGTGACAGACGTAACCGGGAAGACGCGCTCCCAAGTGTCCCGCATCGATAGCATGGTAACGGATACGTTGGATGGGATTGCCCGCGGGACTCGCACCATTCAGGACAATATTATGGCGCCGCTGCGACAAATTGGCGGATGGATGAACACCATCCGCGCCACTCTGGATCTGCTGCGTGGTGGAGATCGGCGCAGCGATCGTAGAACCCGCCGATACGACGAAGACGACTAGAACGAATTCCGGCGGAGAGGCCCCTTCCCCCGAAGCTTTGAATGCGCACCAGATCCCTTTACGCTGACGAAGCCTACTTCAAGAGATTCTTGGCGATGAATAGAACGTTCGCCGGACGTTCTGCCAGCCGTCGCATGAAGTATGGATACCATTCCGTGCCGAACGGAACATACACGCGCATGCCGTAGCCTTCCTTCGCCAGCGAAGTTTGCAGATCGCGGCGCACTCCATACAGCATCTGAAACTCAAAGCTGCTTTTGTCGATCCCCTGGTGCTCAACAAACTTCTTGATCTCGCGGATGATCGCTTCATCATGCGTGGCCAGCCCATGATAGACCCCGCTGGTCAACAAAATCTTGGTCAGTTTCAGATAGTTGGCATCCACATCCGCTTTGTCGGGAAACGCCAGTGTCGGGGGTTCCTTATACGCACCTTTGCATAGCCGAATGCGAATGCGATCGGCCAGCAGCAGGCGAACGTCTTCTTCACATCGGTACAGATACGATTGCAGCACGGTCCCTATGCGGCCCGCATGATCGGGCATCGCATGGATTTGGCGAACCATGTCGATGGTCGCCTGCGTCAGCTCGCTGCCTTCCATATCCACGCGAAGAAAGCTGTCGGCAGCAGCCGCATGATCGACCAGTTCGCTGGTAATCTGGCGGGCAATCTCAGGGCTGAGCCTCATCCCCATCTGCGTCAACTTCGCGCTGACGTTGGCTCGCAGCCCACGCTGCTGGATCGCATCCAGCAGTTGGTGATAGATGTCGGCGGCGCGGCGCGCCTCCTCTTCAGTGGAAACATTTTCTCCCAGGCTGTCGAGCGAAACCGGAATGCCTTCGCGGTTCAGCGTCTCGGCGACGCGCAATGCGTCGGAGACTTGCATGCCTGCGATAAATCGGCCAGACATCTTCTGGCCCATGCGGGACTGCTCCGCAAAAGACCGCAAGGACTTGTTCTGCGACAGCGCAATCAACGCAGAGCGTAGGAGGTTCATACTCATAGGAAAGGTGCCTCGACCAAACCTTCTATTGTGTCACAACGTTCAACAACGCGAAGTGACGGCCGACTCAAATCTATTGCAAACTTAAAAGATCGAGGGAATTTCAATGAAGGAATTTCAATGAAATGCATAGGCTGCTTCTTTATCTGCCTTGTGCTCGCGCCATTCGCCGCCGCGCAAAACGCACTCACGGTTAAACAGGCGGAATCTGCTTGCGGCTCATTCGACGTGAAATTCGATGTGAGAACGGAGGCCCACCGACATCCGCTGCCCGCAGCAGAGGCCGGCAAAGCACAGATTTTCGTGATTGAGGATTGGGATTGGCGGGATCGAGGAAGGATCAACAGACCCACCGTTCGCGTGGGAATGGATGGAAAATGGATAGGCGCGACCCAGGGGGATTCCTACACATTTTTTCCCGCCGACCCCGGACAGCGCCACCTGTGCGTTAGCTGGCAGCAAGGGATGGGAAGCGCCAACAACTTGATCGCAGTGTACGGACTCGAGGTGAAGGCGGATCAAACGTACTATTTTCGCGCAACTATGGCTCGAGGAGAGGGTCTCTCCCATGCGCTGAATCTTGAACCGCTGAATATAGACGAAGCGCTACTCTTGCTGGCCAGATATCCACACGCAAGTTCAACCGTCAAAAAGTAGCGCTGCCGGAAACCGCTAGCGGTTCTCGATCGCCACGTACTTGTTCGGATAGGCGGGACCGGTGTATTCCGCGCGGGGACGGATCAGGCGATTGTCCTCAAATTGCTCGATCACGTGAGCCGCCCATCCGGCGATGCGGCTGATGGCAAAGATCGGCGTGAACAAATCGACGTCAATGCCCAGCGTGGTGTAGGTCGAGGCGGAATAGAAATCCACGTTGGCGTTCAGCTTCTTCTCCGCGTTCACGAACAGTTCGATCTTGCGCGACATGTCGAACCATTTCGGATTGCCGTCGGCGCGCCCCAGGTCCTGCGACATGCGGCGCAGATGCGTGGCTCGCGGATCTTCCGTGCGATACACGCGATGTCCAAAGCCCGGAACCTTCTTTTTGTCTGCCAGCATCTGCCGCACATATTCCACCGGGTCGGCGCCCGCCTCGTCAATGGCGAACAGGATACGCATCACGGCTTCATTGGCGCCCCCGTGCAGTGATCCCTTCAATGCGCCGATCGCACCCGTGATCGCAGAGTGCATATCAGAGAGAGTGGCGACAATGACCCGGGCAGCGAAGGTAGACGCATTAAATTCGTGATCGGCATGAAGGATCAGGGCAACATCCAGTGCGCGTTCCGCCGTTGCAGAAGGTTTTTCCCCGTTCAACATCCATAAAAAATTGCCGGCATGGGTCAGCGACGGATCGGGCTCGATGATCGACTTGCTTTTGCGCACGCGATCAAAAATCGCGACAATCATGGGAATTTGAGCGGTCAGGCGAAACGCCTTGCGTACATTCGCTTCGTGGGACAGGCTTTCCTGGTCCGGGTCGTACATGCTGAGCGCAGAAACCGCGGTGCGAAGGACCGCCATCGGCAATGCATCCTTTGGCAATTCCTGCAGCAGCCGCACTACTTGCTCCGGTAGCACACGCGCAGCGGTCAGTTGTCGATTGAAGTCCGCGAGTTCCGGCTTCGTAGGGAGACGGCCAAACCACAATAGATAGGCTGTTTCAGGGAATGTCGATTTCTCCGCCAGTTCATGGATATCAATGCCGCGGTAGGCTAAAAGGCCCGCGTCTCCGTCGATCAAACAAATTCCTGAGTCGGAAGCAACAATATCTTCCAACCCGCGTGCCGCGGCAGTCATAGCCATGTTCGTGTTCTCCAGACAAGTTTTCCGTGTGCAGAATCCGGTGCCAGTCCGCCCTACACTACTATCTCGATACTACAATGCAAGCAAGTGGTTCGTCATTCCAGGCCGTGTTTCAAGCACCTGTCGCAGGTTACTCCTGGCCCTCGCCTGCTACACCTCGCATGGAATCGCCGCAGTTGTCGTGCCGGGGCTTCCACCCACTGCCTTCGCCGTTTGTGTGACCCTTGCTTTTATGAAAATCTAGGGTGTGTCCTTTGATCGCACCCGAAGTGTCCTGCATCACGTGCCCCACTGCATACGTATTGCTGAATGCGAGGAGTTCTTCCGAAATGCTTGAAGACGAAGACCTATATGGGGAACACAGAAATTCCCCCGGCCTGCTGATTTTGATTGCAGGGCTCTCTTTCCTGTTGGCAATCGGCGCGCTCGCGTGGAGTTATTTTTTGCAGAGCCAGATGGAAACAACGGAAGCAAAATTGATCCAGGCCCAGGAGCGCATCGACCATCTGTCGGCGCAACACGCGGAAATATGGCGTCAGATGCGGGCGACAAACGACGAAGATCG
>JAJYSL010000137.1 GCA_021793595.1 Acidobacteriota bacterium
CTTCCGGGCTGGCGGCGGCTTGGCCGTTTCCTCTCGTGCCATCCATTTCGTAGGAGATGCCCAGTCCTCCTCCGGCATCGATATAGCGGATCTGGATGCCATGAGCCGACTGCAATTCCCGAACCAACTGCACCACTCTCTGCATGGCTTGGCCAAAGGGTTCGGGGCTGCGAATCTGGGAGCCGATGTGAACGCTGACGCCGGTGGGCGCCAGGTAGCGGCTGCGCGCCGCGCGCTGATACAGCGCCGTGGCATCGCCGATGGCCACACCAAATTTGTGTTCCGTCATGCCGGTGGAAATATACGGATGGGTGGCGGCAAAGACATCCGGGTTGACGCGCATCGCCAGCGGCGCGCGTTTGCGAAAATGTCGCGCCCGCTGTTCCAGCAGCTCCAGTTCTGCGGGGCTTTCGACATTGAAAACCAGAATGCGAGCCGCCAGCGCGGCGTCGATTTCAGCCGCCGTCTTGCCGACTCCGGAAAACACGACCCGCGACAGGCTGGATTTTGCAGCGCGACGCACCCGCTCCAGCTCCCCGCCGGAAACGATGTCGAAGCCGGTGCCGGCTGCCGCCAGCAAACGCAGAATGGAGAGGTTGGAATTGGCTTTGACGGAATAGCAGAGAGTCGCCCGCATGCCGGCAAAGGCCTCCGTGAACAACCCAACACGCCCCAGTAGATTGTTTGCCGAATAAACATACAGTGGCGTGCCGTAAGCGCGGATCAGCCGCGCCAAGGGCACGCGATCGCAAAATAAATCCTGGGA
Source organism: Acidobacteriota bacterium (assembly GCA_021793595.1). Next base: position 767 of record JAJYSL010000137.1, read on the forward strand.
GTGTGCGCCACCGTCGTAATAAAAGGGGCGTGTGGGAATCGCAGCAGCGGTTGATTTCAATGGGCTTTCCTCGCGGCATTGCTTGCTGGGGGACGGCTGTATTCGCGATCCAGAAATCCTCCGATCCAGGCGGCAACTTTCGCCGGTTGCTCCAAGGGAGCAAAGTGACCGGCATCTTCCAGTAGATGATACTCGGCGCGCGGTGCCTGATCGGCGATCACATGCATCTCCGCCGGCGTGCTGCTGCCGTCTTCCCCGCCGGCGATGGCGCAGACCGGCACCTGCATGGTCTTCAGTGTTGGAATGGAGTCGGGACGCTGCATCAGGCCCCGCTGCACGGCCAGCATCGATTCCAGCGAGAATGCATCCATCATGGCGCGAGCGGCTATGCGGATCTCAGGGTGGTCGCGCTTTGCAGTGGGACCGACCAAAGTGTCCGCCATTTGGTCGAAAAACTTCTCCAGTCCGCCCGGCTGTTGCGCGGCCTGCATCGAGGCGCGACGCTTTTCGCGGTTGGCTTCTGTGTCCGGCTGGGGTTTGCCGCAGGTAATGATCAAGGCCGCGACCTCCTCAGGAAATCGCCGCCAATAGTCATACAGCGTATAACTGCCGATGGAGCAGCCGACAAAGGCGGCTTGCTGGATTCCCAGCGCACGCATCATGGCGTGGGTATCTTCGGCGAGCATGGCCATCGTGACGGCCGCGCTCGGGCCGGCGGTGTCGGTCACGCCCACTGTTGTGGGGTCGGCTCCCAGGCCGAGGCTGGACTTTCCGTGCCCGCGCAGATCTACCAGCGTCAATCGATATCGGTCGGCCAGCAGTTTCGCAACGGGCAGCCAAAAAGCATGATCCAGCGGAGTAGGATGCAGCAAAATCACGTCTGGGCCGGCACCGAGGGTAAAGGCAAACAGGTGAGCTCCGGCGTGTTCGACTTCAAAAGACGATCCGATTTCCATTTATGTCCACTATAGAGCAGAAGGGTTCCTCTGCTGCACGCACAAACACACGGCGCACGAGGCATACCCTGCTTCTGCTCTATATGGCGATCGGACCATAGTGCCGTACAGGGCACGAGTGGTTCAATATGACTGCGGATTGGTAGGGGGCGGCTGCGGCGCCGGCGGAGGCGGTACGTACGGCGGCGACATCAGCGGAACTTCCTCCGGGATCAGCAGCCATGCTATCAGGTAGGCAATCTCCAGGATCGGAAAGATCAGGATGCCTAAGATAACCGCAACGATACGTGTGGCCGTCAAGTCCCAGCCAAAACGGATGGAAATAGCCGCGCAAACCCCGGCGATCATGCGATTCATGCGAGGCCGATACATGGTGCTCAGTGGGGAAGCGGCAAATACATTGGCGCTGGCAGGCGCACCGCAGGCCGGGCAAAAATTTGCTCCCGTAGGCAACGGCTTTCCACATTGATGACAAAACATAACAATCCTCCCTGGGCAATGCTTTCGTCGCCCTGGATCTGTTTCGATCCACGCCCCGAAATGCCAATCCAAACGCAGGCGAGTGGATCGTACTTAGAGTTACGCAACGGAGCGCACGACAGTTCCCAAAATGTTCGCTTCCGGCGTTCATTTGCCCCGATAGGGAGATGTTTCCAGTTTGGAGGCAAGCTGGGCCTGGACAGAATCCGTTCCCAATGCGAGAACTGCATCATACTGTTTTTTTGCTGGCGCGTGTCGGCCCAGCAGATCCAGCATCTCTCCTGCAGCCAGATGGGCGCGCCGCTGCATCAGTGGCGAAGCGGTGGACTGCACGGCGGCGTTTTTGTATGCGGCGGCCGCCGTGGCGATATAGCGCTGGCCGCGCGCCGCTTCTCCCAGGCCAAAGTAGGCCATCTCCAGGTGCGGGTCAGGATAATATCCGCCGGGCGCGGTTGCCCGTTGCAGCAACGCCTGGTAGGCGGCAATAGCGCGCATTCCCTGCCCGGAATCCTTCAGCAGGTTGGCCTGTTCCAGCGCGAACAAAAAATTATGTGGATATTGCTGCGCCAGACCGTCGATCACGACGATCGCTTGCGGATATTTGGCCTCGCGCCGCAGGAAGATCGCAAGTGCTGTACGGGCCGCAACGGAGTTGACAATGCCCTCTTGCCCGACTAGGCGCAGTTCACTGATCCCTTTCGATTTGGAGCCGTGCATACCGACCAGCCCGGCCAGAATTTTGAAAGGAAATGCGAGACTGCCCAGAACGTAATCATGCACGCCCACAATCAAATAACAGTCGATATATTTGGGATCCTGCTTTAGAACCTGGTCGTCATCGTTGCGCGCCGACAAAGCCATGCGCAGCGCGGGAATGTATTTCTTCTCCACCATGCCGATGTACACCGTCTCCAGGCTGGTGGCATAGCTGCGGGCAAACAAGGCGTCGAGATCGTTGGAATTGGCGGCCAGCCTGCGATTGCTCAAATCGATCGCGTGCTGGTAGAGGTCCTCAATCCTAGCACTCGCACGCGGGTCTTCCACCACCGGATGTTTACCCGATAAAAAGCCATCCTGGACGTACAGGGTGGTGTCGAGCAGATCGAGCCGATACAACTCCCGAAACACGGCATTGTTCAGGACGTAATCGGCAGCCATGGGATCGGTGGGATGTTCTGCGGCAATCTTCGAAAAGAGAGTTCCAGCATCGGCGTAATCGAGATTGTAAAAATGCTGATAGGCGGTCTGGACCTCGGGAGTAAGGTTCAAGGGATCGGTGTCTGTGCCGTTCGGCGCCCGTACCACTGCGGAGGTAGGAAGCGCAGCCAGGCACAGGAGGATCAACAGAAGAGAAAGGCGCGTCCATAACTGCGGCCCGTAACATGGAGCCGGGCGCGGGCGCGCGCGCGCGGCAGAAATTTGCAAAGGAAATGGATTGAGAGAAACGCGCCGGGACTGGACTCGAAGAACATCGGGCATAAGAATTGGACGAACATTTTTAGTGTCGTGCTTCTCGGGGGATGACGCAAGTTACGTCAATCCTTAATTTTCATCTTTCCCGCAGTACTTCTTATGTACTACCCTGTACGCGATGACGCGATCTGATCTGTTACGCGCCTTGATTCGTCAGGCGAAGTCCAACGGCTTCGAGTTCCGCAAATGGTACGCCTCCAGAATGTTGCTGCCATGGGCCAGCTTTACGGCGGCTGTAGAAACGCTGTCGGAGGAAAGACGCTATTATGCGCTGCTATTTGCGCATGAGTTTGCGCAGGCGTTCTGGCGAGCGGGCAGCAAGATGACGTTCGTCGTTCCCACGAATACGTTTACGCGCGTTTCCAAAGACGGCACCATCAAGGTGGTAAAGCGCAAGGGCCACATCCGCCGATCGGTGCTGCCGGACGCATGGCGCTATCACCTGAAAGAGATGGCTGTTGCCGAAGATCCGCTGCGATATATCCGAAAATTTCTGCTGATCGCGGAGGATCTTGCGGGGCACCCGTACGTCAGCGACGAGGAAGGGACAGATGCGCCCATTATCAACGCTAGACATACAGCCGCACCTGAGAAGCCAGCCCTCCATGACGAAGCTGCAATTGGCGAGATGGAAGGAAGTTTCGACAGGGGAAGATAAAGGTCAAAACCTGTCGCCGCTGCAGCCTTGATCCCTTCGGATAGCAACCATGCACACCTTTGCATGGTGTATTCTTAAAACATTAAGAACGCAGCTACGACCCAATTCCTAATTGAGCAGGCAGCATGCGAAGTTGGAACTCGGTTGCATTAGGTATGGCCTATTTGCTTTGTGGCGTTTTCAGCCTGCGTGGTCAGACCCGCACTTTGCTGGTTCCCTCAGCCGGATCTCGAAAGACTGAATCGGGAGTGAAGCTGACGGCTACGGCTGTCGCGCCTGTGGTGTTACCTCGTCCAAACACAGCGGTTCTAGCCGCCGGTTTACCTCTGCGGGTTCAGATTGATCACCGCTATCGCATGCGGCAAGGCAAACCGATCCAAGGCCACCTGATTGACCCTGTGTACTCAGGGCAGCAGATAGTGCTACCGGTGAACACGCGTATTTACGGCGACATCTCCGGCCTCACTCCAATCCACGGCAGCAAACGCACGTGGGCGCGGCTTAACGGAGATTTTACCCCTCTCAAACAGCCGGTTCTCCACTTCAGTTCCGTTAAGCTGCCCGACGGATCGAGTCTACCGATCGACGCGGAGGCTTCCGAGCGAACTGCGGACTTGGTAAAAATGGGTCCCCCCGTCAAGAAGAAGTCGCGCATGCAAAAGATCAAGGCAGCCATCCATGCGAAATTTACCGGCATGAAGCAAGGAATATCGAATGCGGTACATTCCAAGCATAAGTCGGAGAAGGCTTTACAAATGCTTTATGGACAGCTTCCGTATCATCCGCAAGACATCTGGACAGGAACCGAATTTGACGCCGTGTTGACCCAACCTGCCGTCGTGCCCGATCCCAATGCCAACCATTTGCTGCCGGTCACTCCGCCGCATGGACATATTCCACCGGGGACAATCGATGTGCGGCTGATTACGCCATTAACTTCTAAAACCGATAAGTTCGGCACTCCGGTGGAAGCTGTTCTGACGCAACCTTATCTCAGTAAAAACCATCAAGATGTGATTCTGCCGACCGGCACACATTTGACCGGGGTAGTGACCCAGGGAAAACCAGCGCGCTATTGGGGGCGGAACGGGACGCTGCGATTTACGTTCCGGCAAGTCAAGTTGCCCGCGGGAACGATGGAAAACGTACATGCGCAGATGACTGCCGTGGAGGGCAAAAAAGGCCAGAATGTCACCCTGGATTCCGAAGGCGGCGCCCACGCGAACGCGGACAAGGGAAAATACATGGATCCGCTTGTGCTCGGCTATCTGGCAGGCGCAAACGCAGTCGATACCAACCAAAACCAAGTGGACGCCGCCACTACCAGCAACGGCTTTGGGTTGCCGGCGCGGATCCTTTCCATCCTCTTTGTCAGCGGAACCACCATCTCGGTATTCGCATACTATGCCGCGGGCCAATCCATCATCCGGCGCTGGGTGATGCACGGACATGAGGTTGTGTTCGCGAAGAACACGCGGATGCAATTGGCGATCTCCGACCGGTAGAGCATTTCTGCTGATAGTGTAGTGTGAAAATTGAAATCCGGCGTGACCGTTCCCCAAAGAACGTCTACACATGAAGAATCTCACCACACCCCAGTCACAGGAGAAATGCTTTGGCCTTCTACTCGTGAACGAACCGGCTAAACTGAAAACGCTGCACCTTCCCTGCGGGTGTTACATGCTCCGCCATACGAGCGGCCGTGAGGCGAAAGGCCTGGCCCAGTTCCGCAGCCAAGCTTTCCGGGGAGTAGTGTCGGACCTCAAGTCCGCTGCACCGCTCGGGCCCGTCGAGCGCAAAGGTACCAATGACCACAACACCGCCGGAAGTCACAGCTTTTTCGAGAACTGAACGATAGGCCCGGCGATACTCTTCGGCAATCAAAAAATGGAAAACAGCGCGATCGTGCCAGGCGCGGTACCTTCTGTCGGGGTCCCATCGGGTGATGTCGGCAGTGATCCAGCGTACCTGGGAAGCACGACCGGCTAAGCGATGTTTGGACTTTTCGAGCGCCGACTCGGAGATGTCGAGCACGGTCGGCGAAGTGAAGCCTCGATCCAACAATGCATCCACCAGCCGGGAGGTCCCGCCGCCAACATCCAGCACAGGCGCGTCGAAATCCAATTGCGGGCTCAGCAAAAGCTCCAGAGAAATCCCCGGAAAATCCTCGAACCAGCTCAATTCGTGCTCTTGGCGCGTCGAGTAAATCCGCTGCCAATGCTCTTTCAACAACGCCATATCCATGTCGCACTACTCCCACTCAATGGTGCCGGGCGGCTTGGAGGTGATGTCGTACACCACGCGATTGATACCTTTCACTTCGTTGACGATGCGGCTGGAAATTCGCTTGAGAACGTCATAGGGAAGCGGTACCCAGTCCGCTGTCATACCGTCCTCCGAGTTCACGGCGCGGATGGCGCAGGTGTAGGCATAGGTGCGCTGATCACCCATGACGCCAACGCTTCTAACGGGCAGCAGAACGGCGAAGGATTGCCATATCTGCCGATACAGCCCTGCCGTCTTGATCTCGTGCACAACAATGTCGTCGGCCTCCTGCAAAATCGCAACGCGCTCGGGAGTCACTTCGCCCACGATGCGCACCGCAAGGCCAGGCCCGGGAAAGGGCTGGCGCTGCAGGATATCTTCCGGCATGCCGAGATCGCGACCGATGCGACGGACTTCGTCTTTGAATAAGTCGCGCAAGGGTTCGATCAGTTTCAGCTTCATGGTCTCCGGCAGACCGCCGACGTTGTGATGGCTTTTGATGGTCTGCGACGGCCCCTTTACGGACGACGACTCGATCACATCCGGATACAAGGTTCCCTGCACCAACCAATCCACTGAGCCGGTCTGCTGGGCGATGCGATGGGCCTCGCGATCGAAGACCGCGATGAATTCACTGCCGATGATTTTGCGTTTTGTCTCGGGATCGGTCACTCCGGCAAGCAGCGACAAAAATTGCTGGCTGGCATCGACCGCAACCAGATTCAACCCCAGCTTGTCATGCAGATTTTCCTGGACTTTGCGGAACTCATCTTTGCGCAACACTCCGTTGTCAACGAAGACACAGGTGAGGCGATCGCCAATAGCGCGGTCGACCAGCACTGCAGCCACTGAGGAATCGACCCCGCCTGACAAACCGCAGATGGCGTGGCCATCCCCAACCTGCGCTCGAATGCGTTCCACCGTGGTCTGGATGAAATGCTCCGGCGTCCAGTCGGGCGCAACCTTGCAGATTCGAAACAGAAAATTCCGCAGCAACTCGGTTCCTTGGCGCGTGTGGTGGACTTCCGGATGAAACTGCACCGCCCAGATGCGGCGCGCCTCGTCGGCAATGCCGGCGACGGCGTTCGAGGTTTTGGCGGTGACAGAAAACCCGGCAGGCAGCTCCAGAGCCTCATCGCCGTGCGACATCCAGACAGGAAGATGAGGTGGCAAACCTTCAAACAACGTGGTCGAGCAAACGATCTCGACGTCGGCATGACCATACTCCCGCCGCTCGGCCGAGCGCACCTTGCCGCCTAAAGAATGGGTAATGAACTGCAGCCCATAACAAATGCCCAGCACCGGCACTCTCATGGCGAGCACGCGCGCATCCGCTGGCGGAGCGTCGGCGTCATACACCGAGCTGGGGCCGCCGGAGAGTATAACGCCGGCAGGATTCAGTTGCTGAATTGATTCAAATGACGCGGTACAGGGCAGCACAACAGAGAACACATTCTGCTCGCGAATACGCCGCGCAATCAACTGCGTGTACTGGGAGCCAAAATCAAGAATGACGATGGTGGAGGGATCGACCGCGAGCTTGGTTTCCATGGGTTATTGCACAGTGTATCGCAGGGCTTAGGTAACCGTGACCGTGGCCGCGCCCGTGGTGGCAGTATCGACTTGCCTGGACTGTCGATTCGCCGCGCGCCAAAGTTCCACGAAGCCGATGACGCGGGTGACCTGGAAGAAATCTGACCCCACCAGATATCCGACGCTGACCAGCGCCCACCAAACATACAATGAAGTGCCGTTGATTTCCTCTTTGAAAGGTACCGGCGTGGCGCAGAACACCATGGAGAGCACCATCAGCGCAGCCTTTACCACGCCTAGAATCAAATTGATCTCAATCAGCTTGGAACGCAGTCCGCGCAAGGAGCCTTGACCGAAGCGCAACGAGTTGCGTAGGCTGGCCAGCATCCCGGTGTTCTCCAGCAAAGCAAGCAGAGGCGCAATACTGAACACCCAGCTGACCAGGGCCCAGAAGAAAAAAATGGTAAACGATAGAGCTATGGCTTTGACGAAGTAGAGAACCAAATTGGGCGACGGTCCGCTCAGCGATGTCCATGCCGCCCAGTGCAGACAAACAAACCAGAAGGCAAAGCTGGTGCCCAGCATCACGATGCGAAGCAGTTGCAGACCCACCATCATCCAGGGGGCGAAGCGCAACGTGCGGTCATATCTGCGCAACATCAGGGAGCGGCCAAATCCGGAAGCCAGCGCCCATCCAATCGCCAGCACGGGGAGCAGCCAACGAGCAACTTCGCGAACCGGAGGCAACAGGATATCGACGACGGAGGAAAGGATCTGGGCTGCGGTAACGCTGTCGATCAGGGAAAAATGACTGATGCCAGTTCCAGCGAGAGAAACAGAGGAAAGGATGCGATAGGCTTCCCAGGCAATCAACGCCAGGGCGGGAATACCGAATCCCCATCGCCACAGCAATTCCAGGGCGAGCAGCGAGGGGGTCTTCCAACATTCCGCAATGGTGACCAGGAACGATTGCGTACCGCGGATGGCCGCCGCACGTTCAGCGTGCAGGGCACTGGGTTGCAATTCGGATTGTGCGGATTCTATCTGCATCCATCCACTTTCGCGTTCCCTTGATTTGTCCGGAGAAAGTCACGATAAATTTTTGTGCGACGCTCTAGCGCACGACGAGATTCACCAGCTTTCCCGGCAGCAGAACCACTTTTACAATCTCTTTGCCGACCAGCGCATTTTGAATTTTCGGATCCTGCAATGCGGCTGCTCGCAGCGTTTCTCCATCGCTGCCGGCAGCCACGGAAACCACCGTTCGCAACTTTCCATTGATCTGCACCGGCACCTGCAGGATGTTTTCCGCGGCCAATTCCTCATCGTATGCAGGCCAGGGAGCGCGCAAGAGCGGCGTGTCTTCCTGCATCTGCGACCACAACTCCGCCGCCAGATAGGGGGCAAAGGCCTGCAGCATCAGCACCAGATTGCGGGTGATGGTATACAGTACCGAATCTGCAACCCCGCCGGAACTCAACGCGCTTTCTTCCGCTGTCAGATCGTTCACCAGTTCCATAATGGCGGCGATGCAAGTATTGAAGTGCCAGCGGCCGTCAAACTCCTGAGTCAGGCGGCGAAGCGTCTGATGCAGCTTGCGCATCAGTCGCCGCTCCAGTGGATTATAGGTAGCGGGCAACGGCTGCGAGCAGCCAGCGACAACGCGTGGCATGGCCTGCACGGCAAAACGATAGACGCGAGCCAGAAAACGGCTGATGCCAGCGACGCCGTCTTCCTGCCAGTCTAGATCGCGATCCGGCGGCGCGGCAAACAAGGCGTACATGCGCGTCGCATCGGAGCCGTAGCTGGCGATCATGTCATCCGGAGAAACTACATTTCCCTTGGACTTCGACATCTTCGCGCCATTTTTAATGACCATGCCCTGGGTGAAGAGCCGTTCCACAGGCTCATCGTTTTTTACCAGACCCAGATCGCGCATCATCTTGGTCCAGAAGCGCGAATAGATCAGGTGCAAAATGGCGTGTTCCACGCCACCAATGTATTGATCGATGGGAAACCAATAGGCAACTGTATCTGTGTCAAATGGCGCACTTGCATTTTTGGGATCGACATAGCGGTAGAAATACCATGACGAATCCACGAAGGTGTCCATGGTATCGGTTTCTCGCCGCGCAATTCCGCCGCACCTGGGGCAAAGCGCTCGAGCAAACTCCGGCACTCGCGACAGTGGCGAGCCGCCCTCCTGAGTGATCTCAATCCTATCCGGCAACAAAACAGGCAGCTGGTCCTCCGGCACCGGCACCAGGCCATCTTTTTCGCAATAGAAAATTGGGATGGGTGTGCCCCAGTAACGCTGGCGACTGACCCCCCAGTCCTTGAGACGAAACGTGGTCGAAGGCTCGCCGAATCCGTGCTCCTTGGCATAGGCCGCCATCGTCTGCTGCGCTTCCTGGCATCCCTGGCCACTGAATTTCCCGGAGTTGATCAGCAGGCTGTCTTCGCCGGTAAAGGGCAACATGCGTTCCACCTTGCCGCCTTCGCCCTCATTTTCCTGGCGCGGCAGCACCACGATTTTCAGCTCCAGCCCATATTTTTGGGCGAACTCATAATCGCGCTCATCGTGCGCAGGCACGGACATCACTGCACCCGTCCCATAGTCCGGCAACACGTAGTTGGCAACCCAGATGGGAATAGTTTCCTGTGTAAACGGATGGATGGCGAC
>JAJYSL010000138.1 GCA_021793595.1 Acidobacteriota bacterium
TGATTGCCGGCGCAAACACGGACGCTGTGCAAGAAATGCAGGTCATGACGGCCGACTATTCCGCAGAATACGGCGGCGCTTCTGGCGCTCAGGTCCGCATCGTGACCAAGAGTGGTACCACGGATTTCCATGGTTCCGCCTATGAGTACCTGCGCAACTCGGCGATGAACGCGAATACGTGGGGCCGCAACGTGAGTCCTACCACCCGATTCATTACGACTCCATTCCGCTACAACAACTTCGGATTTTCCGTTGGCGGTCCGGTGTGGGCTCCAAAGGTTCCGGTTCTCGATAAATTGAGAAATAAATTCTTCTTCTTTATTAACGAGGACTGGATCCGTTATCGGCAGGAGGCGAACACCTCTCAGACGGAACCAACCGCCAGGATGCGCGGACAGAATAATGGCGGTACGGGTGCAGACTTCAGTGAATTGCTGGTTCCGAACCCGTACTACAAGGGCGTAACGCAAATCTACCAGCCTGGCACCTGTCCCACGGTGGGCGCACCGACTTGCGTTCCTTTTCCCAATAACTTCATTCCCGCCGCGGACTTAAGCCCCAACGGCATGGCGATCATTAACTCCTCTCCTGTGCCGATTCCTGGTTACCAGAATGGGTCTAATAACTGGGAGGGCAATGCTCCGAATCCAATCAATCAAAGGAAGGGTCAAATCAACGGCGATCTCCTGATTACTCCGAGCCAGCACCTACTGTTCCGGCGCTCGGATAACAGTTGGACCTCGGTGAACCCATTCAATGAGGGCAACGACTTGGTGCCCACGGTTCAGCCCCGTCCAAACCAGGTTAACTCGCTGGGCTGGACTTGGACGATCAGTCCGACCATGATCAACGAAGCGCACTTCAGTGTCAGTATTGACGATGTGTACACCAATCAGCAGCCGGGTGGACTTGGCTTGAACCGCGCTTCGGTGGGCGGTCGGGCCGTCACGCCGTATTCTCCTAACGGCATCAACTTTGCTTACATCGTTGCTGGCCCGAAGAGCGTTGAGGCTAAAATTCCGACAGTCAACGTTCCGGTCTTCGCCAATATCAATGGCGGCCCGTATCCTTCCACGTCTTCCGGTATCATCTATGCCGGGACGGACAGTTTGACGAAGGTGTGGGGAAACCATACGTTCAAGGCTGGCATCTTCTTTGACTATGCAGGTGAGAACGACAACGACCAGATCAACGTCTCCACCGTTCCTGGAGGCGCCAGCAACCAGAACGGTACGTTCTTCCTGAGCGATACGGGAACAGCAGTGAATGGGACCACGGGCGTCGGCGAAGCTAACCTCGCCCTCGGCCTTGCTGATAGTTACACGGAAATCGGTACTCGTGCATTCACGGTGTGGCGCGGTAAATTGTTTGAGGAATTTGCTCAGGACAACTGGCAGGTCACTCCGAAACTGAATATCGACTACGGTCTGCGTGTCAGCACGAATCTTCCTCCGTATGCGCAGTGGGGCAATGCGGACTACTTCGATTCTAAGCTCTACAATCCGGCCGATGCTGTTACCATTAACTCTGCTGGCTTGGTCGTTCTTGGTACGGGCAACGCATTCAACGGCATCGTGATTCCCGGCTTCAGCAAATTCCCCTCCACTGCCCTCCAGCACAATGTCCTTGCGGCGCAACCGTCGCCAGCGGGCGACATTTGCGCGGGACTTCCTTGCACAGGTCTGTTTCATCCTGAGCTCCGGAAGGGATTTGTAAACAAGACCACGCAGTGGCAACCTCGCATTGGATTTGCCTATCAGATATATCCCAAAACTGTGATCCGCGGCGGCATTGGCCGGTTCGTGGAAAACAAGGGCATCATTGACAACGTCTTCCCTGGCGGCAATTCACCGTTCCAGCCGACGGTTACGGTTAACGATGTAAGCGTGGATAATCCAGGCGCTCACATTACAACGAGTGTCGAGCCTGCCATTACATTCACCAGCATGAGTCAGAGCCTGGTTCCGCCAACCCGCGTGAACTGGAACATTACCATACAGCAGCAGCTTCCGTGGCGTTCCACTGGGCAAATCGCCTATGTGGGTGCAGCCGGTCGGCACAACTGGATCGATCACGATGTGAACCAGGCTCCGGTCGGTACATTGACGAATCCTGCCAATAAAGGTGTGCCGCTCCAGGCTCTCCGGCCCTATAAAGGCTTCAACTTTATTGATCTCGAATACGCTGGAGCTAACGAATCCTACAACGGACTGCAGATGTCTTATCAAAAACAGTTCGGCATCGGTTCTGAGGTGGGCCTCGCCTACACTTGGTCGAAGGATATGGATAGCGGTTCGAATTACCACACCATTGTCCCTGACACTTATGACACGAGTAACCTCTGGGGGCCGTCAGAGTTTGATAAGCGCCAGGTGCTGACGTTTAACTTCCTCTACACTCTGCCATTCTGGAATGCGCAAAATACGATTCCGTCGAAATTGCTTGGTGGCTGGCAGTTCAGCGGAAGCGCTCAGGCGCAAACCGGCTCTCCCTGCTCCGCGGGTACTGGTTCCAGCAACGACTATGCTGGCGTTGGCGAAACAGGCAGCTTCAACTGCAACACGAATGTCGGCCAGTTCTGGGTACAGAGCGGGAAAATCAGCAATCCGCATAAATTTGCTGGTCCAACCGGTGGAGCTGGCAGTGGCCAGTGGTTCTCGGGTACTTTCACTCCACCTGCTGCAGGAACATTCAACTTGCAGAAGCACATCCGCGACAATCTCTACTCGCCTGGAATCAATCTGAAGATGTGGAACCTGGCACTGATTAAGACGTTCCGTGTCTACAAGGCGAATGAGTTCCAGTTCCGCGCAGAAGCGTATGACGTCTTCAATTACGCGACTCTGGGTGGTGCCAACTACAACCCAACTTCATCTCAATTTGGTCAGGTGAACGGTAAGAACGGCACGTCTCGCAACCTGCAGGTTGGTCTGCGATACCAGTTCTAATCGGCAATTCTCAACCCTTGTGCGCGGCTAAAACCCGCGCGCAAGTTGGAAATCTCAACCGCTCCCGTACAGCGAAAGTTGTACGGGAGTTTTTTTGACGATTTTTGGCTTTGCTGACCTCCAGCTCCAATTCCATCACAACCGGAGCGCAACGCAGTGCAGTAACCTGTGCGTACTGCATCGCAACCAGCTTCCTCACCTATTTCAGCTCCATTCGAGCTACATATCAAGATTCATAACAGAGCTATGTGTTAACCGGTGTAACTGGATACGACAGAATGTTTGCATTCACTCGAGTAGCTTTGCGCGGGTATACTTTATGTATACTGAGTGACGCCGAGCAGTGAGAAGATAGGTTTTAAACAACAACTAATACTTGATAAAGGTGGCATGCGAATGGATTCGGATGGGGTATCGAGAAGGGATTTTCTAGTCGGTGGCGCAACCGCCATCGGAGCTTTGGCGACTACAGACATATTCGGACAAAGTACACAGCAGTCAGATTCTTCCCGCCGGGTCTTACACATCATTGGATATTCCCATATAGATGCGGCGTGGCTTTGGCCATGGAGAGATGGCTCCAACCTGGTGCTTAGTACGGCTCGCAGCGCCCTCGATCGCATGAACGAGACCCCGGGTTTTCGATATTGCCACTCTTCGTCGATGCATTATCGCTGGATCCAGAAGGCTGACCCCGAAATGTTTGCCGAGGTACAACAGCGCATCCGCGAGGGTCGATGGGAAGTCGTGGGCGGCTGGCCTGTCGAACCGGATTGCAATCTTCCCGCCACCGAAAGCTTTGTTCGCCATGGGCTCTACGGAAAGAGGTATTGCCAGCGCAATTTGGGCGTAGATGTAAAAATTGGTTTCAATCCGGATTCGTTTGGCCACGCGGCCGGCTTGCCCACCATCCTGAAGCAATCCGGGTACGACTATTACGTATTCATGCGGCCGGAACCTACCGATCAGAATAATGCAGATTTGCCTTTACTGTTTTGGTGGGAAGGGCCGGATGGTTCCCGCGTGCTGACGCTAAGGATTCTGGGCTCGTATGACAATCCAGCTAACAGAATTCCAAAGGTCGCGGACCAGAGTTTTGCATCAGGATTTTCTCATGGAGCGTTCTTTCTGGGTGTCGGCGACCATGGCGGCGCGGTGACGAAAGAACAAATCCGGCAGGTCCTCGAATTAAGAAAGGATTCCAGCTTACCGGAACTTCGCTGGAGCACCACTCGCGAATTCTTTCAGGCAGTTGGAGCTTCTCCGGCAATGGCAAATCTTCCTGTTATCAAAGGTGGGTTACAGCATCATGCACGAGGATGCTATTCCGCCAACGGAGAGATGAAGTATCAAAATCGCAGGTCAGAGCGCGCCATGGTGGAGTCGGAAAGCTTGGCATGGCTGACCAACAGCATGTTGAATCGCTCTTATCCGAAGCCCGAATTCGAAGAAGCCTGGTGGAATATTCTGTTTAATCAGTTTCACGACTTACTCGCCGGCTCGGCGCTCTATTCCGATTACACGGATGCGCGGGATGGACAGGGGTTGGCATGCCAAACCGCCAATTCTAAAAAAATACAATCCCTGGAATCAGTTGCCAAGCAGGTGGACACCAGCCAGGCGGAAGGCGGCTTGGTTTTTGTCTTCAATCCTCTGCCTTGGCGACGCAAGGCCTACTTGCAATATGTTCCCGGCGGCGAGAGTCGGCACACTCCAATTACCTATCTGCAAGCCCACGATGGCGCAAAAATCCCTGTCCAGATGCGACCGTCTGAAAGTATGACCATCTTCTATCCTCGACTGGCAGCCTGGGTTGATCTTCCTCCTTTTGGTTATCGAGTCTTCTCGGAGGGATTCGATGCGCCTCCGCCGGCGCCGACCTATAGTTCCTACGCAACCATTTCAGAGAATGGATTTGGAATTTCCTCCCTCAAGGCTTCGGACGGCGCGGAAATGCTGGCGTCGCCCATTGGCCTGGTCGCAATTAAGGATACGAGCGATACATGGTCGCATGGGGTCATGGAATTCAACGATGTGATTGGTCGGCCTACCTTGATTTCTTCCAAGGTGATAGAAGACGGACCGGTCCTGAAAATCACTCAACAGCGGTTGCGCTGGCAGCAGTCGGAAATTGCAGTCAATATCATGACATTTCCTCAGTCCGACATCGTTAAACTGCATTTTGTCATCAACTGGCACCAGCATCAACAGATTCTAAAGCTGGAAATTCCCACCGCCCTTACTAGTCCAAGAGCATTTGCCCAGGTGTCGGGTGCTGTTGCGGAGCATCCCGTCAATGGTCACGAACAGCCCTATCACGACTGGGTTGCCGTGCAGGGTTCTTCCAATGGGAAGGATTACACAGTCGTGCTGGCAAACAATGGGACCTATAGCTATGACTGCCGGGATGCAGTTTTGCAAACCATCCTCATCCGGTCCGCACCTTTCGCCCGCCACAATCCTTCTCCACTCAATCCGGATAGTCTCGATGCGTGGCAGGATCAAGGCCGGCAGGAACGAGTTTTCTGGCTTGTTGGCCGCCCCGGCAAGTACACAGATCTAAGCCTGGATCGCCTCGCCGATGAGTTACAGTCGCCTGCGGAATATGTGATGGACTCCAGACATCGCGGAAAGAAGGGTTGGGAGGATTCTTTCCTGGAGATTACGCCAAGTACAGTCTCCGTTCTCGCTATCAAACAGGCGGAGGGCTCCTCCGATGCGATGATCGTTCGCTTGCAGGAGCGTGCCGGGAAGCCGACTACGGCACGTTTGCAATCCTCTGTCCTGCACCTGGACAGCAACGTCGCGCTTCGTCCATGGGAGCTAAAAACTCTGCGCATTGAACGGGTGAAAGGCGCGCACGCGCAAGTCAGGGCCGTCTCCACTCTGGAAACCTAGGGGGCCGCGACCCGGCGACGCACAACGTCGGCTATTCGTGGCGTGTCGATTGGAATACCCGATCCATTTCGTTTGGCGGAATGGGTCGGTGCCCGCGGTGCCGCCCTGTGCATCGTCTCCAACACGCTAGCATCGCTCCATCCATTCCACCCGGTTGATTTTTTTTTGAACGAACGAAAGAAGGGCCAGATCGAGTGAAACGTAGAAAGTTTTTGAAGCTGGCGACGGCCGCTGTAGTAACTCCCTCCTTGGGACTGGCGCAAAACCGAACTACTCTCGACCTACGAAATTCCACCGTCGTGGTAGGTGCTTCGCCCACGGCAAGAGAATCGAAAGCGGCGCAGGTGCTGGTGGAAGAAGCAGCCAAGCGCTGCGGGATAACATGGCCGGTAGGCAGCTCGAAAAAAGCCGGGGCTCAAGTTACGATTTATCTTGCCACGCGTCAGTCGGCAAGTAAGCTGTCCCAGCGCAACCTGGTTCCCGAAGCCACCCTTCGCGGATTGCAGCCCGACGGATTTGTTCTGCGCACCGGGCAGGGCAGCGACGGCGAATGGATTGCAGTTTTCGGCACAGATGAGCGCGGGCTCTTATTCGGAGTCGGCAAGCTGCTGCGCCTCATTGATTTCTCGCGCCAGCAGGCCAGCGTTGCCGCCAGCCAGTTGCATCTCACCAGTCATCCGGAATACAGGCTGCGCGGACAGCAGCTTGGCTATCGACCAAAGACGAATGCCTACGATGCCTGGACGGTGGAGATTTGGGATCAGTACATTCGCGAACTAGCTATCTTCGGGAACAATGCCATTGAATTGATTCCGCCGCGCTCGGACGATCTTCCCGATAGCCCTCACTTTCCACTGCCCCCGGCGCAAATGATGGTGCAGATGTCCCGCATCGCCGATAGCTATGGGCTGGACGTGTGGGTCTGGTATCCGGCCATGGATCGCGATTACAGTGATCCTGCGACCGTGCAAAAGGCTTTGAAGGAATGGGCCGTCACCTTTGCCATGCTGCCACGCCTCGACGCTGTATTTGTTCCGGGAGGCGACCCAGGCCATACCCAGCCGAAATATCTGCTGGCATTGCTCGAGAAGCAAAAGAAGAGTCTGACTCAGTATCATCCTCATGCCACAATGTGGGTGTCGCCGCAAGGATTCAGCGCTGATTGGATGCAGGAATTTTTCGGCATTCTCCGGCAGGACAACACGAAGCATTGGCTGGACGGAGTCGTCTTCGGTCCTCAATCCCGGCTGACAGCCAAAGAAATGCGTCAGCAGGTACCGCAGAACTACCCCATCCGCTGTTATCCCGACATTACCCATAGCGTGGAATGCCAGTATCCGGTGCCGGACTGGGATGTGGCTTATGCGTTGACCGAGGGGCGCGAAGTGATCAATCCGCGCCCGCGTGGAGAAGCGACAATTCTGCGGCGCATTCTGCCGGAGTCGATCGGCTTTATCACCTATTCGGAAGGCTGCAACGACGATGTCAATAAGTTTGTGTGGAGCTCGCTAGCCTGGGATTCGCGGCAAACGGTTTTGGATGTGCTGCGCGATTTTGCCCATTTCTTTATCGGGAGCCAGGAAGGCGAGGGTTTCGCGCAGGGGTTGATGCATCTGGAACGGAACTGGGAAGGTCCGTTGGCGACCAACGCCTCGGTGGAGGTAACGCTCGAGCGTTTCCAGGACATCG
Source organism: Acidobacteriota bacterium (assembly GCA_021793595.1). The sequence goes on from JAJYSL010000138.1 coordinate 7,536, forward strand.
AACGCAGCTGTTCTCCGGCGGTGACGGAAAACTGGAGGTTCCAGCAGGCGCTCTATCGCGCGTATTACGACGTGTTTGTGCGCCGCCGTCTGCTCAACGAGACCGCGCATGTGGAACGGGCGCGCGACCAATTATCTCGGGTTTTGGGCATTGGCTGGGGCTCCGTGTCGCTCGGGATTGGAGATCGGCCGCTCCCAGCTCCGCCGAATGGTCTGCTTCCCGATCCGCTGCTTGCCAAAGCGCAGGACATTCTGGAAGAAACGATGACCGAGCCGACCGGCGGCGAATTGCGGACGCGCATTCTGGAACTGGGTGCGGCGCTGTTTCAAAGCATCCGCATGCAGCTTGCGGTCGAGCGTTACGATGCCGAAGCCGTCGAACGGGCTGCGAATCTGGATACCTTGGACTTCCCGGTTACCGACACAGCATGGATGCGTCGCCAGATACTGGAGATTCGCAAAATCCAGGATCCCAGAACGCAGATCAATGCCATCCACGCGCTGCTATTCCGCACCGACCCTGGCCCGGGAGGGTTTTACGATCAGCTCGGAAATGTCGCCAACCGTCCGCATCTGGTGTTGGGCCCGGGAACAATGGTAGACCCTGAGATGCGCGATTCCCCGATGATCGGATTCGATTATCCGGATTCGCGGTATGATACCGTGCCGATCGCCTGGAAATGCTGGGCGGGTTCGCTCTTCGATGCCCCGCTGGTGATGCGGTATCCAAACCTCGACCGGCAGACAAAATACCGTTTGCGGGTGGTGCACTCCGGAGACGAGCCGGATAAGAAGCTCCGCCTCATGGCCAACGATACTATCGAGATTCATCCTTATGCATTGCGCACCTGGCCTCCCGCTCCGCAGGAATTTGCCATTCCCGCGGAGGCGACCGCCAGCGGCGACCTGAAGCTGACCTGGACACGCGAACCGGGCTTGGGGGGCAATGGACGCGGTTGCCAGGTGGCCGAAGTCTGGCTGATCCCAATCCTTCCTGTGGAGCCTCCTGACAATGACAAATATCAAGAGCAATTCTAGCGATCTTCCAGCAAAGGACTGGAAAAACAACCGCCTGCGCGCTCGCCTGGATGCAGGTGACTACGTGATTGGGTTGACCGTCACCAGCAGCAACCTGGAGACGGCCGTTCTCGGCGCCAAGCTCGGTTTTCATTTTTTGTGGGTGGAAATGGAGCACTCACCGGTATCTCTGGAAACCTTACGTGGAATTGTTCTGGCGACTCGAGGACTGGAAGCCGCTGTCATTGCCCGCGTTCCAGTGGTCGCGCTGTGGACGGCGAAACGGGTGCTGGATCAGGGCGTGCGCGGGGTCATCTTCCCGTTCGTTTCCGACGCAGAACTGGCTCGGACCGCTGCTGTGGCCTGCCGGTATCCGCTGGCAGGCCTGCGGGGCTCCGGGGCAGGCCTGGCAGCATCCACGTGGTTTGAAGCAGGGAACTACTATGATTCCGCCGATGCCCACGTGTTGACCGTGTGCGTCATTGAAGAAGAACGCGCCCTGGCCAATATCGACGCGATCGCGGCCACGCCGGGCGTGGATGTCCTATTTATCGGAACCAGCGATCTATCGTTTTCCCTGGGGCTGCGCGGGCGGCAGGACGAGCCGAAACTGCTGCAGGCGATTGACACCATCCGGGCGGCCGCTCAACGTCACCATAAGTTTCTGGGGCGTCCTGCCGGCAGTCCTGAAGATGTGCTTCGCTACCATAAAGATGGCTTCCAGTTCTTTCAGTCCACCACGGAGCTGGGACTGATGCGCCTGGGAGCGGAACGAATCCTGCAACCGCTCGGGATCGAAATCTCCCCAGCAAATAAAAACGTCCTCTATTAGATCAGAAAACCTAAGGAAGATTGCGCCTTAAGACGCGCTGCGTCCGCCTGAGTGCGGTCTGGTTCCACCGTGGGAGGCCGTTCTCCGGCCTCACGTTCCCAGCCCCCGCTTTAATTGCCGGATTCGATGGTTGCCTGTTCGGCCGCCAAGCGCGCCATGCGCAGTCGGTCCAGTCGGGCGATTTCAACCGAAGCCCGTGGATCGATCACATCCAGCCGGACGCGTGTCACTCCGCGAGCTCTCATGCCCAGCATTCGAGCTGCCTCTGACGAGAGATCGGCGATCCTGGTGTCTGGAACCGGGCCGCGATCATTCACGCGAACCACGATCCATTTGCGGGTATGCAGGTTGGTGACCTTCACCCACGTCCCCAGCGGCAGGGAACGGTGGGCGCAGGTTAGGTCGTGCATGTTAAAGGTTTCCCCGTCGGCCGTTTCCTTCCCCTGAAATTGCGGCCCATACCAGGAAGCCAACCCAATTTGGTGCCAGTCGTGCGGTTGTTGGTGGGCCGCGGAAGCGTTCCGTGCCGCGCCAACGCGCGAGAGTTTCCCCGCAGGCGCAGCCTCCCCAAGAACCGAAGCCCCGGGACGCTTGGCGCTCACGCTGTGTACGGTGAGTGCGACGCCAAGAATCAGCCCTCCCAAAATAGAAAAGATGCGGCGAACCGAAGCCTGGGGATAGACGTTCAAAATCGTGTTTTCGCTCAGGATTCTCATAGTTGGAAACAACCCCTATTTTACCGACCCGGAACAATCTAAGTCAATGAAATAATTGGACTTACAAAATAATTTGCTTGCAATTTCCCTCTCCCTGTGGTACCCATGAGTTGCGCCAGAACGCTGGCATCTGCACTGGCTCATGCAACCAGGTGAATCTTGCCCCCTCTCTCCCATCCGCAACTTTTCTCAGGACGCTCTGAGGACGAAACGACGGCGCGCCTTTCATCGCCCGATTCACGTTCCGTGAGGATCCAAACGTCCCCTCCCGTCGTTCTTTCCATAGCGGGATTCGATCCCTCCGCCGGAGCGGGCATCCTTGCCGATCTAAAAACCTTCGCAGCCGTCGGAGTTTACGGCATGGCCTGCATTACCGCCTACACCGTTCAATCCACTCAGGGCGTTCGGCGAGTCAGCGACCCCAACCCCGATATCGTGATTGAGACGCTCGATTGGCTGGCTGCGGATGTATGTTTCAGCGCAATTAAAGTTGGGATGCTTGGGAATGCGTCCGTTGCAGGTGCCGTAGCCGGCTGGCTGGTGCAGCGCCCAGAAATTCCGGTTGTGCTTGACCCTGTTCTTAAGTCTAGCTCCGGCAAGGATTTATTGGATTCTGCGGGGCTGAGGGTTCTGCGAAGTAGTTGGCTGGAGCGCGCCCAG
>JAJYSL010000139.1 GCA_021793595.1 Acidobacteriota bacterium
CGAGGAGCACGTCTTTCGGCAAGGTCAATCCGGCATCGACAAGCAAAGGGTTGATGGCATAATCGCACGCGATGTTCCAGCGCTTGAGGGAGCGATCGGCGCGCCGGGTGTGGTGTTGCAGCGCCGGGTGCATGACCTCGTGAGCCAGGACTCCCGCCAGTTCACCTTGAGATAGTGTCGCGACGAAGTCCGGGTTGTAGAAGAGCGAGACGCCATCGGTTGCCATGGTTTGGATCGATGGCCGCTCCTGCCCTTTCAATCGAAACAGGAGCGAACCGAAAAAGGGATGATCGAGCAGAAGTGCGGTGCGCGCCTTCTGGATTCTGAGAGCGGTGCTGGATTCCTTTGTGATTTGAAGCATAAGTTGTCATCTCTGTAGACATAAGTTGTCATCGATGTACCTAAAAAGTGGCCATGACGAGCTAAATGTGAGAAACTGCCACGTCATCCAATGCAAATTGGGGCGAAATGCGCCTGGGTGTGCCGCACCATTTGCTCAAAGCAGCCTTTCCGATTTTCGTTGGAGGTTTACTCGCGATCGCGACGACCAGAAGTGCGAAATGCAGCGTAATCTGGCTACCGTGGCCAAATTATGCTCTCATTCGGAGTGAAGTTCAGTGTCCGGACAGCCGGTTTTGTCCAATTGCCGAAGCCGTAGATCAATGTGAATTGCTCGATGACTGGATTGGGCTGTTTGCGTCAACCGAAGATCATGCCCAGGTAGATCGACAAACACGGGCCGACTTCACACTATTCATTCCGTTACGTAAGAGATCCACTCCCAAAGCAAGCTAGCCCTCAATAAGCGCGAAGATTAGCTGTTCTAGGCTAGATAGGATGTTGAACATGTGATGGGATGTGCGATTGGTTTCTGGATGGCAACTCGCGGTTTGACGATCCGGCCAGAATTGCTGCATTGTCTCTGCCTTGGCAGAGAGATGATCAATATTGAACATTCTCGCCGCAGTTTTCGTGCTCGGATGTAGCATTGCTGCAATTGTGGGGTGAACATGTGGAGAAGCAAAAACGCGTCTTCAATCCGATAGTCTTCCTTTCAACAGAGGGCGCAGGCAGGGAGATAATGTTTTTCCGGAAAGGACAGGCGATCTTCGCTCAAGGGGATGCAAGTGACGCAGTGTTCGTTATTCAAACAGGAAGTGTAAGACTCAGCGCAAGATCTCAAGGCGGGAAGGAAGCAACGCTCGACATACTGGGCGAAGAGGATTTTGTTGGCAAAGACTCGATTGCGGGTCAGCCGATCCGCACGACGTCCGCCAACGCGCTGACTGACTGTCAACTCCTGCGAATTGAAAGGAAGGCCATGATCCTCGCGCTTGCTCAGGAAGTGACGTTGTCAAATGTTTTTTGTGCATTCGTGCTGGCGCGGAATATTCGATACCAGCAGGATTTGGTGGATCAACGGTGCAACCCCAGCGAGAAGAGATTGGCGCGCATTCTCCTGCTATACGCTCATTTTGATGGCCAATCCTCACCGGAGATAGTGGTGCAGAACATAAGCCATGCGACTTTGTCGGAGATGGTAGGGACAACGCGCTCTCGGGTCTGTTTTTTTATGAAGAAGTTCAAGGACGCGGGCTTCATCGATTACAAACCCAAAGATCAGAAGCTGAGAGTCCGCCGTTCACTCCTTACCTTCTACGCGCAGTAACGTCGGTTCATCCGATTTCTTGAAGACTGTCCATCCAAGATGGATAAATGCACCGAGCCATCCGGCCTGCCCTTGTAGCCGCCGGCCACCGAACAGCGCCAATTTTCAGTTAGTTCGCAGGATTATGCCTATTGGCGTACCGGCTGAGCGAATTCCCCCGATATGATTCGACCGTGTCAGCCATTGCAAATGGCTGTTTCCTTGCCGATTGTGTGCAAAAGTGACCATTCTTGGTCACCGACATTCTGATAGAAGATTTAGAGTATGATTCCACGCTAGGAGATGTCCTTGAACACTGCAAGTACTCTCGTCAAGAAGAATCGCCAGCTTGACCCCAAGATGTTCCTTTCGACCATCGGCGAGGGTCGAAAAGCCGCGAACTTTCTTAAGCAAGAAATAATCTATAGGCAAGGGGATACAGTTGGCCCGATCTTCTACATCCAGGAAGGAACGGTCAGGCATACTGTCGTATCCAGGTTTGGCAAGCAAGCGACCTTGGGCGAACTGTGCGAGGGCGCGTTTTTCGGAGATGGTGGCCTGGTTGGACAGCCTTTGCGCACGGGCTCTGTGACCGCAATTACAGACTGCAAACTCCTGCAGATTGACAAGGAAGCAATGATGCTTGCGCTTCACGATGAACCTGCGTTCTCGGATATGTTCGTGGCATATCTGCTGGCACGGAACATCCGATACCAGCAGGATCTAGTTGACCAACTCTTCGGTTCCAGCGAGAAGAGACTGGCTCAGGTTCTGCTTTTGCAAGCCCGTTTCGGCGAGGAAGGCGCGCCCGAGACTGTAATTCCCAAAGTCAGTCATGAGACCCTGGCCAACATGGCAGGGACAACCCAGTCGCGCGTCTGTTTTTTCATGGAGAGGTTCAGAAGGTTAGGCTTTCTTGCCTATAGCGGGAGCGGGCTTCGAATTCATAGCTCTCTCCTCAATCTCGTTCTCCACGACTAGTCTCTGTTCCCTGGTGTCAAGAACAGAGCTCTCCAAGCAGGGATGAGTCATGGCTTGCTATTTGCGAGCACTATCCACATATTGCTGAGCTGACTGCCGCTTTCGAGAGACTGCGTAGCAAGGGAATTGGCACACAGAATCCCCGTAATGCTAGGATACAAAAGAAGTTTGCCACAACGAATCAGAAGAACTTGAATTTCGGGAGTCTACTATGCCGCGCGTCAAGCCGAAAGTCGTTCGGACCTCGCTCCCCAAGGCCCCCACAGGAATCCGAGGACTGGATGAAGTCACAGGCGGAGGCATGCCGAAAGGCCGTGTCACGCTGGTGTGTGGCGGCGCGGGAAGTGGCAAGAGCCTACTCGCAATGGAATTTCTGGTGCATGGGGCAGTTCAATACGGTGAGCCCGGCGTCTGCATGGACTTCGAGGAAACCGAGGAGAAGCTGACGGCCAATGTCGCGTCGCTCGGTTTCGATTTGCGTGATCTTACCAAGCGCAAGAAGCTGTTGGTGGATTACGTTTTCATTGACCGAAGCCAAATTGCCGAAGCTGGAGAATACAACCTCGATGGGCTGTTCGTTCGCTTGGCCCATGCAGTCAAAGCGATCAAGGCAAAGCGCGTTGTCTTGGACAGCATCGAGGCTCTTTTTGTCGGAATAGCAGACGCGTCGATGCTACGCGCAGAACTCCAAAGGCTGTTCCGGTGGCTGGAAGACAACGGACTTACCGCGATTGTTACCGGGGAAGCCGGTACCAACACCCTGACCCGTCACGGGCTGGAAGAATACGTCGCCGATTGCGTGATCTCGCTGGACCATCGGGTGACGGAACAGATTTCAACTCGGCGGCTGCGAGTCGTCAAGTACCGGGGCACCTCCCACGGCACCGATGAATATCCGTTCCTGATCGATGAAGACGGTTTCTCGGTAGTACCGATCACTTCTCTGGCACTCACTCACAAAGCCCTCACGGACCGCGTTTCGACAGGAATTCGCGCTTTGGACGAGATGATGGAAGGCAAAGGGTATTTCCGCGGCAGCAGTGTGCTGGTGACCGGCACGGCGGGGACCGGGAAGTCGAGTCTGGCAGCGAACTTCTGCAGCGCAGCCTGCGCCCGTGGCGAGCTTTGCCTGTATTTCACGTTTGAAGAGTCTCCCAGCCAGATCCTCCGCAACATGCGCTCGGTCGGCATCAACCTCGGGCGATGGGTCAAGAAGGACTTGTTGCAGTTCCACGCCATGCGGCCAACCAGCACAGGCCTCGAAGGCCATTTGGCCGCCATTCACAAATTGATCGCCAAGCTTCGGCCGAGCGTCGTGGTCATCGACCCGATCACGAACCTGATTTCGTCCACCGGAACTTATGACGTCAAATCGATGCTTGTGCGCCTGGTCGATTTTCTGAAAGTGGAACAGATCACATCGATGTTTACCAATCTGACATTTGCGGGAGATCCCCAGGAGAGAACCGCGGCTGCGGTCTCTTCTCTGATGGACACGTGGATTGTGTTGCGGGACAGCAAGCCCAACGGACGGCCGAGGCGCGAGCTTTACGTTCTGAAATCCCGCGGCATGGAACATTCTCGCGAGCCCCGTGAGCTCATCGTGAGCAGGAGGGGCCTCGAATTGGGCGTCGTGCTGAAAGATCATACGCTGGGCTCGACCACTGAAGTTCCAAGTGCAGTCGCGGCCGCAGACCAGTAAAATTGGCCCATCTGAACGTGAAGCCGGGTACCGACATGACGACGAGCACAGGCATCAAAAAGAGTACAGCAAAGAAGCGCTCCACCAAGACCAGCGGGGGCGACTTTTTCAGGTTGCGGCTTTACATAGCGGGCCAAACCCCTAATTCGGTTGCCGCGATTGCCAACCTCAAGAAAATCTGCGAAAACAAACTGCAGGGCAAGTACCGTATCGAAGTCGTCGACCTGCTTGTGAAGCCGCAACTGGCCAAGGGCGATCAGATCATCGCCATTCCGACCCTGGTGAGAAGGCTCCCACCGCCGGTCAAGAAGATTATCGGGAACCTCTCAAAGACTGAGAGCGTCATCGTGGGGTTGGATCTTCAACCGGCACGCTGAAGTAAGGACTCGAATAACCGATGTCCAACAAGCGAGCGCATCCCGATGACCGAGTTCTCAAAAGAGGGTTGCCCGGCAAAACCGGCGCGTCGCAAGGAATTCCCAAGGAATCTGGACCTTCTCTACGTAGACGGCCGCCGTCCACACCTCCAGATCGGCAGAGAAAGCTCCGCGCCAGGCTGAAGACCGCGGAGGAAACACTTCGCGCCATACTGTCCGGTGAAGTGGATGCATTGATGGTTGCCGGTCCTCGTGGGGAACAAGTGGTTTCTCTCAAAGGCGGCGAACCGTCCTATCGCATGCTGGTAGAGGCGATGAGCGAAGGCGCGGCAACCTTGTCGCGGGATGGCGCCATGCTCTACTGCAATCGCAGTTTCGCAGAGTTGATGAACAGGCAGCCAGGGAAAATCATTGGAATTGCGGTGCAGTCGCTGGTTGCGGAAACCGAGCGAGACAGATTTGAGACTTTGCTTGCCGACGGTCAGAAGGCGGTTGCGAAAGGCGAATTCAATCTGCGTGGCGCCGGTGGAAGCCTCATTCCAGTCTATTTGTCTCTTACCCGTTTGCGTGGGTACAAGAGCCAGGCCCTGGGCATGGTGATAACCGATCTGAGCGAGCAAAAACGCATCCAGGCCGCAGAAATCAAGCAGGCCGAAACGATGCACCGGCTTCTTCTGGAACACACGCTTTCGGCACAGGAGGAAGAGCGGCGCCGGATCGCGCGTGAATTGCATGACGAAGCCGGCCAGTTGCTGACCGCTCTTTTGGTTGGTCTGCGTACCCTGGAAGACGTTCGGAAACTGACAGATGTTAAGGTGCAGGGACAAAAGCTACGGGAAATTACCGCCCAGGCCATGGACGAAATTGGCCGGCTTGCCCGCGGGCTTCATCCAACGGTACTGGACGACCATGGCCTGGGTGTTGCCCTGAACCGGTATGCTACCGAGTACACCAAGACCCACAACATAGCTGTTGATCTCGCACTCGGTGAACTGGACTCCAGCAACCTGCCGTCAGCAGTCCAAATAGCGTTATATCGCATTCTTCAGGAAGCCCTCACCAACGTAGCCAGGCATTCCGGTGCCAAGGCGGTTAGCATTCGATTCGCCCGTTTGGCCACGGCTTTGGAGGTGTCAGTGATCGATGACGGATGTGGCTTCGATGTGAAAGCTGCGGCGGTCTCGTCACAGCGCCTGGGGATTCAGAGTATGCGAGAGAGAGCGGCGATGCTGGGAGGAACGATCAGTTTCGCTTCCCAGCGCAAGGGGACCAAGATTCTGGTGCAAGTTCCACTAGTCAATCAGTTCTTAGTTGGCACGAGGAGCGCCTGAAATGCCGGCGCGGACACGCAAAATCAGAGTCATGATCGCGGATGATCACGCAATTCTCCGCGCCGGATTGAAGATGCTGGTCAATGCTCAGACCGACATGGAAGTTGTCTCGGAAGCTCCCGATGGAGAGATGGCGGTTCAAACGGCGCAGGAAACGATGCCAGATGTGGCGTTACTCGATCTCGCCATGCCTCGAGTTGGGGGTATGAAAGCGCTCGAGAAGATGACGCGCGACTGCCACGAAACCCGGGTGCTCGTCCTCACGATGCACGATGACCCCGCGTACTTGCGATCCGCATTGGCTGCCGGGGCCTCAGGCTACCTGCTGAAAAGGGCGGTGGATTCTGAGCTGCTTGCCGCCATACGAGCGGTGCATCGCGGAGGGATCTTTGTGGATCCGCGTCTGGCCAACGTCCTTGTCCAGGAAGTGCTGACGAAGAGAAGCTCAAAAGCGGGCCGTGCAAGGCCCGTAAACATACTTAGCGACCGTGAATTGCAGGTGCTTAAGCTTGTGGCACAGGGTTACACCACCGCAGAAATCTCAAAACAGATTTTCGTGGGTGTGAAGACTATCGAGACCTATCGTTCACGATTCGCCGAAAAGCTCGGGCTTCGGGCACGTAGCGATTTGGTTCGTTTTGCCGTGCAGATGGGTCTATTGACCCCGGAAACGCTGGAGGGCAAGCCTGGCAGTTCGGCCCGGTAGAAATTTCGGCTCAAGCCGCTTTTCTGCTTCGATAGATAGTACGAATGCTCTTCTTGTCAGGTTTTTCCCGGACAAGGCTCCTCATTATCAGCAACATCCCCGATACCATGACGATTCCATTTTGCAGCACACTACGTGCAGGCTGCAAAAGTGTAACGTCCCCGTGGGCCAAGATTATAGACCCGTCAGGTGATCGGAGAACAGAGCGATGAGAATGACAAGAGATTGTGCCACTTTGGGGCCGGAATCGGAAACCCCTCCAGTAGGCGGCAAGAAGCTTGGTACAGCCTTTGACCCTGCGGCCCTTCTCGCAAAAGCAGGCGACGGCGAGGCAATTGTCAATCTGAAAGAGAAAGATATCGTCTTCTCTCAAGGCGACCTGGCTGAGACAGTTTTCTATATTCAGCGAGGCCAGGTAAAGCTTACCGTCGCAACCCAAAGTAGCAAGGGAGCGACTATTTCCCTACTTGGTGCGGGAGATTTCATCGGTGAGGAGTGCATAACGCCCGATCACCCTACGCGGTTGGCGACTGCGACTGCGCTCACGGAATGTACGGTACTCAGGGTCGATAAGAAAGAGATGTTGCGAGTACTCCACGAGGAGCCTGTATTTTCCGGCCTATTCGTCTCCTATCTTCTTGCCCGCAGTACCCAGCTTGAGGCGGACCTCGTTGAATAGATCTTTCGGCGAAAGACATTGGTCCGTGGTGTTTGATCAGTCCACCGCAGTCTACTGTTCCCATCCAAACCTGCCGCAAGGAGGTCACATGTTAATCAGCGACAAGAGCAACTCCACATTGGTAGTGTCCAGTATTTTTCGCACTTTCAATTTCAGCCATGACTTTGGAAGGTTGTTGGGTTAAGGTTGATTTGCTCTGGCCCCCATGGGGGCCAGAGCAAAAAATCAGGCGATGGCCACGAGTTCAGCCAGTCGGTTCATCTGGAGATAGCGTTTGGTTCCCCATCGGGTCGAGGCCACATGTCTGAGCCGCGCGGCGACCAGCATCAGCGCCGAGTTGCCATCGGGGAAGGCCCCCACTACTCGCGTTCGTCGCCGTATCTCGCGCATCAACCGTTCCAGCGGGTTGTTGGTTCGCAGGCAGCGCCAGTGTTCCGATGGCATCGCGTAGTAACTCAAGGTCTCGTCTACGCCCGCAGCGACGATCTCTGCGGCCTTGGCCAACTTCATCGCCCGCAGCTTCTCGACGACATGGCGGGCCTTTTCCTTAGCCGCCGCAGCGTCTTCCTGGGCATGGATGGCTTTCAGCATCGCCGCCACTTCCTTCACCTTGCCGCTCGGCACCGCCGTCCACACGTTGCGATAGAAGTGCACCACGCAGCGTTGCCACTTCGCATCGGGATAGAAATCACCCAGGTTCTCTACCAGCCCCAGGCACTTGTCAGAGACGAACAACTCAACGCCCTTCAGCCCGCGTTCCTTCAAGCCGCGCAGGAACTCCGTCCAACTCGCCCTGTCTTCCTTCGCGCCCTCACTCACCGCCAGAATCTGGCGGTAGCCGCTCTGCGCCACGCCGATCGCTACCAGCACGCTGACGTTCTTTACCTCGCCGCCCCAGCTCCGCTTCAGCCAGATCCCGTCGAGGAAAACATACGGAAACTCGCCCACCAGCAGCTGCTGACGCCACTCCTCGATCTGCTTGTAGATTTTCTGGTTCAGGTCGCTCACCGTCGACGCCGACACCCGCGTGCCCCACAGCGCCTCGGTGATGTCCTCCACCCGGCGCATGCTCACCCCGGCCAGATACATCTCCACCAGCGCCTCTTCGACCGACGTCTCGCGTCGACGGTAGCGTTCGATGATCGCCGTCTCGAACGGCAGCCTCCGCAGCTTCGGCACCTGCAACGTCACTTCGCCCGCTTTGGTATGCAGTTGCCGATCATAACTGCCCGCCCGCGTGTCCTTGCGACCTTCGGTGCGCTCGTACTTCCGCGCCCCGCACAGGTGGTGCCGAGATATCCGCTTTGATAGTTTGCTTCCGCCCGCCGATAATCGGCTACCCAGCGGTAAAGAGTGCGGTGAGTTACGTCGAGCGTCACGGGAAGCGAGTGGCCGTGGATATAGCTTCTAACCAACTCAGAGCGGGAATTGGCAGTTCGCAGATCATCTTCACTGGCCACGCTTAATCGCTCAAAAACCTTCGCTCTGGCTATCTTCTTGAGTTCATCTGGTGCTAGCGCAATTTTCTTTCGATAGGCCAAGTCTTCAAGCGACTTTTTCGGCAGCTCAACCAAATTCCCATCTTCAGATACAAGGCCTACAGACACATCGCCAACGTTGATCACCTTCCATATCCGAGAGTCCCAGATCAACGCGTTCCCATTGCGAAACGTAATGGGAGACGAGATGTTTGGGCTATCGGAAGTGCCCAGTGTCGTTACTGACGCTCCTTCCGGAGCGGAATAGACCAAGACGCGCGACGGTTCGGCGAGAGGAGCAGCATATAGATCCACGTAGAGGATATTTGCCGCGATCATGCTGAAAATCGTGTCCGCCGATATGCGTTCTCTGGTGAGCTGTAACAATTCATCCAGATGGATGCCGGATATGGCTCCGGTAGTCGCCCGCGCTATTACGCAGCTTCGTGCAGGAATCGTTAGTTGGTCTGCTCTGAGGTAGTCGTCGAGGAACTGAATGTTTCGCTGGAATGTCCAATCGATTTCTGCCGAAGATCGAACGCGGTAATAGAGCCCGAGAGGTTCTGCATGAGCTCTGCCCGGTGGGCAATCCCAGCTAGCCGGAGCGTTGGGAGCATAGCGATTCGGACATTTGGACGTCAGGCGCTCAAGCTCTTCCTCGGTTTTCCATTCTTCCCATCCTGCTTCATCGTCACGTATGACAAAGAAATCTGGAGTATGCCATACCCCGAGTTCTCTGCCGGTCGTGGTCTTATAAGCCAGTTTGATTGGTGCAGGCTGATCGTAGTACTCGCGAACCGAGGAGTCATGTTCCATTTCATAGATGCCAGCCAATTCAACGCGGTGACTCTCGAATTGAATGGTCGCTCCCATTTTCTTACTGGGATAGCGGCCACAGACGTTGGAGGAACCTCCTCCAACCCTGCGCGAAGGCGGCGATGTGCGAATTGCTTCGATCACAGTTCGCGTTGTCTCCGGAATCTGGTTTCGTTCCAACCAGACCTGCAGGCCTTCAGAGTCAAACATGCGTCCTCCGATAGTCGGGCTTCGCCAAAAACTCTCTACCGTTTCTCTTGCCTTGCGCGCTTACGCTCCTTTATGTAGCGTAGGCCGACCTCCTTCATCAACTCCTGCAATTGTCGCCCATTTTCGATTGCCTTCTCTATTTCAGGTGCCAACTTATCGGGCACATAGATTGAAAATCTTCGCTTACCTTGGTAGCCCGACAGCGCGTAACTGAGGTGACCGTAGCCGGATGCGCAGGCTGAACACTGCTTTCGAACACAGGGGCTTTTTCGCAAAGACAATGAGCCTAACGCAATCGGCCACAACTCTTCAGCGCCATCGAGGAACCATCGTTTGAGTTCATTGAGCAGCTTTTGTTTCGACCGATGCACGTGCGCAATATAGCACATATACATGATCGAATCGCAAGTGCTTTTTTAGAGAAATGTGGCCAAGGCTGTTACCTCGAGAGATACCGGGCGCCCTTCGGCCAGGCAGGGCGCTCCGCTCTTACTGTCACTTTATGCCCACATTTCAGACTCACTGACAACTTATGGTTCATAACGGTCTTGCAGGACGCAAAGGGTGCATCGGTTTCAAAGAGGTTAGTGGAGAGGAACTGTCATCATATTCTTCAAAACGTTGCCATCATATGCGTCAAGTCACATCCTTTTTCATGCTGCAGCGGGCGCCTCCATGTACGCCGACATATGAGAAACGATGTCCTCGGCCGTCGGAGTGTCTGGATCCTCTGTCGAGGCTTTGGCCTTTCGGTCATGCAAGACCTCATCCATCGCGGC
>JAJYSL010000140.1 GCA_021793595.1 Acidobacteriota bacterium
ACGTGGCATTCATGTTTCTACATCCATCCTGGAAGCGCCGCAAAACCAAGTCCGTGTCGGGTGCGCACCCTGGCAAAAAGTCCCCAGCACTCAGGAGACAACGCAGATCTGCTTCTGCCTGCCAAGATGTTCAATCTCCAATTCGACTCTGTCGCCGACCTTCAGATACTGCGGCGGCTTCATGCCCAAGCCCACACCCGGCGGTGTTCCGGTTGAGATCAGATCGCCGGGCTCCAGCGTCATAAACTGCGATAAATAATGCACCAGAAAAGCAGGGTTAAAGATCATCTTCGCGGTGGACCCGTTTTGTCGCAGTTCTCCGTTCACCCACAGTTGCATGGCCAGCGCATTCACATCCGCAATCTCCTCCGGCGTTGCCAGCCACGGCCCCAGCGGATTGAACGTGTCGCAGCTTTTTCCCTTGGTCCACTGGCCTCCTCGCTCCAATTGAAAGGCGCGCTCAGAAACATCGTGGCTCAGGCAATAGCCGGCAATATGGTGTTGCGCCGCGTCCACAGAAGCCAAATACCTGGCCTCCCGTCCAATCACAACTCCCAGCTCCACTTCCCAATCAGTCTTTTCGCTTCCTCGCGGAATCCGAAGCTCATCATAGGGCCCCACCACGGTATTTGAGGCCTTCAAAAAAACGATCGGCTCGGCTGGAATCGGCATTCCCGACTCGGCCGCATGATCGGAGTAATTCAGTCCAATGCAGATCACCTTGCCCGGTCGCACCACCGGCGCTGCCCAGCGTTCGCTTTCCCCAACTACCGGCAAGCTCGCCGCATCCTGCAGAATTTCCTTCACGCGTTCGACATCTCCCGACCCCAAAAACCTCCTGTCCCAATCGGAAAAATGAGCCGATAAATCGCGACGCCTACCCTCTGCATCCATTACCCCGGGCTTTTCGTTCCCTATCGGGCCAAACCTCACCAGTCTCATCTCGATTGTTTCTCCTGCGATCGCGGAAAATCAGATCCCGAGTCGTTTTGTTGATTGTTGATTGAAATTCAATCCGTCGGGCGCATGTTTCCACCCGTCAGGTTTCAAAGCGACATGCCACCATCAATTTGAAATGCGGTTCCCGTAACAAAGCTTGCATCGTCGGAGACCAGGTACAGTGCGGCCTGGGCCATTTCTTCCGCCGTTCCCAGCCGACCCAGCGGCTGTCGCGCAATAAACTTCTTCGTCATCTCCTCGGTATTTCCCTGGGCGCTGAGACGCGCTCGCAGAGAAGGCGTGTCGGTTGTTCCTGGGCACAAGCAGTTCACTCGGATTTTGTCCGGGGCATAATCGAGCGCCATGGATTTTGTCAGGGAATAGATCGCGCCCTTGGTCGCGGTATAAAGAGCGCGGTCCGGCGCGACGCGAAGCGCGGTCGTCGATGATGTATTCAAGATGACACCGCCCCCCTGCTGCAGAAACGAAGGCACCACCGCCCGAATAAACAGGAACATACTTTTAACGTTAATGTCGAACGACCGGTCCCACTCCTCTTCCGTCAGTGTGTGCACCTTGCCGCCGGCAACAATGCCGGCATTGTTGAACAAAATGTCGATCCGTTTCCAGAGCACACCCACTTTTTGCACCACCCGCTCCACATCCTTGGTGGAAGAAACATCCGCGGACAGCGCCTCTGCGGTACCGCCGTTGCGGCGGATTTCCTCAACCAATTTCTCATTGCCAGCCTGATCGCAATCCACTGCGGCGACCGCAGCCCCTTCTTTTGCAAACAGCAGGCTGGAGGCCCGGCCAATCCCCGCCGCTGACCCAGTAATGATCGCAACCCTCCCTGCAAGTTTCCCTTCTCTGCTCATTCTTTTCCCTCACTCCCAACTCCCGACTCCTGAAACCCAATGCCTCCGGTCGGAACCGTCAGTCCGCCATCGACAACGAGGCTGGTCCCCGTAATGAACGAGGCTGCATCGCTCGCTAAAAATACAATCGCATTCGCCACTTCGTCTGGACGTCCGATTCTGCCCAGAGCATGCATCTTTCCCACGGTTTGGATCAGCTTTTCCGGCGAGCCCGTCATCTCTGCCGTAGCGCGCAGCATCGGCGTGTCGATGGCTCCTGGGCAAATGCAATTCGCCCGGATATTTTTCCCGGCAAAATCCAGCGCGATAGAGCGCGTAATCCCCAGCAACGCGTGTTTCGCTGCCACGTACGCAGCAGAATTGTTGACTGCGGTAAAGCTCTGCACGGAAGCCACAATCACAATCGCGCCGCCTCCGGACGCGATCATCGTCGGAACCGCATATTTCGTCGCAAAAAAACACCCCTTGACGTGGACATTGAAGGTTCTGTCCCAGACATCGGGGCTTGTTGTCACTACGTCGCCGTAGGTTTGGATGCCTGCATTGCTGACCAGCACATGCAGCCCTCCATATTGCTTGACCACGGCCTTCACCGCTGCGGCTACCTCGGATTCCACCGCAACATCACAGGGATGAAAGCTTGCCTTGCCTCCTGCTTTTTGCAGCGCGCGCACTGTCTCCTCTCCAGCCTGCACGTTGCGATCCAGAATAGCGACGGAAGCCCCTAGTTCGCATAATTTCTGTGCAGTTGCGGTGCCGATGCCGGTAGCGCCTCCAGTCACGATTGCAATCTTGCCTTCCATTTGCATCCTGATATCACCTTTCCGCACGCCCACAGAGTCCAATCGACATGGACCCTATCGATTGTCTTGCAAAGCTTAGACAATGTACACCCTCAGGCCATGCGCTGTGAATATTCGCCGCAAAGCACAAGCGCTCTCGATATCCGGCCGGAAATTTTACGGAAGCGATATTGGACAACGCACGCTCAATCCGCAACAAAAACAGCGCGGGAAACGGGAGCCACAGACAAAGGGAATAGGTAGGATCTGGAGCCGACGATCGGACTTGAACCGATGACCTGCTGATTACGAATCAGCTGCTCTACCAACTGAGCTACGTCGGCCGCGTTTAGAATCAATAGGTTACGGCGGAAAGCGAAAAACCAGGCCCACGATAGCTCATTTTCACGATGCAGGCCTCTAGAGTGCAGAAAATGCTGGAAAAGGCGGGATCGTCAATGAGAGTGAGGTGACCACGGTACAAACAGGGTAGCATTCGCCACAGAAAAACAGCAACCGGCGCTAGGGGGTCTGGAGTGCCCAACTGTTGCCTCGAATGTTGGTTGGGAATTCCGATCCATCGTCAGAAAATTCGGCGAAGCAAGCTCTGCAATTGAAGGCTCGCAGGTATTCTCCACCGCAACGCCATCAGCAAAATGTCAGACGCCCATCGCCGCCGCAATAGGCAATTGCTTGGGCAGCCAATCAGCGCAGCAGTGTGATCGCGTTGCTATTCGGAGGCCCCTGCAGCACTGCATTGTATTGGCCCTTGGCGTTGCGCTTCAGCACCAAGTCGACCGGCGAGCGCAGACTCAGCACTTTTCTGCCGTCTCGGCGCAGCGGCCGGCACTCGCCGCAGGCAAGCTTCTCAAGCGTGCCGTCCTTTGCAGCCTTCAATGCGAACACGCCAATATAGGCGCCACTGAAGCTGTGCCCGTTTACTTCTACCGTAAATTTCTTGGGCTGGTTGGTCTCCTGGGAATCCAGGTCGGTCAAAATCACGCTACCGTCTTCCAGTTCCCCGCCGATGCCATTGAGCGGGGACTTTTGCACACCCAGTTCGGAGATTTTATCTATGCTGAAGCCACGCACACGCGCCCGCGCCGCAATCTTCGCGAACTCGCTCCTGATCGGCACACCATTGAAGTCGCGCGTCGCATTGCCTTCCAGCATCAGTGCGCCTCCGCGCCGTGTGAACTCGTCGAGAAAGCGCAGCGTGCTCTGTTTGGCATACTCCGGATAGAGGTAGACAATTGCGCGAAAGGTGTGTCCGTTCAGCACCGGGCGGTCTTGCGCATCGAGTTTGAGCAATCCGTTGTCGATCAGATCGCTCGGCACCACGGCACAGCGGTATCCGGCATTCCAGATGGCCAGCACCTTGCTCTCAATATGCAGGGAGCCATTGACGTCGAAGTTGTTGCGCGCGCTCTGATTGGGATACCAGTTGAGCAGCCGCGGCATTCCAAAAACGACCAGCAGTGGCAGTTCAGGCGCCACAGGATCGAAGCGATTCAACAAGCGAATCTTCTGCTCCACCGGATTGAGCTTCGACAGAAATTCCTCGCCCGCAAGATTGACGCCCCACGCGCCTGTGTCGTTGTAGCCGTGGTAGTGGATACGTGCGTCGAAGCGCGCGTCATTCATTGCCTTTACGGCGAAGCGGTGAATGTCCCAACCGTAAAACTGGTCATACATGATATTGCCCGGATGCGACACCAGCAGCCCCATGCGCAGCGGCAATGATAGGTCCTCGTCGCTCATACCGTACTGGCGCGGGATGGACCACCAGTCGATGCCCGTGGCCCACGCCTCGTCGTTGGTGAGATGGTTGTGGAATGTGTCATGGATTCCCGCGAAATTCTTATCGCCAAAGACCTGCCGCGAATAGTTGTAGAAATCGCGCTCTTCGTCCAAAGGTCCGGAGCGCAGAAAATTCCAGTACTGGTCAATGGCTCGAATGCGCACCTCCGGGTGACCTTCGGGAGCATAACGCGTATCGAAGAGCGTGTGCGTCAGGTCCATCCCGGTAGCCGCGCGGAAGCGCTTGGCAAAGGCGCGTCCTGCAAGATGGCCGCGCCAAGCCGGAGTGGGCTTCACGGGAATATGCACATAAGCGAACTCATCAAGTGCCGTGCCGTCGAGCGGAACATCGCGATACTGATCAATGGTATTGCGCAACCAATGCTTGAAAGCAGGGCTGAACATATCCATCACGGGATACCAGTTCGTTGCGAGGACGAACGCGGTGTAACCGGCATAGCGAGATCCCAACTTCAAAGTCACGACCAGCGTGCCTGGTTGCGGCGAGGCGCTCTTCACTTGGGAGGTGACGTCGGTGAGCGTGGAAGATTTGTATTCGCCAGGCGCGGTCTTGTGAAAGACGTACGCGCGCAGCAATTCGGTACGTGAGGCTTTTGCGCTGCGGAGTTCGATGCTGGCTTGCACCGTGCCGTCGCCCTGCGCGCCGAGCGTCGTCTCACCGTTCGCAATCGCTGTTTGCTCGTCGGCGGGCACAGACGTCTTTGTTGCGTTGGCTCCTCCGCCCACCAGCGTCACTCCGATACGCAATCCATTTTTATGGGCGTCTTTTACGATGCCGGCTACGGCTGCGTGCGCTGCCGGATTATTCAGAAAGTTCACGCCCTTACGCGCCGTCAGAAACGGAAACGTGAACTTGGTATCGTGCGCAATATGCTGGATGTCCTTCTTGTACTGCGCAGACACAAGGGTTTGCGGCGTCACAAACCAGTACACCAACTCCGGGAAGTTCTGGTTGCGGATCGGGTTCTGATACCGCACTTTCACATGCACATGCATCCCGCTGCTTCCAGCCTGCGCTGCGCACAAGACAGCTACCGCCGCCAACGTCTTTGCCAAAGCCAATCCGGGTAGCTTGCTCTTCATCGTCATCCTTGTCCTGGTTTTTTCCTGAAAGCCATCACCAAGACTAGTCGATCTTGGCGGCCTCCATGTTCGCGCCATCGGTATACCTTACGGCCTTCTGTCCTTTGGGAATGGAGTTGCCCAGAAGCTCGATGCCTGCCGATTCGGCACCACTGACTTGAGCAAATACCTCGCACTTCTCAGGCGATCGCATCCCAGTGAGGAAAGCGCGGCGGGTATTTTTCAGTTCAATCAACGGAGACCCACCCACCGGCGCAGATAATTCGAGACCGCCCAGAATGATGTCGTTCACATCGACGCATACGATTGCCGGGCGCCCATCGGGTCTGTCGGTAACGTACTCAATGTTGCGAAGGCGCACTCGATCTGCATGGCGCACAAAAAACCCATAGGCAGGAAGACGGCCCATCATCCACGATTCAGGGTACTGGTCGACGGCTTCGGGGATTTCTCGGTTCGTCCAATTGAACTGTCCTTGCGCGACGGTGCGCATGCGGCAGTTGCTGATCGAGATGTCGGATGGACGAAGTCCGGGGACGCCGGTGATGGAACTAGTAACAATGGCGCCTTCCGCATCGACTCCTTCGATAAGTATATTGCGCAGAAAGGAGCCTTCTTTTCTGGTGCGCTGCCCTAGCCGCACGAAGATGGGAGCACGCACATTTTGCATTCGAATGTTCGATATCACTACGCCATCTACACTGCCGCCATCGACGGTCTCGATGTTGATGCCGCCAATAACTCGATTCATCATCGGACTGCCGTTGTCACTGTATATCACAGAGTTACTGAAGACGATGTTCTCGAAGGCTCCGTGAGTCGCAGTGCCCAGTTTGAATCCGTTGCTTGCGCTGGAAACCGCACAATTGGTAATGGTGATGTTCTTTGATGGCGGCACATCGTCGCCATACGGATTTTCACTTTTGAGACAAATACCGTCGTCACCACCGATGATGTCGCAGTTGCAGACGAACACATTGCGGCATGCGGTAATGTCCATTCCGTCGGTGTTCCGCCCCCAAAAGGGATTTCGGATGCGGATTCCGTCTATGAAAACCGATTCGCAGTCGATCGGGCGAAACGTCCACCCGGCCGAGTTCCTGAGAGTAACTCCCGAGATGCGGACATTACGACATTGCACAAACTCAACCATGGGCGAAGGGCGATCGTTGTTGTTGATTGCCTGAAAGTGGCCGGAGGCGACGTCATGCCATGCTTGATCGGGCGGGACAGGTGGGCGTAGCGGGTTGGGCTCCCAGTAGTTTTCGCCCTGACCATTGATGGTGCCTGGACCACAGAGAGTTATCTCCTCAGCGTGCTGCGCAAAAATGAGATGATGGCCGTTGGCATCGCCCTTCATGGCCGGACCCGGATGGTAAGTGTAGTCGCCGATGTTAGGACTGCCGAGAAGAACGCAGCCGGCTTCAAGGTAGAGTGTCACGCGGCTCTTCAACTCCACTCCACCGGTCAGGAAGTTACCCGGGGGTGCATAAACTAGACCTCCGCCTGCCTGGAATGCAGTATCGATCGCGCGCTGAATGGCCTTGGTGTTCAGTGTCTTCCCATCGGGTCTTGCTCCGAAGTCAAGGATGCTTCGGGCCTCGCGCAGCGGCGCTGCAGATGCCGTACCCGCAGCAGATAGCCCCATGGCAAAGGATGAAGCAGTAAGAAAGTCTCTTCTCAGCATGATATTTCTCCAAGATTTTGGCCCTTGTCTGGACGGGAGCCTGATTCGTCGGCTGGATTCATCTGAATCCTGCTGTTTACTAAGGTTGCTTTAAAGTTGATAAGGCGACTGCCTGCGAAGGGTGGGCGACGCGCGTTCTTCTTTACTGTGCCGAAACGATCGGAAGACCACATGACCGCCTTTGAGTCACACGCGCTGCCGCGCACAACCAGCCGGAGTATATCACTGGTCAGGTCCGGTCCCATGCCGACGCCGGTATCGACCATGGCAGTGCCCGCGTAGCCACACATGACGCACGAGCGAAGGCGGTTGCCGGGCGGAGTGGCAGTTTTGCAATAGTATACGTGACCTTAATTTTCTACCGTAAGGTTGTTCGTCAGAGGCTCAAACAGCATGTCATTGCTCGATGACATTTCTTCGATCTACCTGGTATGAATGACATCACTGAATTTGTGACCTCCAGTCTCCAGCATTCTGCATGAGCGCATCGTCGCTCGCGCGCGCATCGCCCTTTCACGCGGACTCGTTTGCCTTGATTTGCTGCTTGCGTCTACCCTTGGTACGTCTCCGGTTTGGCAAATCGCAACCACGCGGCACGCTAGTGAAATGCATCGGGAAGCCGCGCGGTTCCTGACTTTTTTGGAAAGGACACTGTCCCATGAGTAGATTTTCGCGGCGTCGCTTTCTCGCTAGCGCCTCCACCGTTGCTGGAACTCTCCCGCTCGCCCGACATCTGGGATGGGCCCAGGCCTCCGGCAAGGAATCCGACGATCTCAAGCTTTGGTACACCCATCCAGCGTCACAGTGGGTGGATGCCCTGCCGATCGGCAATGGGCGTCTGGGAGCGATGGTTTTCGGCGGCGGCACAATCAACCCCATCGATCCCAAAGACCCGCGCGCCGATCATGCAGCCGGCCCTGTTCCCACCGATCCTGCCAGGGAAACTCTGCAGTTGAATGAAGACACTCTCTGGTCGGGCCTTCCGGTAGATGGCAACAATCTCAATGCGAAAAACTATCTGGCTCCGATACGCAACGCTGTCCTGGAACAGAAGGATTATCACCTTGCCGACCATCTCTGCCAAAAGATGCAGGGTTTGTTTGCCGAGGCATATCAGCCCATCGGCAGCCTGCACGTGGATTGCACTCACTCCGGCAGGGTGACGAACTATCGTCGCGAGCTGGATCTTGCATCGGCTGTGACAAGCACGCGTTACACCGTCGACGGTGTCGAATTTCAACGCACCGCATTTTCCTCCGCTCCCGATCAGGTAATTGTGCTGCGCATCTCCGCCGGCAAGCCGGGTCAGTTGAATGCAACCATATGGATGGATGGCGCCTTGGTGAAATCGGTCGCGGCTGTTGCCGGCAACCGCTTGCTGCTCACCGGCAAAGCGGCGCGACATATCGCCGGAGCCGGCCATCCCGACAGCGAGCGTCCGATCGTATTGTCCGATGTACCCGGCGAAGGCATGTACTACGCCGCAATGCTGCAGGCGAATGTGGGAGGCGGCCAGGTCTCGGCGGACGGGAATAGACTTGTCATCCGCAATGCTCACACATGCACCATCGTTCTGGCTGCCGCCACAGGTTATCGCGGATTCGATCAAGAACCGGATACGCCACAAACGCAAGTGAACGAAAGCGCCCGCCAGCAACTCGAGGCTGCGCTCCCGCAGAGTTATGCATCCATGCTGCAACGGCACACTGCGGACCACCGGAAACTCTTTGACCGCGTTTCACTCACCCTCGGCCCAACTCCAGCAACAGCGCAGCCGACCGACCAGCGTCTCGCTAATTTTGCTGCCTCTCCCGATCCTTCCCTGCTGGCGCTGTATTTCCAATACGGGCGTTATTTGCTCATCAGCAGCTCACGTCCTGGAACCCAGCCGGCCAATCTTCAGGGAATATGGAATTATCAGGTACAGCCGCCGTGGAGCAGCAATTGGACGGCGAACATCAATCTCGAGATGAATTACTGGCCCGCCGAAACCTGCAACCTGAGCGATTGTACGGAGCCCTTGCAAGGGCTGATTGCGGACCTGAGCAAGACTGGTGCCCGCGCCGCACGCGAGACATACGGCTTGCCCGGTTGGGTGTCGCATCACAATATCGATCTATGGCGGGCTGCCAATCCGGTCGGAATGGGCGTCGGCGCACCGACCTGGGCCAACTGGTGCATGAGCGGCCCCTGGCTCTGTGCCCATATGTATGACCACTATCGTTTCACCGGCGACCGTGAATTTCTGCGGACCCACGCCTACCCCCTGATGAAAGGTTCGGCTGAGTTCTGCCTGGCATGGCTGATCGAAGATCCCAACTGGGCGGGAGGCCCGCGTCTCACCACCTGCCCATCGGAGTCGACCGAAAATGACTTTATGGCTCCCGATGGCAAGCCCGCCATGACCAGTGCCGGCTGCACTATGGATATGGCGCTCATCCGCGAGCTCTTTACCAACTGCATCAATGCTTCCAAAGAATTGGGCGTGGATCAGGAGTTTGCGGCCAAGCTCGATGCCGCGCGCGCTCGCCTCCTTCCCTATCAGATCGGCAGATATGGCCAGTTGCAGGAATGGTCCATCGATTTTCTCGAGAGCACGCCCGGGCAACGGCACATGTCGCACCTGTATCCGCTGTATCCCGGCGGCGAAATCACCCCGCGCGGTACACCGACTCTGGCGAAAGCCGCGCGAACTTCGCTGCAGCGACGGTTGGATCATGGCGGAGCTTACACCGGCTGGAGCCGAGCCTGGGCCATCGGCCTGTGGGCGCGATTGGCCGACGGCGACAAAGCCTGGGAATCTCTGATCATGCTGATGAAGCACAGCACCAATCAGAATCTGCTCGATACCCATCCCGCTGGGAAAACGTCGATCTTTCAGATTGACGGGAACTTTGGCGCGACGGCCGCCATCGCGGAGATGCTGCTGCAAAGCCACACCGGCGTTATCGACTTGCTGCCCGCGCTGCCCGCGGCGTGGCCAGATGGTCAAGTAAAAGGCCTGCGCGCGCGCGGCTCGCTAGAAGTGGATC
Source organism: Acidobacteriota bacterium (assembly GCA_021793595.1). The sequence goes on from JAJYSL010000140.1 coordinate 10,223, forward strand.
TGCGTTGGGAGAACCGAAAAGCCGCCGCGGCCACAATTCGGCCGGATTTTCCCGGCGAGTATCGCTTCCGTGCGCCCTCCGGCCAACAGATTCGCGCCATCGTCGGCGACACCAGGGTTCCCTTACAACATCAGACCGACGGCAGCGTCCGAGCCACATTGCAGGGGCAACAGAGTTACCGTGTGCTCTTCGTATAAGGCATCGATCTTCAGCCAGAATTAATCTGATTCCGGTAGAAAAGACTATGCGCCTTCTCCTCATTGAAGACGAACGTCGCCTGGCGGAAAACATCGCCGCCGCCCTGAAGGAAGGTCCCGGTTACGCGGTAGACCTTTCCCATGACGGCGAAGAGGGTGCGCATCTGGCGGCGTTGGGTGACTACGACCTTATCATCCTCGACCTGATGCTTCCAAAAATGAGTGGTCCCGATGTGCTGAAATACATTCGAG
>JAJYSL010000141.1 GCA_021793595.1 Acidobacteriota bacterium
CCTCGTTGAACTTGCGGACAGTGTAGGCCAGCTTGCGGTTTCCCAGCTTCTCGCTCGATACCAGCTTGCCATTGCCCTTGGTGATGGTGGCTTCAAAGCCGGCGATCAGCTTGTCGGCCTCGTCGCCAATCACGTCGGGGCGCAGGATAAACATGACTTCGTATTTCCGTTGCATTCGTCTCTCGTTTCCGGCAAAACCTTCTGGCCTTGCCTGTCGCAACCTTCAGGGCTGCTCAGTCTACCGTTCAGTCGTTTAATTCACTCTTGCTCCTCGGCAGTAATCCGCCGATTCAACCGGTTCATCGCGACGCTGGCGCCTTCGGTTAAAAGCAACTCAATCGCCGTCGAAACATCGTCCAGAACTTTGTCCAGTACCGCCAGCTCCGTCTTGCGGAACGGTGTCAGAACATAATCCTTGCGCCGCTGGCGGGCGTTTTCCGCCGCCATGGCCTCTTCCGGAGCAATTCCTATTCGAATCCGCAGCCACTCTTCAGTGCCTAGCGCACTCGAGATAGACTTGACCCCGTTGTGCCCACCCGCGCTTCCACGCTCACGGATTCGAATACTGCCCAGCGGGAGAGCCACTTCGTCATAGAGCACGATCAGCTGCCGCCGCGGATCAATTTCCAATTCCTCAGCCAGCGCCGCCACCGATAGCCCACTCAGGTTCATGTAGGTTTCCGGCTTGGCCAGCAGCACTTTCCGGCCTGCGATGCGCGCTGAAGCCGTCAATGCCTTCGAGCGCCGATTTGTGACCACCACCCCGCACTGTTGCGCCAGCCGATCAATGGCCAGGAAGCCGGCGTTGTGCGGTGTGAACTGATACTCGATTCCTGGATTGCCCAACCCGACGATCAGCGTTACACCCGCATCATCGCCAGAATTCAGCCTTGAACTTATGCCGCGAGAAGGTTCCATGCGCTCCCGGAACTACTTCTTCTCTTTCTTGACTTCTTCGGCTGATTCAGGGGTTTCCAATTTGCCCTTCTTGGCCACTTCAGGCTCCGCAGGCGTTTCGGCTGCCAATGCCTCCGGTGTGGCCACAACTTCCTCGCGAACCGCGGTGATGTGAGCGACGGTGGTTTCTTCGTCGGTGATGAACTTCAACTTATCGCTGTGCGGCAGGTCGGCCACGCGAATGACCATCCCGAATGCCAGATCGCTGACGTCGACGTCGATGTGTCCTGGAATATCCGCAGGCAGACATTCAATTTCAATCTCGCGCAACACCTGATCCAGGATGCCGCCCTGGGTCTTCACCCCGACCGGTACACCCAGCAACTGGATCGGCACTTCGACGCGCATGGCTTTGTCCATCGCGATGCGCTTCATGTCGATGTGGATCAGGTTGCCCTTAATAGGATCGTTCTGCCAATCGACCACCATCACCTTGGCGACGGAACCAGACACGTCGAGATCGAAAATTGTGTTGTGACCAGATTCGGAATGGAGGATGCGGCGAATCTGCTTGGGGTCGACGGTGACCGCCACAGACGGCTGCTCGGCTCCATAGACGACGGCTGGAATGCTGCCGGCAACGCGTACGCGGCGGGCGACATTTTTTGTGAACTTCCCCTCGCGGGGCGTGGCTGTGACAACTTCAGGTGCGCTCATGTTTTTTTGTTTCCCTTCGGGCACGGCGGGTTGCGCCGCTCCCTTCTCGTGACCTCGACACATTTTGTCTGGCCACACTGTTGATTTTCCATCCACGCCGCCTCCGAAACGGCGACGGCGTATAACAGAAAGCTTGGTCTAGTCAGAGAGGCGCTAGTTAAACAAGCTGCTAACGCTGGTCTCCATATGGATGCTCTCAATGGCGCGCCCAATCAGGCCCGCGATCGACAGCACTTTAATCTTTGGCGTATGCAGGGCCTCTTCCCGCAGCGGAATCGTATTGGTGACCACCAGTTGTTCCAACCGGGAGTCCACAATCCGTTCAATTGCCCGACCGGAAAGCACGGGATGAGTGGCGCAGGCATACACTTTTTTCGCGCCCACTTCCAATAACGCGTCCACGGTCTTGATCAGGGTGCCGGCCGTATCGACAATATCGTCGAGGATCAGGCACGTTCTGCCTTGCACATCGCCAATCACATGCATCACTTCTGAAACATTCAAATCCGTGCGCCGCTTGTCCACAATGGCCAGCGGAGCCCCCATCTTTTGCGCGAAGAAACGCGCCCGTTCCACGCCGCCCGCATCGGGCGATACCACCGTCAGGTCGGGCAGATTCAACTCCCTGAAGTGGCCCACCAGCACCGGGCTGGCAAACAAATGGTCCACCGGGATATTGAAAAAGCCTTGAATCTGCGCCGCGTGCAAATCGACCAGCAACGCTCGATTGGCTCCGGCCGTCGTCAACAAATCCGCCACCAGCTTGGAAGAGATCGCAACGCGCGGACGGTCTTTGCGATCCTGCCGCGCATAGCCGTAATACGGAACCACCACCGTGATGCGGCGTGCCGAAGCCCGCTTCAACGCGTCGATCATGATCAGCAGTTCCAGTAGATGCTGGTCGACGGGATAGCAGGTCGGCTGCACCACAAACACGTCGGCGCCGCGAACATTTTCCAAAAGCTGAAAGTACACTTCTCCGTCAGAGAACCGCTGCAGTCGCACTTCGCCCAGCGGTACGCCGACAAACTTGCAAATCTCTTCTGCCAGCGGCAGGTTCGACGAGCCGCTGAAAATCTTGAACCGCTTGTCCTCGGTGTAGGACTTGGCGCGCTTGCGACTGGCGGCGGTCTTGGCCGCTCCGGAAGCATTCGCGTCTGCGTTCACTGCAATCGATCCCGTTATGGGTGCATCCGCATCCATGGTCAACGTCGAATTTCCGTCCCCGTTTTCAATCTCGCCCGCACTCATCGTTGTCTGGACCTCCCAAGCTGGTTGGCATTGGTGAACCGAACTGCAAACTTTGGATCGTGGCAACCGGGGGTTGAAAGCTGCCAAAATCCGGAAAAGATTGCCGTAGGCGGTGCAGCTCCTACGACGCGTCATGAGCAAAAAAAACTGCATCCAACATGCCGGCGATTGATTGCAAATCGCCAGTGAAACTGGCTGGGCGACTAGGATTCGAACCTAGACCGAGTGCTCCAAAGGCACTTGACCTACCGTTAGTCGATCGCCCAAAACTACAGGCCGTCACGATCACTGATCATGGTGCGCCAGTATTCCTGCCGGCCAACTGCCCTGGTTTCGTACGCGGTAATGCTTTGCGCTTCCAGCCGTTCGACCGCCGCCTGCGCGTCCTCTGCTGTCCGATACAAACCGAACAGCGCGGAACCGGACCCCGAAAGCGCCGCGTAGATGGCAGGGCTTCCATTTGGAGAATTTTGCTTCAGCGTTTCGAGGATGCCGCGCAGAGAGGGATACTGAGTGAAAACGACAGATTCAAAGTCGTTCACGATCCCGGCGCGGACAAGCTCAAGAAGAAGATTCTCGGCCCGGTCTTTCCCATGTGCAACAGGAGAGACACCGGTGGCTTTCGTACGAACTTCCTGGGGAGCAGTCAAAGCGGCACCCCACGTACGACCCAACTGTTCCAGCCTATCGGAAGCGTGGCTGTGGGTCAATTCGTTTTCCGGGGCCTCGTCAACTATTTGCGCGGACAACGATTCCGGATGAAGCCGATCCCATTCGCGAAAGGCCTGCGGCGTGGAGACGCGCACGTCGGGAACCGCCAGGACGCAGTGGGTTTCCGGCAGGTCGGGGAGACGAGAAACCTGCTCGCCACGTCCTTGACCGAGCACCGTGCCGCCAATCAGAAACAAGGGCACATCGGAGCCGGTTTCCGCGGCAATCGCAAGTTCTTCATGGGTAGGCAGCGCGATGCCGAGTTCCCTTTCCAGGCCAATCAAGGACGCGGCGGCGTTGGCCGAGCCTGCTCCCAGGCCACCTTGCACGGGCAGCCGTTTGTCGATATGGATCTTCACCTGGGCAGCGATATTCAGGCGATGCAGCGCTCGCTCGACGATCTTCCAGCAGGTATTGCGGTCGTCGCAGGGGACATATTCTTCCGTGCACGTGAGGGTGATTTCGTTGGCTGATCCGCTGGGCAACGGAACTGCGGTGACGTCGACAAAGTCGTGGATGGCGAGGGTCTGGTAGATCGTCGTCAGCGCATGAAAGCCATCGGGACGCGCCGGGCCGATGGCCAGGCCAAGGTTGATTTTTGCGTGCGATCGTACGCGGGTGGACATGCAGCAACGATTCTAAATGACTGCTTGGCAAGCTACACTTTTTCTACTGGACACGCGCGCATGCCTATCAAGAAGCTCCTTACATCCTGCTCGACATTCATTTCTTGCGGCATTGTTGCGGCGGTCGCAACCGCGCAGACTATACCCGAGCGGGGGATTGACTACAAGAGCGAGCAGCCGGTGCGGGCGCGCCATGCGATGGTGGTGACGGTGCATCACGACGCCACCGATGCGGGAGTCGAAATCCTGAAGCGGGGTGGTAACGCTGTTGATGCAGCGGTTGCGGTGGGCTTCGCGCTGGCGGTGGTGCATCCCGAAGCGGGAAATATTGGCGGCGGCGGTTTCATGCTGGTCCGCTTCCAAAATGGCAAATCGCATTTCCTGGACTATCGCGAGGAAGCTCCTGGCGCGGCCACGAGGAACATGTATCTCGATGCCCAGGGCAATGTGATTCCTGACGTATCCACGGTGGGCTATCGCAGCATTGGTGTTCCGGGGTCGGTTGCGGGCATGGTGCGGGCGGAAAAGCTGTGGGGCAAGCTGACGCTGGCGCAGGTGATGCAGCCCGCGATTCGTCTGGCCCGCAACGGCTTTGTGCTGAGCGAAGAAGAAGCCGAAGAAATGCATGATCCGCTGTTGGCAAAGTTTCCCGCTTCGCGGCACATCTTTCAGCGCGATGGAGATTTCTATCGCGCAGGCGAGACCTTTCGCCAGCCGGAGTTGGCGGCCACGCTGGAACGCATCTCGGAAAATCCGGAAGATTTCTATCACGGCAAAATGGCCACGCAGATCGCCGAGGCGATCCAGAAGGGCGGCGGCCTGATCACGGCGAAGGATCTGGCAGCTTACCGGGCAAAGGACCGTGCGCCGCTCGTGGGCGAGTACCAAGGGTACAAAATTCTGACGGCGCCTCCACCCTCGGGCGGCGGCATCGGGTTGCTGGAGACGCTGAACATCCTCGCGCCGTACGATTTGTCGGCGTTGGGTGATCGCTCGCCGCGCGAGATGCACTTGATTGTCGAGGCCTTTCGCCGTGCCTACATGGATCGGACAGACTACCTGGGAGATCCCGACTTCACGCCGATTCCTGTAAAGCAGATGATCAGCCTGCCCTACGCGGCTGCGTTTCGTGCCAGCATTCTGCCGGACAAAGCCACGCCGTCGAGCACACTGAAGCGTCCCGCGGGATTTCTGCCGCCACCGCCGACGTTGCAACGGCCGCATCATGAGTCCAACCAGACGACGCATTACTCCATTGTGGATGCCGACGGCAATGCGGTCGCGGTGACGACAACGCTCAACAACTCATTTGGCTCCGGCGTCACGGTGTCGGGACTGGGATTTTTGCTGAATGACGAGATGGACGATTTCGCCTCCAAGCAAGGTGTGCCGAACATGTATGGCCTGATCCAGGGACCGGCAAATGCGATTGGCCCGCACAAGCGGCCACTCTCCGCGATGACCCCGACCATTGTGACCAAAGACGGCAGAGTTTCGATGGTGCTGGGTTCTCCGGGCGGCGCGCGTATTACCACGACGGTGGCGAATATTTTTCTCAGCGTGGCCGATGGCGGGTTGAATATCCAGCAGGCGGTGGATGTGCCGCGATTCCATCATCAATATCTGCCGGACATTGTGTATCTAGAGCCGGGCTTTCCGGCAAGCACGGTGACGGCGCTGCGCGCGATGCAGTACACGGTGAACGTCGGGCAGCGCTATTGGAGCAACGGCGAGTGTATCGAGGTCGACCCGAAGACTGGTGAACTTGAAGGCGGCCAGGATCATCGCAGCCACTACGGCAAAGCGGCGGGGTATTGAAATCAACGTTGCACATTGCAGCAATGTGTATACTGAACGCATATCCGCTACGCTCGTAGGCGAGCACGTATCTACCCCCGGTGAAAGCCGGGGGTTTATATTTGGACTCAATGCTGAAACCTGTTGCAGTTCTGATTGATGGGGGTCATTTGCGGGTGATCGCCAAAAAATCCGAGAAGAATTATGCCCCTGCCTTTATCGAACAATTTTCGAAACAGTGCATCGTGCATGCCGAAGAAGGTCTGCAGCGAGTTCTCTATTACGACTGCCCGCCTTATAACGGAACGGCCAAACTGCCAGTGTCCGGAATCAGCCATCCTTTCACCTCCTCCGCTGCGTGGCTGGATGATCTTGCCTCTCGCGATCTGTTCGCGGTACGCAAAGGCGTCCTCAAGTTTAGGGGATTTGTCCCGAAGAAAACACCCGTTCCGGGGAATAAGGTGCTGACGGACGATGACTTTAAGCCTTTGTTTGAACAAAAAGGCGTAGATATGCGCATCGGCCTGGATATCGCGAATTACGCTCAGAATAAAGCGGTGAGTCGTATCCTACTTGTGTCGAACGATACGGACTGCATCCCAGCATTGAAGCTGGCTCGCATTTCTGGGCTGCAGACCGTGTTGATCTGCCTGCCTGGACGCAAACCGCACAGCGAGTTGGCGGCACACGCCGATTATGTCAGGAAAGTTTCCTGGCCCTGAACATCTCTGCGCTTGCATCAACTATTCTTAGTTCAGGGCCTCCATGTTGAAAGCGATTTCTACACACATTTTTTTGAAGCACCATCTTCATACCGGGCATTTGGATACATTGACCAAGGCCGGGGCGGAAGCTATTGAAATTTTCGCCAACCGGCGTCATTTCGACTACACCAGCCGGGTACAGGTGCGCGAAATTGGCGACTGGTTCCGCGGCAATCCCACGGCGCCGTGGGCGCTGCACGCGCCGCTGCGGGCAGAAGGCGAAGGCGACAGCGAGCGAGCCACGGGACCGGCGATCAATGTGGTGCACGTGGAGAAATCGCGCCGCATCGACTCCATGGATGAGATAAAACGCGCGCTGGAAGCGGCGGAGCAAATTCCTTTCACTCACATGATTTTGCATTTGGGCGAGCGCGGGGACACCTGGAGTCCGCGCACGCTGGAACACGCGATGACAGCGGTGGAGCATCTGCGGGCGTTCGCGCGACCGCTGGGCGTGCAGATCCTGCTGGAAAATCTGGAGAAGAATGAAGTGGCCGAGCCGCAGAACCTGATGGAGATTCTGACGGTGGGACACTTCGACGACATCGGGGTGTGCCTCGACGTGGGACATGCGCATATTGGCGAGGGGATTCCGGCGACCATCGATATTTTGGGGCCACGGATTCGTTCGGTGCATGTACACGACAATGCTGGCGACAAAGATGCGCATTTGTGGCCGGGAGATGGCACGATTGCATGGCCGGAAACCATGCGCGCGCTGGAAGCGCTGTCGAAACCGCCGGCAACCGTTCTGGAGATTCATCCCTCGCTGGAAAATCCAGAAGGCACGCTTTCCGACCAGTTCCGACGTACATGGGATTTTCTGGATACCGCAGGTGCGGCCGGCCAGGATACGCAGTAAGCACCAGGATTTCCCTTCACGCACCGCCGATGTAGATTGGATTGTTATGGATGAGATCGCTTCCTGCGCGGTAAATACCGCTCCTGTGACCACGATTGCCAGCCTTGGCCAGCATGAAGGCCAAACCGTTACGTTGCGCGGCTGGCTCTACAACCTGCGTGAAAGCGGCAAGCTGCTGTTTCCCATTTTTCGCGACGGCACGGGTACGGTGCAGGGAATTGTGCCGAAATCGGCTGTGCCGCCGGAAGTTTTCGAACGCATCAAGGGATTGACGCAGGAGTCGAGCGTGATTGTCCGCGGCAAGGTTCGCGCCGACAAGCGCGCGCCGAGCGGTGTCGAGCTGGATGTCGAAGATCTGGAAGTTGTCGACCGCGTCTCCGAGGACGATCCATTTCCGATATCTCTGAAAGAGCACGGCGTTGATTTCCTGATGGAGCATCGACACCTGTGGATTCGCACCCCGCGGCAGGCGGCGATTTTGCGGACACGCGCGGAAATCATGCGGGCGGCGCAGGAATATTTCGATACGAATGGATTTGTTCGCACCGATCCGCCGATCCTAACACCGGCGGCTTGCGAAGGCACAAGCACATTATTTCCTGTCGATTATTTTGGCGACGAAGCCTACCTGACGCAGAGCGGGCAACTCTACATCGAAAGCACGGCGATGGCGCTGGGCAAGGTCTACTCCTTTGGGCCGACATTTCGCGCGGAGAAATCGAAGACGCGGCGCCATCTGACAGAATTCTGGATGATTGAGCCGGAAGTCGCGTTTGCGGGGCTCGAGGACATCATGGTGCTGGCGGAAGAGTTTCTGAGCCACATTGTGCAGCGGGTGCTGGACAATCGTGCCGCCGACCTGAAAGTGATTGGCCGGGATGTCAGCAAGCTGGAAGCGATTCGTCCTCCCTTTCCGCGGGTCAGTTATGAAGACGCAGCCGGCATGCTGGCCGAGGCGTTCAAGGCGGGCAAGCTGGAGCAGGAATTTGTCTACGGGAACGATTTTGGCTCGCCGGACGAGACATATATTTCGTCGCAATTTGATCGGCCTGTCATGATCCATCGCTATCCAACGGACATCAAGGCGTTCTACATGGAGCCGGATCCGGAGAACGACAAATTCGCGCTGTGCGTGGACGTGCTGGCTCCCGAAGGTTATGGGGAGATCATTGGCGGCTCGCAACGCATCCACTCCTATGACCTGTTGAAGCAGCGAATTGAGCAGCACGGCCTGCCCTTGGCGCCCTTTCAGTGGTATCTTGACCTGCGTCGCTACGGTTCTGTGCCTCACGCCGGATTTGGCATGGGCATCGAACGCGCGGTGGCCTGGATTTGCGGACTGGACCATGTGCGTGAAACGATTCCATTTGCGAGGACGCTGAACCGCATCTACCCCTAGCCACGTTCGCGGAGGCGGGGAAGTACGACGCTCCGCAGGCAGAAAATCCCATGTCGAAATCCAGAAAAAGTACGAAGCCATCGAATCGAGAAGAGCATAGCGGTGCCGGTCGCGCTGCGCGCCGGTCATCGATCGCCAGCGCGGAGAGTATTCCGGAGCGGAAGATTCGCATTCTTGGAGTCCCGCTCGACCTTGGGCAGTCGCGGCGCGGGGTGGACATGGGGCCATCGGCGGTGCGCGTGGCGGGATTGCAGGCACGGCTGGAAACGCTGGGCCACCAGGTGGTGGATGGCGGCAATATTTCTGTCGAGATTGCCGAGACGCAAAGCATGGGCGAGCAGGCCGCGAAGTATCTGCACGCCATTACGGAAACCTGCACCCGCGAGGCGGAACAGGTGATTGCGACGTTGGCCGCGGGAGAAACGCCGTTGGTGCTGGGCGGAGACCATTCGATTGCGGTGGGAACCGTGTCTGGCCTAGCGGAATTCTATCGCCGGAAAAAGCAGAAGATCGGCTTGATCTGGATGGATGCGCACGCCGACATCAACACGCCCCAGACCTCCCCGAGTGGCAATGTGCATGGCATGCCAGTGGCCGCGCTGACCGGTCTGGGCCCGGACGAACTGAAGGATATTTTTGGATGGTCACCGAAAATCGCACCGGAAAACGTGGTGCTGGTCGGCTTGCGTGACATTGACGCGACCGAAAAAGCAAACATTCGCCGGGCGGGAATTACCGAGGTGTACACCATGCGCGATATTGACGAGCGTGGTCTGCGCACGGTGATGGAAGATGCAGTCCGGGCTGCTGCGCGGGATACCGCCGGCTACCACATCTCGCTCGACATGGACTGGATCGATCCGGAGGATGCGCCGGGAGTTGGCACGCCGGTACGCGGCGGCGCCACCTATCGCGAGGCGCACCTGGCAATGGAGATCATCGCCGACGATGGGCGCATGTTGAGCTATGAGCTGGTCGAGGTGAATCCGGTGATCGACGAGCACAATCGCACGGCGCAACTGGCGGTAGAGTTGACCTGCTCCGCGTTCGGGAAAAAGATTCTGTAGCAACACGACAGTGGCAGACACTCGCGGCCTATGAAGGCTGCGAAAGCTGGGAGAGTTTACTGGTCGGGGCTGGTCTTACGTTCCACCTTGCGCGCGCCCTGGTCGGTTTTGTGTGCTGCCTTATGGGTGACCCGTTTGGTGGTGTGCTTGGTTGAGTGCCACGCCTTTTTTGTCTCGTGCTTGGTGGCGTGCCAGCCTTTTTTCGTGCCATGCTCGACCGCGTGGCCTGTGTCCCTGGCTGCGTTTGTGGTGCTGTGGCCAACGTTTTTCATGTCCTGCTTAAAGCCGGGATCGGTGCTGGACTGTGCGATGACGGGAAGTCCAATGGAAAGTATCGAGGCTACAAGGGCGGTGCCAAGGAGTTTGTTTTTCATGGTTTCGCTCACGCTAAGTAGAGATTCAGAAATGAGCGACGGAGTTGTAACAGAGGGGCACTAAAGCTCTCTTGCTTATCCGGTTGTTTCAGCATGCCACAAGATGTAGGGTTAAGATTGTGCCTCGGTCGTCGTTTCCAGAGTCCCTGCGGGAGTTCCAGACGAAGTTCGCGAGCGAGGAGGACTGTCAGGCC
>JAJYSL010000142.1 GCA_021793595.1 Acidobacteriota bacterium
CTTCTTCTCCGCGCAGCACGCCGCGAACCAGCACCGGCACATCGATCTTCAGATTTTCCGCCATGCGCTTATATGCTTCAGGGAAGCAGATCAGCTCGATCTTCCCTGTCAGGTCTTCCAGCGATCCCTGGGCATATAGATCGCCTTTACGCGACTTGGCCACCCGCACTCCGGTCAAGATTCCAGCAATCGAAATTTCATTTTCGTTCTGTGTGTCGCGTCGACCGGTGTTCGGTGCAGGTGTCATCTCCAGTGCGGTCTGCGTATCGACCACGCCCTTCAAGTTGCGCAACTTCTCCGCATACTTCCCCAGCGGATGTCCAGAGACATAGAACCCAAGTACATCTTTCTCATGCTGCAAGCGCTGCACTTCATCCCAATCGGCAATATTCGGCAATTCGTCTTGTTGCGAAGGGCCCCCGGCTGCGGGTATGTCGTTGAACAGTCCGAACAACCCGTGCTGGCCAGCCGCGCTATCGCGCTGCGCCTTCTGGGCTCGTTCGATCGCTTTATCGATGGCAGCCATCAGCGCCGCGCGGGCTCCAAAGCAATCGAGCGCGCCGCTCTTGATCAGCGATTCCAGCACGCGCTTGTTCATCACGCGCAGATCAATGCGCTCGCAGAAATCCCAAAACGAAGTGAACGTCTTGCCTTCCTTCACCAGTTGACTGCGGACCTGTAGGATGGAGGAGATTGCGTTCTGTCCGACATTCTTTATCCCTGCAAGCCCGAAGCGGATCGCCTCTCCGTGCGGCGTAAAATCGGCGTCGCTGGTGCGCACATCGGGCGGCTCGACGGAAATTCCCATCTCGCGGCACTCTTTGATGTACTTCACCACATTGTCCGGCTTGCTCACTTCCGACGTCAGCAGGGCGGCCATAAATTCCTTGGCGTAGTGGGTCTTCAAATATGCGGTGTGATACGCCAGCAATGCGTAAGCTGCGGAGTGGGACTTGTTGAATCCATATCCCGCGAAGCGCTCCATCAACTCAAAAATATGCTCGATGGTCTTCTGCGGAAATTTCTTGTCCAGTGCCCCCTGCACAAAGCGATTCCGCTGCCGTGCCATCTCGACCGGATCTTTCTTCCCCATGGCGCGACGCAGCAGGTCGGCTTCGCCCAGTGAATAGCCGGCCAGCACGTTCGAAATTTGCATCACCTGTTCCTGATACACGATGACGCCCAGGGTCTCTTTCAGAAGCGCTTCCAGTTCTGGCAGTTCGTACTCGACCGGTGCACGTCCCCACTTGCGATCAATGAAATCGTCAATCATTCCGCCCTGGATCGGTCCCGGACGATAGAGCGCATTCAACGCGGTCAAGTCGGCAATGGTCTCCGGACGATAGCGGCGCAGCACGTCGCGCATGCCGCTCGACTCAAACTGGAACACACCCGACGTCAGCGCGCGATGAAACACCTGCTCGAACGTCTGCTTGTCATCGAGCGGGATGGTTTCCATGTCGACATCGATCCCGAGATTGACCTTGATCAGCCGCAGCGCTTCATGAATGACGGTGAGCGTTGTCAGCCCGAGAAAATCCATTTTCAGCAGGCCGATTTTCTCGATGGCCTTCATGTCGTACGCGGTGACAATTTCGTCGTTCTTGCCGCGGCTCAGCGGAACCAGGTTGGTCAGCGGCTCCGGCGCAATCACAACTCCGGCGGCATGGATGCCCGCTCCGCGCGCCAGTCCTTCTAACCGGCGAGCAATGTCGATCAGCTCGCGAATCTGCGGATCGTTCTCATACACATGCTGCAGCGGCTCCGATTCCTTCAATGCCTCATCGATCGTCATGCCGATGGTGGCCGGAATCAGCTTGGCAATTTTATCGACTTCGCCGTACGGCATCGCCAACGCACGACCCACATCCTTGATCGATGCTTTGGCCGCCATAGTGTTGAAGGTGATGATCTGCGCCACCTGCTCGCGTCCGTACTTGCGCGTCACGTAATCGATCACTTCGCTGCGACGGTTCATGCAGAAATCGATATCGATATCGGGCATCGAGACGCGCTCAGGATTCAGAAAACGCTCGAACAATAATTCTCCCTGCAGCGGATCGACATCCGTAATTCCCATCACGTAGGAGACCAGCGATCCTGCGGCCGATCCGCGTCCTGGCCCTACAGGGATGTCCTGCTCCTTGGCGTAGCGAATAAAATCCCACACGATCAGGAAATAGCCGGAAAACTTCATCTGCTGGATGCAGTCGATTTCGCGCTGCAGACGCTGCTCGTATTCTTCCGTGGTATGCCGCAGAAGGCCGCTGTCGCGCAAATGACGAACGGAGGTATCCAGGCGATGACGAAATCCTTCGCGGCAAATCTTTTCGAAGTAGCTGTCAATGGTGAATCCCGGCGGTACATCGAACTGCGGAAACGGATTCTCCACCTTGTTCAGCTTGACGTGGCAACGTTCGGCAAACTGCATGGTGCGCGCCACAACCTCCGGCGTCTGCGAGAAAACCTGCAACATCTCCTCGGCAGATTTGACAAAAAACTGGTCGCCGTCAAAGCGAAAACGCTTTTCGTCGAGAATCGTGCTACCGGTCTGCACGCAGAGCAGAACATCGTGGGCATGGTGATCGTCGTGGCCAATGTAATGGCTGTCGTTGGTCGCGATCAACGGGATCTCCAGATCCCTTTCCAGTCGAAACAGATTCGCATGAATCTTTTTTTCAAGCTCCAGGCCCTGGTCCTGAATCTCCAGAAAGAAATTGCCTCTTCCGAAAATGTCTTCGTATTGCTTGGCGGTGGAACGCGCGGCATCGTAGTTATCGTTCGTCAGATGCTCGCAGAGTTCTCCTGCCAGACAGCCGGAAAATCCAATCAGCCCCTTCGCATGCTCAGCGAGATATTTTTTGCTGATGCGCGGTTTGCGATAGAAGCCATGCAACGAAGCTTCGGACGTGATGCGAACCAGGTTGCGGTAGCCCTCGTCGTTTTCCGCAATCACCAGAAGATGGTGATATTGATCGCCCTGCGGATCGGCGCGGTGGTCTTCCTTCTGGCAGATGTAGAGTTCGCAGCCTAAAATGGGGTTGATATTGTATTTTTTCGCCGCGTCAAAGAAGTGCATCGCACCATAAATATTGCCGTGGTCGGTCATGGCGACTGCCTTCTGCCCCATGCCTTCGACATGCTTCAGCAGCTTGTCAACGTCGCAGGCTCCGTCCAGCAGCGAGTAGTCCGTATGAAGATGTAAATGCGTAAATTCTGCCATGCCCGTACTTCAATTCTATTCGGCGCACCGGCATGAAAGGAACGCTCATCCAATGTGAAAGAGAAATGAATGAGGAAATCGCGGACAAAACCTCCCTCGAGCGGCCCGTATGCTGTTGTTCTGCTTCTCGCTTGACGGATGCGCATCGAATCGCCTGGGAGCGGCCGACGGTTTTCTCTCCTCAGGAATTGCACCTACGCCGAAATTGAACAATTGCAATGCCAGGAGACCCACCCACGATGGATGAACCGATCGCCAACGAGACGAATACAGCGGCCGAGGTAGCGCCGCAGCGCACGGGCGTTTCGCTGGCGTGGCGGGCGTTGAGGCATCGCAATTTCCGTTTGTTCTTCGGCGGTCAAAGCATTTCACTCATCGGCACATGGATGACGCGCATTGCCACGGCTTGGCTGGTCTACCGGCTGACCGGATCGGCGTGGCTGCTGGGGATCGTCGGATTCTGCGGACAGATTCCCACCTTTCTGCTGGCGCCATTTGCCGGCGTATGGGTCGATCGGCTGAATCGCCGTCATGTCTTAGTCGTGACCCAAACGCTCGCCATGGTGCAGTCACTGGTTCTCGCCGCACTCACGCTTAGTCGCCGGATAACGATCCCAGAAATTCTTTGGCTCAGCATTTTCCAGGGCATGATCAATGCCTTCGACATGCCCGGACGCCAGGCATTTATGGTGCAGATGATTGAGGATCGCCAGGATCTGGGCAATGCCATCGCGCTGAATTCTTCCATGGTGAATATGGCGCGGCTGGTGGGTCCATCGTTGGCTGGCCTGGTGATTGCAGGCTTTGGCGAAGGCTATTGTTTTCTGATTGACGGCATAAGCTACATCGCGGTCATCATTTCGCTTCTGATGATGCAGTTGCCGAGGTTCGTCGCTGCGACGAAGATCGTGCCAATGCTTGAACAGTTGAAGGAAGGCTGGACGTACGTCTCCCAATTCACTCCGGTACGAACTATTCTGCTGCTGTTCGCCGTGGTCAGCCTGATGGGCATGCCGTTCACGGTGTTAATGCCAATATTCGCGGCGAAAGTTCTGCATGGCGGCCCGCATACCCTAGGCTTTCTGATGGGAGCGGTCGGAACGGGCGCATTGGGTGCCGCGATTTCGCTTGCCATCCGCAGGTCAGTGCTGGGCTTGGGGCGCGTTATCGCCATGTCCGCCGCGGTCTTTGGAGCCGGACTGATTGCCTTCGGCATGAGTCACATCCTATGGCTTTCTCTGCTGCTGATGCTGATCACGGGATACGGCATGATGCTGGGGATGGCTGCCAGCAACACGATTATCCAGACCATCGTTCCAGAGGATAAGCGCGGGCGTGTGATGAGCTACTACACCATGGCCTTCGTCGGCATGGCGCCCTTCGGAAGCCTGCTGGCGGGCGGTCTGGCTCACTGGGTGGGCGCGCCGTTCACACTGATGATTACTGGCGCGTGCTGCATCGCCGGCGCAGGATGGTTTGCGACTCAACTGCCGAAAATCCGCGTGAATATTCGGCCAATATACCGTGACTTGGGAATTCTTCCGGTCGATGTGGTTGCAGTGATGGGGGATGGCAGCGGAGATTGAGCCAGCACACGGCCCAGCCGACGTGAACCCTCCGGGTTCGCACCGGCTTCCTCAGCTCCAAACCCCGCTGCTATCTACCGGATTTCTTCTTCGGCTTCGACTTTACAGACGTCGCCTTGGATTCGGATCGGCGAACAGTTTTTGCAGCGCCGACTTTTTTAGGCGTCGCTTTAGCTGCTTTCGGCTTCAACGCCGCTTTCTTTGCGATCGGTCGATGCGCAGTCTTGGCCGACGCTGTGGCCTTACCACGAGCACCTGCAGCGGACTTCTTTGCCGCGGGCCGTGCAGCCCTATGATCAGCCTTGCTGGCCTTGCCATGCGCTTTGCCAACGATGGCAGCCTTCTGCGCCTTCCCTTTTGCCTGGGTCGACTTGCCACTTGCCTTCGGCGCTGGTTTCGCAACGACCTTGACGCTGGCCTTCGTCTTATCCGGCTTGCCTTTAGCTACCGGCTTGACGACGGCTTTCAGGGCTGGAGGACTCTTGGCAGCCTTCTCTGCTTTCTTCACGTCTTCCGGCTTGGTCACGGCCTTCGCGGCAGCGGACTTTGCCTTTCCACCCGCCATTCCATTCTGCTCGGCGAGTGCACCAACCGATTCCGCCTCACCCACCGCCGCCAGGCTCAAATCTCCTTCCGGAGCAACTGCTGCGGCTTTCGCAGCTTTTCTGCCCTTCGCCTTCCTGGGCTCGGTGACGCGCTTTACAGCGCGGCTACGGCGCACAATTACCGGTGGCGGAGGAGCAGGCGGAGAATACGGCTCCGCAAACTTGCGGATTGTCTCTTCCGTCGGCAATTCGCCGTCCATAAATGCAAACGTCAGCTTGTCCAGCAGTTCGTCATAGCCTTCCACATCCGGCAGAATTCTCATATCCTGCAGAATTGCATTTGGAATTTTCTGGCGCGCTTCTGGCCACTTGGTGAAGAAGCTCTCGAACTTGTGTTGCACGGCTGCGGTTTTGTTGGTAAAGAACAGCCACAACACAGCCTCCGGTTTTGCGCTGTGCAGCAACTTCCACAACTGCGACGGCTTGGCGGCATCCTTGGACATCATCTTCTGCAGCACGTGCTTGGCTTCTGAATCGAGCGCATTGGCTTCCGAAATCAAATCGCTGCGCACAAACATCTTTTTCAGCGCCGACAAATGAGCCGGAGAAAGCTTGGCCGTCAGCAAACGAAACTGCGCCGCAGACGGATCCGGATGCAATCCCGCCATCAACAGATGGACAAATTTCTCATGCAAGCGCTCCAATCCCTGCACATCGGCAGAGCGACTGCTCCAGTTCGGCGACAACTGTTCCAGCCATCCCTCAGCCTCCAGCGCTTTCAACACCTGCTGCGGCTCTTCTTCGTATGCAATCTCTTCCAGTTCATACCCGCGCTGCACAGGCGTAATGGCGCTGATCACGCCCTCGGCCTTGGCATTGTCGTAGCGAGCTTTGGTCCGCTCTTCCATATCCCAGCCGGTTCGCGACATCAGCCGCACCGCGCGTACCAGCCGAATCGGATCCTCTAGGAATCCGTAATTGCTCACCAGGCGCAATTGTCGCGCGGAAATGTCAGCAGTCCCGTTCAAAGGGTCGAGCAGCAGACCCCACGAGCCTTCATTCAGCGACAGCGCCATGGCGTTCGCAGTAAAATCGCGTCGTCGCAGATCGTCCAGAATGCCTGCCGGAGAATATTCGGGCCTCGCCGGCTTGGGAAAGGCTTCCGTTCGCGCGGTGGAAATTTCCATGCGCGCCCGCTTTCCGAACCGCAGATACAAAGTATGAGATGGCTCATGCTCACCGGTGATAGTGAACCCAGCACGCTCCAGGTCCTTTTTGAACTTCAATGGGTTCGCCTGAACCGTGATGTCCAGATCGCGTACCGATGCGCCGCTGACGATGTCTCGAACTGCGCCTCCGGTAAGAAATACCGTGATTTGTCGGGCGCGGGCCACGTCGGTCACGGCATTGAGTGCTTGTTTTTCGTTAGGAGAAAGCTTGGATTCAAGCAATTGGATATAATCGGGCATGCCCAGTTTGCGCCTCGGTCAGCAGCTTCTCACTCGTGCCGCTAAGATCATTCTTTTCAATTAGATGTAGGCGACTGCGTCGCGCACACAATGTTCTACGATACCATATCGGCGACTGTTTTTCCAGCCATTTGCACAATAACCGCTGCGCCCGGTTGCGCTTCATGCGACAATCCTGGCTAAGTTGAGATCATGCAGTTTTGCTAGTCGTCCTTGCACGTTGTCTTGGAGAGCACGCAGTGGCAGGTTCAAGCTCCAGTCGAAAGAAAGTGATCGTCCGAAAGTTCAGCCGCGAGTGGAGCTCCGGCTACGTCGACCCCCAGGGCTTCGCGCACGATGGCCGTTTGGAACTGCTCGACAGCACCGGCAAAGTCCTCGCCATGACGCTGCAGGACGTGAAAATGATGTGCTTCGTGCGGGAGTTTCCCAGCGGCGACAGCACCGATCCCGAGCGGCTGGTGCGAAGAAATTTTACTTCCCGTCCGCGGACTCCGGGCCTGTGGATTCGTATGCGAATGCGCGACGGCGATGAGCTGGAGGGCCTGGCGAGCAATGATCTCTCGTTTCTGGAACCGGAGGGCATCCAGTTCACTCCTCCCGATATGCGGTCGAACACGCAGCGAATCTTCGTTCCCCGTTCCGCCCTGCAATCGGTCGAGATTGTCGCCGTCATCCATCCCAGCAATCGCCGCAAGCTTGATTTGAATGAGCAGGAGCGGCTGTTTGCAAACTGAGTTCAGGTGAACATGGATCGCGGAAATTGTTGATCCTCCTGAAATTGCATCCGAAGATACGAAACTGTGTAACCTGTGCGGCTTTCATCGATCTAATTGTTTGTGAGGCATAGGAAAGGAGCGATCGCATGCTGATTCGTAAACCGTCAGATATTCCGTCCTCCCAGATCACTTCAAAGTCGGATTACATGAATCGTCGCAAGTTTATGGCTGGAGCCGCAGCTGTTGGCGCAACCGCTTTGGGGACCGACCTGCTGAAGAATATTGCCTCTCCACGCGCAGCCGTACACGCCACCACCAAGCTGACGACAATTCCAAGCAAATACTCCACCACCGGAGTGACGCCAACCTCCTTTGAAGACATCACCACCTACAACAATTTTTACGAATTTGGCACTGGCAAAAGCGATCCATCCCATAATGCCTGGCGCCTGAAGACGAGTCCGTGGACGATCAAGGTCGACGGTGAAGTCAAAACCAAAAAGGAATTCGACATCGATGCTTTGATGAAGATCCATCCCCTGGAAGATCGAATCTATCGGCATCGCTGCGTCGAAGCCTGGAGCATGGTGATTCCCTGGGTGGGTTATTCTTTGTCGGAGTTCATCAAGCAATGCGAACCGCTTAGCTCCGCGAAATACGTGCAGTTTTTGTCGATTGACAACCCTGGCGAAGAACCCG
This sequence comes from Acidobacteriota bacterium, assembly GCA_021793595.1. The sequence continues at coordinate 8,239 of JAJYSL010000142.1, forward strand.
GAATTTATCACGTCAATCTTGACTGGCCTTATTCCGAGGGCCTGCGCATGGATGAAGCCATGCACCCGCTAACGTTATTAACATTCGGCTTGTATGGCCAGACGCTGCCGAACCAGGATGGCGCTCCTGTGCGCATCGTGCTGCCGTGGAAATACGGCTACAAATCCGCCAAGTCCCTGGTGCACATTCGCTTTGTAAAACATCAGCCTCGCACCACGTGGAATGAGGCCTCGCCCGAGATGTACGGTTTCTATTCCAACGTCAATCCGGATGTCGATACCGTGCCCTGGAGCCAGAAATACGAGCGCATCATCGGCGCGCCCTTCTGGAAGGCCCGTCAACCTACCATGCTATTCAATGGCTACGCCGATCAGGTCGCCGATCTCTACAAAGGGATGAATCTCCGCCGGGACTACTAGCCCCCCTATGTCCAATCGCGCCCTTGTCATGCTGAAGTTCGTAGTCTTCCCCGCTTGCCTGATTCCCTTCGGCGTGCTGGTCTACGAAGGTTTCACAAATACTCTGGGACCGGACCCTGTGGCGACCATTACCCACACCACCGGCTTCTGGACGCTGTACTTTCTGCTCATCTCGCTTGCCGTTACACCCATCCGCCGTTTGAGCGGCCGTCTGGTCTGGCTGATTCGCTTTCGCCGCATGCTGGGGCTGTTTGCCTTTTTCTACGGCACGCTTCATCTGACGACCTGGATATGGCTCTACTCCGAATTTGACGTCCATGCCATGCTGCATGACATCGCCAAGCGACCTTTCATCACCGTGGGTATGACGGGATGGACTTGCCTGCTGCTGTTGGCCGCGACTTCAACATCCTGGTCGATGCGCAAGTTGGGCGGCAAGCGCTGGACGATGCTGCACCGGCTCACCTACGCCGCTGCGATCGCAGGTGTCATCCACTACTGGTGGCTGGTCAAACCCGGCGTGCATACTCCATGGAAAGTGACTACCATTCTCGCAGTGCTATTGCTGGCTCGGGTCGCATGGCAGGTCAAAGAAGCAGCACGCAAGCGGAAAGTCGTCGTGGCTGCCTAGTACTACAGTTGTAGATAGTGATAACCTGAAGTTGCTCTGGGTTTGGTTCTCCGGCATTGGCTATGGAGAAGAGATTATTGGGTTGGAAGCGTGAGTTGTTGCGGGCGCATGGCTTGATTGCGGATTTGTTTGCGCGCTCCGAGCCTCGTGCGCGAAGTTTGGCGTATTTACAGGGCTTGTTGAGCGGTTGCGAGCGCAAGAACGGCTGGCAATTGGCTGAGTGGATGGAGGAGGCAGCTCCTTATCGCATGCAGCATCTGTTGGACCGTGCGCGTTGGAATGCAGACGCTGCGCGGGAACAGCTCAGGGGTTACGTGCTGGAAGAGTTGAGCAGTGCGAATGCTGTTCTGATTGTCGATGAGACGGGTTTTCTGAAGAAGGGCCGTCATTCGGCGGGTGTCAAGCGCCAGTACAGCGGCACGGCTGGACGCATCGAGAACAGCCAGGTGGGCGTATTTCTCTGCTATGGCAGTGACAAAGGCGCGGCGCTGGTGGACCGTGAACTCTATATTCCGCAGGAGTGGGCTGCGGATATCGATCGTCGTGGTGGCGCTGGAATTCCGGACACCATCGAGTTTGCCACCAAACCGGAGTTGGCACGGCGCATGATTGGGCGCGCCTTGGATGCTGGCGCTGCCGCGGCCTGGGTTGCAGCGGATGAGGTGTACGGCCATGACAGCAAACTGCGCCGGTTTCTGGAAGGGCGGCAAATGGCCTACGTGCTGGCCGTGGCCTCCGATCAGCGCTTATGGCAATCGGATTTCATGCAGCATCGAGTAGACGCGATTGCGCTCAGTCTGCCTGCATCTGGATGGAAGCGCCTTGCTGCCGGCTTCGGCAGCAAGGGCGAACGGCTCTACGACTGGGCGTTGATGCCATTGTCAAAACAGGATGGATGGACGCGGGCGCTTCTGGTGCGGCGCAGCATCGAAGAGAAGCCAGAGTGCGCTTACTATCTGTGTTACGCTCCCAACGGAAAAGCCACGATGGAAGCATTGGTCCGCGTGGCTGGCGAACGCTGGAAGATCGAACAATGCTTCCAGACCGCCAAAGGCGAGTGCGGGCTGGATCACTACGAGGTGCGCCACTGGCAGGGCTGGTATCGGCATATCACGCTGTCTATGCTGGCCCATGCAGTGCTATCTGTTTTGCGAGCGCGTGGAGAAAAAAACTCCCGACGCGCAAGTGCGGCTCAGCGTACCAGAACTGCGCCACCTGCTCACCGGAATACTGTGGCGCGGATGGCACGGTCTTGAACACCTGCTGCATTGGTCCCAGTGGCGAAGACGACATCAATTCCGAGCCATGTGCTGCCACTACCGAAAGCGCGGTTCGCCGCTGCCAACACTCTATCTACAACTGTAGTA
>JAJYSL010000143.1 GCA_021793595.1 Acidobacteriota bacterium
ATCTGTCGTCTCAGGATGAATCGAATGCGGTGAAGTGACGCTGACCGCAGCCAGCGTCAATCCTAGATCAACGGCGGTGCTAATTGATCTCTTCCAGCTTACGGCAGATCCTTTACTGTGCGCGAACGGCATACCCCCGATCAATCCTGCAATTGTGCCAGCAAGCAACGCGTCGCCCGCTCCGGCAGTCGAAATCGCATCCATGGGAATGGCCTGGTGTCTCGATCAATGTCCGCTCTCAAAGGTATACGCCCCTTCCGGACCCGCACTTACAAGAATCTTCATCGATGGATTCATGGAGGTTGCCCTTCGCTGCGATCGCGCGGTTTGCTGCCTGCCAATTCCATTGCTTCTTCGCGATCGATTGCTAGCAGATCCACATTCGCCAGTAGCTTGAGTTCGCGCGCAGATTTCATCTCTTCGGATGGGAAAGACGCGACTGGATAACTTCCGCAATCAGTCGCCACGCGCAAGAACTCCTGACGTTTATCGAGTGGTACTTCCGGTAGGCAAAGAGCAATGCTGCCGCGGCCGGCCTTCTCCAATAGAACCTGACATTCGGCAATCTGTTCTGCGTCCAACCCGGAATTTGCCGAATTGGAAGCAGTGATATTGCCGCCCGACTTATCGGGATAGAAAAATACCGTACTGAACGCCGTGCGACTGTCGGGCTCAATGCGCACATAGCGAGTGTTGATTCCGGCATCCTTCATTTCGTGAAGTAACTTGGTGCCAGCGGTATCGGCACCGACATTGCCGACAGCAATCACTTCAAATGTTATGACATCCATGTTTCCTGAAATTGCCCTTGTCGTCCGAAATGGAACATCTTCTGTCGACTGGTGTATGGGATACAATAACGCTCGCAGTCGCAATGCGGGTTAAATGTTTAACTATAGAATCACGTGTCAATACCAAATCACTTACCGATCGATGGAATGATCGTAACGTTCAGCAAGCCGTCTGTGAAACGTGCGCGGTGCTCTTGCGAATGATCAGGTTTGGTTCGATTTGTTTTTGCGTTATCTTGCGACTTCCTGCGCCACGGGACAATAACTGCTTTTGCATAATTTCCGCAGCCAGCAAACCTTGCTCCTCCAGGTGTTGACAAATGGTAGTGAGCGGAGGGTTATAAAATGCGGCTCCTGGAATATCGTCGAAACCCACCACGGAGCAATCGTCCGGGACACGGCGACCTGCACTGCTCAATGCTCCGATCGCTGCAAAGGCAGTCAGGTCGTCGAACGCAATCAGCCCGCTGAAGTGCTTTCCAGTATGTATCAATTGCTGTGTAAGGTCGTAGCCCTCTTGATAACTCGAGTTGCTCCCTCGTATCTCCACAACCAGAGCCTGATCGATTGGAATGCCTTTTTTCCGCGCGTAGTCGCGAATTCCGTTCCATCGTGGAGCACTATCTGTCATCGTTTTGGGGCCTTTGATGACGGCGATGCGACGATGGCCAAGGGAATAGAGATGCTCAATCGCCGCTCGGCTGCCTGCAGTATTATCAATCGTTACTGAAGAATAGCGTTTGCTCTCCGGCTGGCTACCGATAATAATGCCAGGAATCTTAAATCGTGTGAGCGCCGCGGATAGTTCCGTTCCTAGATGTACCGGGTTCGCGATCGCGATGATTCCTTCGACCCGACGCCCAATCAGCATTTGCAAGCATCGATGCAGGCGCCGGGGAGTGTTTTGCAGGTCCGCCAAGACAGACATGTATCCCGCTGATTCCAGGAAATTCTCGATACCCCGGATGACGAGACCGCAATATGGGTCGGTGATGTCAAATACCAGGACACCGATACTGTGAGTCCGCTTGCTTCGAAGTGAGCGCGCCTGGAGATCGGGAAAATAGCCAAGTTTGAGCGCAGTCTCTTGTATCAGTTTTTGTGTTACCGGGGGATTCTGCGCCCCGCTTGGTTCAGAACCATTGATACCGTAGCCGTGGATAGTCCGGTTGCCTTTGCAATATCGCGAATCGTGATCACGCTGTCGTGCCCCCAAGTTGTAAACGCGCCCCGTGGATAGATATACAGGCTCTTTTCTTTTCTGTCATCGAATTCCGTTGTAGTTCGCCGGCCGGCTTCAAAAGTAGAGTAAGGAAGGATTCATCAGAAATGTCCGAGACAGAATGTCGATCGGATACGCGGCTTCGCCCGCTAGAGTTGGGTCGGCTAGAAATTCGCCGAGCGCACGTGCAGTCTCCACCGAATCTACTAGAATGTGCAATTGCCTCGTTGCCGCAGCATAATAGGTTCGAGGTTCAATGTCGAGTGACGCAGTCGCAAAAAACGATCGATCCTGCGAGAGTGCCCCGCCGCACCCTCGCCAGCGGCGCTCAGATTCCCGCTGTTGGTTTGGGCACGTTTGGCTCCGACAAGGTCAGTGCACCCGAGATCGCTGCTGCGGTGTTCGATGCGGCGAGGATCGGATATCGCCAGTTTGACTGCGCCTCGGTCTATGGTAATGAACCACATATCGGCGAAGCACTGGAGTCCGTGTATAACGTGATTGCGCGGCGCGAGGAGTTCTGGATCACATCCAAGCTATGGAACGACAAGCATGCATCGAAGGATGTCGAGTCCTCATGTAGGCAGTCTCTGCGTGATCTGCGGCTAGAGTATCTCGATCTCTATTTAGTCCACTGGCCATTTCCTAACTATCATCCGCCCGGCTGCGATGTCGATGCACGAAGTCCGGAGGCTCGTCCGTACATTCACTCGGAATTCATGGAAACATGGAATGCGATGGAGAAGCTGGTGGATCTCGGATTAGTTCGTCACATCGGAACTTCCAATATGACCATTCCGAAGCTAGAACTACTGCTGATGGATGCTCGCGTGCGGCCTGCATGTAATGAGATGGAGTTGCATCCGCACTTTCAGCAGCCGGAATTTCTTGACTATCTGCTAAAAGAAAAGATTCAGCCGATCGGATATTGCCCACTCGGTTCGCCTGGGCGACCTGAAAGAGATCGAACACCGTCGGATACTTCTCCACTCGACGAGGCTGTGATTCGCGCCATTGCGGAAGATCATCGCGTCCATCCCGCTGAAGTTTGTCTCAAATGGGCGGTGCAGCGAGGCGAAGTGGCGATTCCGTTTTCCGTCAACCCGCGCAACTATACAGCGAATCTGCGCGCAGTGGTGGAAGATCCGCTGTCTCCTGAAGAAATGGAAAGTATTGCCGCTGTGGATCGCAACTGCCGTTTGATCAAGGGCCATGTTTTTTTGTGGAAGGAAAACCAGTCATGGCACGATCTTTGGGATGAGAATGGAACCATTACGCCGGCTTAACCAGGACAAAGGAGGAATGTTGACGAGCGACATGCACGTGAAAGCGGGAGCTGAAATGCAAGGGGCTGTGCTCCCTGGGAACAGCACCGCGGAAATTCGATCCTATGCTGTGCCGGAGCCAGGTTGGGGCCAGGTGCTGCTGCGCATGAAGTCTTCGACCATCTGCGGATCGGACATTCGCGCCATCTATCGCGAGCATCTGGGGAAAGGGCCCGAGGGGTACCAGGGCGTGATCGCAGGCCACGAGCCTTGCGGGCAGATTGTACAGACAGGACCAGGCTGCCGGCGTTTTGCGGTTAGCGATCGCGTGATCGTCTATCACATTTCCGGATGTGGTCTGTGCAACGACTGTCGCCGCGGCTTTATGATCTCTTGTACTAGTGAAAAGTATCGCCGAGCCTACGGTTGGCAGCGTGACGGCGGCATGGCGGATTATCTTCTTGCGGAAGAGAAGGATTTGGTGTCGCTGCCGGACGCGCTCTCCTATACGGATGGGGCGCAGGTTGCTTGTGGGTTTGGCACAGCGTACGAAGGCCTGCAGAAAATTGGCATTAGTGGAAACGATGCGGTACTCATCACAGGGCTCGGCCCGGTTGGCATGGCAACGGCGGTGCTCTGCCGCAAGCTGGGTGCGCAGCGTATCTTCGGGATCGACGTGTTGCCGGAACGTCTGCAGCTCGCGCGCCAGCTTGGGCTCTGCGACGAGGTGATTCCATCAGGGTCGAACAATGCTGCGGAGATATTGGCGCTAACGTCGGGTCGCGGAGTCGAGCGTGCTGTCGAATGTTCCGGTCATCCAGACGCGCGGGCGACTGCGATCCGTGCCACTCGGCGTTGGGGTCGAATCGTTTTTCTGGGCGAAGGCGCAACGGTTCAATTTCAGCCGTCCGCCGATTTGATGCATGACCAGAAGACCATTTATGGCTCCTGGGTCACATCCATCTGGAGAATGGAAGAGCTGGTTGAGCGTCTGGTGCGTTGGCATCTGTTTCCGTCGAGCCTGGTCACTCATCGCTTTCCTCTCGCTCGTGTCGGCGAGGCCTATGCCTTGATGGCCTCCGGACGCTGCGGCAAGGTGGCAGTCTGTTTCGATGAAGAGGAGAGCTAGGCCTTCAAGACGCTCTCGGGTTGCTTTGTGTTTGCGTGGCGCCCTGTGTGGGGGCAGTGAGCGGTTTCGATGAGAGATTTTTCTCTAGATGGAGGATGTTGACCTCTGTCGGCGAATGTCAGGCGTGTCGAGGCTGTTATATTGGCCCGGCGTAACTGTCGAGCATGTCCATCAGATGGGATCGTATCGAAATCGAAAGCTGCTGTTTTTGCACATCCGTTCTGCCATCCAGAATTTTAATGAATGGGGATGGTTCATGGATCCGGCACGCACCCAGATCAATTGAGCAACTCTCGTCTCTCGCGGACAGGTAGCTCGCAGCTGAAGGCGGATCTTGCGGGATGGGGCGGCTTTATTGCACCTTACCGGCAGAGTTCTCAAGAACGACGTCTGAAGCACGGCTGTATCCCGAGTGGCGGGAAGATGCGAGCAGAAGCCGATGCCGACATAAAAAGGTCCATCGAAGTGCAGATGAATCGGCGGTCCGAACTGATGCATGGGCTCGCCTTTCAAACTGACAAAAATTGCGATCGCATCGCCATGCTTTTCGATTCCAATGCGCTTTGCCATCACTCCTTCAAGCGTTCCTCCAAAGCGAAACTGCATGTCCGCCATGTCCACGCCTCGGGTCGGGCGCTGCGCCAGATGGATCATCCCTGTTCCGTGTTCGCCGGTCATGGCTTCCTTGGAGTCGTCTTCGAGATTCTGGCGAATTACCAGCACAGCTTTGCGATCGCTATAACCCTTCGGGTCTGGGAACGTAACATCGGCGGCCAGCGAAACGTCGCCCGACATTTTCTTCCAGAGATAACGGAACTCGTCGCGAGAGTACCAGATGTTGTAGCCAGCCGAGGTAATGGTGTATTGCTTTGTCTTGGTGTTATAACTCGCGCTGCCCGGCACGACTGCGGAGCCTATATCCGATTGCCCTTGAAATATGCCAATGGGAGTATCGAAATTTCTGCTTGGCCGATGGAAGTTTGCGGGCGGCGGCACCTGTTCGTGGGTAGGGGAACCTGGCTGCGCCCAGTCCGGAACTGCTGGAGTCATCGCAGTAGGTGCGGGCACCTGCGCATGCAACAGTCGCGGTGCGCTCAGAAGAATCAGGCCAAGCAGCCGAAATAGAGGGCAGGATTTCCGTCCCGCGCGCACCGGATAGTTTTCCATAGCAAAGAACTGTATCGCCCTCCGCCAAGTGCTGACTCACACCTTGCGGTCGTCCATGCGCAGCGCTTAGCAATGGATCCGCTCAGCCCGCGAAATATCATCGGAGGGTGGCTCGTGCCACAATGGTACGTAAGCCATTATGTCAAACGAAATCATCCCAAATTCATCCTCTCCACTCGAAGCCGCACCCGAACCCGCCACTGAATCATTCGGTGAATTGCTCGCGCAATTTGAACAAAGCCACTCCCACAAGGCGGAAGGCGGCGCCAAGCAATTGGAAGGGGTCGTCGTCTCCATAGACGCTGAATCTGTCTATCTGGATATCGGATTCAAAGCCGAGGGGATCTTGCTGCGAACGGCGTTCGAGAACAACGCGGAAGGCGTCGCGCCCGGAGACAAGTTTCCGGTCTCAGTCAAGGGCCGCAATCTGGAGGGCTATTACGAACTGTCTCGGCTACGGGTGACGCTGCCGACAGACTGGTCTTCGCTGGAGGAGGCCTTTGCGCAAAAATCTGCCGTCGTAGGTATCGTGACCGGCGTGGTCAAGGGCGGCCTCAACGTGGATGTTGGCGTGCGCGCTTTTATGCCGGCCTCCCGCAGCGGGGTGCGTGATGCCGCCGAGATGGAGAAGTTGGTCGGCCAGGAAATTACTTGCCGCATCACCAAGCTGGACGTGACGGATGAGGATGTTGTTGTCGACCGCCGCGCCATCCTCGAAGAGCAGGCCCTATCGGCTCGCCAAGACCGATACTCCGCTCTCAAGGAGGGGGATATCGTCAGCGGGGAAGTTCGCAGCCTTGCAAGCTATGGCGCTTTTATTGATATCGGCGGGATTGATGGCTTGCTGCATGTAAGCGATATCTCGTGGAACCGCGTGCATTCGCCGGAAGATGTGCTGACAGTCGGGCAGCCACTGCAGCTCAAGGTTCTGAAGGTCGATCCAGAGAATAACCGCATTTCTCTTGGGCTCAAACAGCTTCAGCCGGAGCCGTGGGAGGCCGCAGCAGAGAGATATAAAGTTGGCCAGCGAATCACTGGAACGGTCACGCGTCTCATGGACTTCGGAGCTTTCGTCGAACTGGAACCGGGAATCGAAGGCCTAATCCACGTTTCGGAGATGTCATGGCTGAAGAAAGTTCGCAAGCCCAGCGACATTCTCAAACCGGGCGACACGGTGGAGGCAATCATTCTTTCCGTTAGCGCTGGCGAACACCGCATCTCTCTTGGACTCAAGCAGGCACTTGGCGATCCCTGGGCAGATGCGTTGCAGAAATTTCCGGTTGGCTCAACCATGGAAGGTCCGGTGACGAAGCTGATGAAGTTCGGCGCCTTCGTGCAGATCACCGAAGGCGTCGAGGGGCTGGTGCACGTCAGCGAGATCAGCGCCGAAAAGCATATCGATCATCCACAGGATGTGTTGCGCGCTGGCCAGATTGTCAAAGCCCAGGTGCTTGCCGTTGATACGGAGAAGCGGCAGATCAAGCTGAGCATGAAGCAACTGGTTCCCACCGGGTTGGGTGAATACCTGGAAGAACACAAACCGGGAGACGTAGTATCCGGTCGCGTTGTGGAGCAGGGTCCCCAAGCTGCAATCATCGAACTGGGGGATGGCATTCGCGCGAATTGCACCCTCGCGACGGCGGCCGCGCCTTCGTCTGAAAGCAAAAGCACTTCCGGTGCGGACTTGTCTGCGTTGACCTCGATGTTACAGGCCCGGTGGAAAAATGGTGCTGCTCCTTCATCGAAGCAGCCGGAGCCCCTGGCCAAGGGGCAGATTCGCAGTTTTCGAATCGTGAAGCTTGATCGCGCGGCAGAAAAGATTGAACTGGAGTTGGCCTGATCCACCGATGACTCGCTGTTCTTGACGCGACCGCTGGGTCATCCGCGACGTGTCCCATTCTGGCGCCGTTGCTCGTCAAAACGCGAAGGGCATGGCCAATGCCATGCCCTTCGCGTTTTGACGAGGTTTCGTGGATGAAGATTAAAACATGTTCCACAGAAACTGGTTATAGACGTCGTGATGGTATTGGACCTCCGGAACTTTGACATAGGTTCCCAACAGGCGAGCGCAACGGTCCGCCGCCGCCTGCTTCAGATCCGCATAGCGCCCCTTGACGTCTGCGCCCAACAGCTTTGTCGTCCATGCGGCATCGCGGAAATCCTCAATTGCCTTGTAGACGTTGTCTGGCAGGTAGCGTTCCGCCTGGCGCAGGTTCTTCACCGTTGACTTGTTGCCCTGCAATCCCGATCGGAAGATTGAATACAGGACCAGATATGGATTGGCATCCGGACTGACCGATCGAACTTCGATGCGGGCGCTCTTCTCGTTGCCGATCGGAATTCGAATCATCGAGCCGCGATCCACCGCTGATGCCTTGATCTGGTTGGGTGCCTCGAAGTGCGGATCCAAACGGCGATAGGCGTTCACGCTGGCGTTCAGCAACAGGCAAAGATCGTTCCCGTGCGTCAGGATGCGGTCGACAAAGTTCCAGGCGAAGTCGCTCACTTTCTCTTCGCCCTTGGCGTCCCAAAACAGATTCTTTCCGTCTTTGCTGATGGAGACGTTCGTATGCATGCCGCTGCCGTTTACGCCGACCACTGGCTTGGGGAGAAAGGACGCCGTCATTCCAAGGTTGGTCGCGACCTGGCGGCAGATCAGCTTGTACAGTTGGATCTGGTCGGCGGCTGCCACCACCTCTCCATAGCTGTAGTTGATCTCAAACTGCGACGGCGCGACCTCCGGGTGATCCTTCTCATTCTCAAATCCCATCGCCCGTTGCACTTCAGCGGTGGTATCAATGAAAGTGCGTAGCGGATCGCCCGGCAGCGAGTGGTAGTAGCCGCCCGTGTTTACATATTCAAACTTGCCGGTCTGATAGTAATTCCGTTCAGCGTCGACGCCCTGGAACAGGAAGCCTTCAATCTCATTGGCCGCGTTCAGGGTATAGCCGTCAGTTTTGTACAGCTTGCTGGCAAATTGCTTCAGTTCGCCGCGAATGTCGGCGCTGTAGGGCTTGCCGTTCTTGTCGATCACTTCGCCGAACACCAGCACCTTGCCCGAGCCGAAGACATCGGCGGGCGCCCAGTAGAAGGCGCTCCAGTCGATGCCAAGTCGCAAATCGCTTTCGCGTTGCGCCGTAAATCCGCGAATCGAGGAGCCGTCGAACGTGAGATTGTCCCAGCTCTTGACGAGGAATTTTTTGTCGTAGTCGAGCATGTGCAGGCGACCTTCCAGATCGCTGAACAGCACGGTCACAGCCTTGATCCGCTTTTCGTCCGCCAGGTATTTCAGTCGCTGTTCCTGGATCTTGTGGGCCGCAACGCGGTTCTTCCGCTGCTCCTTGGCCTCCAGATTCAAATCCTCCAACTCTCCGTACGAGAGCGCAAGAAAATCCCTCAATTCACTTGACATACCTTCTCCTATAAAACTGATTTCGAATCAGAACTTGAATTTGTAATTGTTGAGCTTCGGAGTCGCTAGGCAATATGGGAACAGTCTTCCCCGATTTTCTATAGATTACGTCGTCAGCCCCTCAATCGGAAATAGATTCGGGTTATCCACTCCATAGTTTTTCTTTATTTACGCCAGAACGGCGCCGGAAGCGGATCAAACCGGGGGGAACCTGCAATCAAGCCGGTATCAGGTCGTTGCCCGGAATCGCGAAGCCATAGGCTAGAAAGCTTCTATGCGCCGCAGGCAGCCACGGCGCTGGCTTCCGATGGATACACCTTGAACAGATTCAGAATGCCGGCCATCTTCAACGTTTTGGTCGCGAACGGCGGCGGATTGACTAGTTTTGCATCCCCTCCGCGTTGCGTGGCTTGCCTCAGCGCATCCACAATCGCGCCGATACCGCAGGAATCCACGACCGGCATCGCCTCCAGGTCCAACACAAGAAAAATGTGTCCGCTTGCGATGGCGGATTGAACGGCTTTGTCAAACTGATTGACCGGCTCTCCCATTTTGAGCGGCCCTTTTACTTTCAAGGGCAGATGTTGCCACTCTGTTTTATGTCGAGATCCACGGATTCCCCTATTTCCTCGCAAAATTTGCTCTACTTCAGAGAGGACGCTTGATACGCTCCAGCGACTTCAGAATCCGTTCCGCAAGTAACCCTTGTCAAGCCAGACCGCATGAGCATGCCTTCGCCGAACGATTCCATACTCGAGCTTTCCTCATTGCTTCTGGCCGCATCGGATTCTGCCGCGAGAGCAGGTCTGATGTCTGCTGCTATTGCGGATGCATTTCCCGAGTCTGCGTGCGTCGTTCACCGTTATCGAGCTGAAGACGAAGAGGCCGCCTGGACCGCCATCGGAATCGCCGGAGACGTTTCCGTCGAGCAGGATTCGCTGCCGTCCCATACGCGGTGGATGGCTCCGCTGCTTTCAAGGTCGCCGCAAGTTCTCTTCTATCCAAGCGCCGTCCAGCAGCGGGGAGGATGCTACCGTACAGCCGCGGATGACGCAGGCCGTCGGCGAAGGGTATGTCGCGGATATGGCGGAAGAAGGCGAGCCGCTGCTGATCGCCGATCCCCAAGATGAGCGACTCACCAGCCGCAACGCTGGCCTGCGTGACGATAAGGACGCGGTTCCCATCACCACAGCTTGGGTGGTGCCGCTGCTGCAGGACGGCGCCGAAGTTGGCGTGCTGGAAGCCGTCAATAAAGATATCCCGCCCTTCGACGACGATGATGAGTTCTTCTTAACCACGATCGCGGAGACGGTCAGCAGCGCGCTGAAGAATGCCAGCCTGTTATCCGCGGAGCGCAAGCTTGAAATTCTGGAGGCGCTGGTCCGCGTCAAAAATGCGCGTCCGCGCCGGCGGCGATCGCTTGCTTTTCGACCGCGAGTGTCCGCGACCGGCTCAGTGAAATCAGCGTCAGATCCTGGTTCAGTTTGCGTAACTCATCCAGCATCGCCAGACCGCCGTGGGGGTCTTCTCCTTGCGTATCGATGTCGAGCAGTAGGCCGGCGACCCTGGCCTCGCGTGTCCATCGCGCCAAATCGTCATAGCTGTCGCGTGTGACAAAATC
>JAJYSL010000144.1 GCA_021793595.1 Acidobacteriota bacterium
CCGATCTTCGCATTCGAGCATTAAAGGCAAAATTAACCAAGAGATCCAGCATCCTTTAGGCGATCCGCTTTTGAAGGGCCTGCTACAAACTAGTTCAGAAAAATCCAATAGGCAGGTGCATTCTTTAGCTCAGTTGCGCAGAAATAGTGTTATCTTTTGTAAATGGTTAAAAATGAAGTTACGGATTCAAAAGCCAATGCGCTCAGGTCCAGCTGGCTTTTCAGCGACTGCAATCGCAAAGAACTCGCCCTGCTGGAGTCTGTATGCGACGAGGTGACAATTCACCCTGGCTCAATACTCTGCGAAGAAGGCAAGGTGGGCAAAGAATTCTGCCTCATCGTCTCCGGACGAGCAAAAGTCAGCAAAAACAACCACGAGGTTGCGATGCTAGGACCTAGCGACGGTTTTGGGGAGCTCTCGCTTCTCGACCACCTTCCAAGATCTGCGACAGTCACTGCTGAGACTGAAATGGATCTTTTGGTGCTGCCAGCCAGAGAATTCGCGTCTGTCCTGGAAGAAATCCCCTCTATGGCAGTGCGGCTGCTCGAAGCCATGTCAAAGAGGCTGAGAGACGCGGACAACAAAGCATTCGCCTGATACCGTACAAAGGTATCGGAGTGTAAGAACACAACAACTAGACCAAAAATCAATCAAGGCCTGTCTCAATTAAGACAGGCCTTGATTACGCCCTCTAATTCCGAATTCTCAGTCGCTCAAAGACCGCTCCAATATCTGTGCTACATCTAAAACCTTCATGTCTTCGCCAGCAGTGCCCTCAGACTGGCGCGTCTTTACTCCGTCGTCCAACATGATCATGCAATATGGACAGGCGGTTGCAACCATGTCCGCGCCCGTGACCAGGACCTGGTCGGTTCTTTCCATATTGATACGCTTGCCGATGTTCTCCTCGAGCCACATGCGTGACCCTCCCGCACCGCAGCAGAACCCTTTCGAACGATGCTTATGCATCTCAATCGTCTTTACACCCGGTACGGAGTGCAATACCGATCTTGGCTCGTCATATACCGAGTTGTGCCTGCCCAAGTAGCACGGGTCGTGGTAGGTCACGGTAGCAGTGACGGGATTGGCGGGTGAAAGTTTCTTTTCCGAAACCAGCGTCTCGAATATCTGGGAATGGTGAACCACTTCGTAGTGACCACCCAGAGAGGGATATTCATTGGCCAGTGAGTTCAAACAGTGCGGACAGGAGGCGATGATTTTCTTAACCTTGGCGCTATTGAGAGTTTCAATATTGGTCGTAGCCTGCATTTGGTACAGGTACTCGTTGCCAAGCCGTCTTGCAGGGTCACCGGTGCATGATTCCCGGGGACCTAGCACTGCAAATTTCACTCCGCCAGCATGAAGAAGTCTTGCGATACTCTGCGTAGTCTTGGAGGCCCTCTCATCCAACGCGCCGGCACACCCAACCCAGAACAGATATTCAACGTCCTCCGGAATCTCACCGGTAATTACCGGGACTTCGAAGTCGAGACTCTTGGTCCAATCAAGTCTCTTTGACTGGCCAAGACCCCATGGATCGCCCTGATTCTCGACGTTCCTCAGCATCAGATTGGCTTCAGTTGGAAAATCAGAGTCCATCAATACCTTGTAACGGCGCATATCGACAATGGTGTCAATGTGCTCGATATCCACCGGACATGCCTCTACGCAGGCGCCGCAGGTGGTGCAGGCCCACAGAACATCAGAATCGATCACGTCTGGCACTAAAGGCACCGACGTCGACTTAGTGGCGCCCGGACCAATGAGTGACGGAGCGGACTTGAAGAGATGGTCACGCAAGCTCATGATCACAAGCTTCGGGGACAAGGGCTTGCCAGTATTCCACGCTGGACATTGTTCTTGACACCTTCCACACTCGGTACAGGTGGCAAGATCGAGATTCTGCTTCCACGTAAGGTGCTCAATCTGGCCTGAACCAAACACATCTTCTTCGCTTAATTGCTCTGGATCCATGTTCGGGGTCGTCCCAAGTGCACCCAAGGCCTTTGGCCGACGTGAAAATATCACGTTGAGCGGAGCGGTGAATATGTGAAGGTGTTTGGAATAGGTTACAAAAACAAGGAATCCCATTATGACCGCGATATTGAGCTCCAGGAACACCACCTCGATCGCCTTATTGGCGGTAGTCCCAAGGCCTCGAATCCATGAAGCGACCGCGTGGGAAGCAAAGGCAGCGTCGCCATAGGGGAAGTGTCCTAGGTTTGCCTGAGCAGCTCGGTACATCACCAGCGTGATGACCACCATTGCGATCCCCAGCAGAACCAGCCAAGCCGCACCGGTGTGCGAACCGTAGAAGCGTGAATCCCTCTGCCTACGATCGGGTGCGTTGCTGATCCTGAGGATGGCAAATACCGCAAGCGATATAAGGATCAAAACGCAGAATAGATCTTCCAGGAAGCCAAGCCAGGAATCGTGGCCAATCAGCGGTATGGCAAATGTGGAACTAAATAGTGCGCCGAAGGCCTCGATGATCGTAGCAAGCAGAATGAGGAAGCCCCAAAACGTAAGTGCGTGCGCAATTCCGGGCACAGTCTTTTTCAAAAGCTTTCGCTGGCCAATGACCTCAGATAGCTCGGCCCAAATACGTCTGCCCACATTATCAGTCCTGCCGGGGGCAGGCTTTCCGGACGTAATAAGGCCAAAAAGAAAGAGCAGTCTTCTGCCTGCGAACACTGCGGCCACCACAACGATGACCACGCCGATTAACAATCTCAACGAATTCCTCCCTAACAACCCTTGTGCTGATCACCTACGGTACCCTGGCATGTTTGCCATGAGGGACCTAAATAAAAATGCAGTTAGCTTACACTATCCAAATTTCGCCCTGCTGTCACAATCCTTCTCTAACTCGCGACAACTCAAATTTCTCCCTTGGGACCTCAGGCCTGGCTACTTTTGGAAGTTTTCAAAATATCTTGACGGAGTCGGACCTCTTTGGCCCTGATATTTCGAGCCGACTGGACTCGATCCGTATGGAAAATCTGCTGGAGAAGTCATCTTTAGAAACGAGATCTGGCCAATCTTCATGTTTGGATATACAGTTATCGGCAGATTCGCCACATTAGACAGCTCCAGGGTTATGTTGCCGTCGAATCCGGCGTCGACAAAACCTGCAGTGGAATGTATCAGAAGTCCGAGCCGACCCAACGATGACTTGCCTTCGAGACGCCCAACAAGATCGTCAGGTATACCTATTCTTTCAAGCGTCGAACCCAGAACAAATTCGCCCGGATGAAGAATAAAAACTTCATCATCTTTTATCTCAATAAGCTCGGTTAATTCAGACTGATCTTCTTTGACGTCTATGACGCGCGCAGTGTGGTTTCGAAAGACTCGAAAGTACTTATCCACATGAAGATCAACCGATGAAGGTTGGATACATCCTTCATCCAAGGGATCAATTACGATACGTCCCTTTGCAAGCTCTTCTTTAATAGTTCGATCCGACAAGATCATGGATACATACGATAGTGTGTATAAAAGCAAGAAGCATGCTTGCGGGTGTAGTTCAGAGGTAGAACATCAGCTTCCCAAGCTGAGAACGCGAGTTCGATTCTCGTCGCCCGCTCAAGGTATATTAGCTGTTCAGAGACTATTTATATCGCCAAATAAGTTATATGTAACTTCCAACGATTAAACACAGACCACATATCGACCACATTACACACCTTGTTATTGTCAGGTTAAGTGTCACTCTCGGCACTTGCCCACAATCTGCTTAGATGGAGCGCGATTCTCGGCAAGATCACCGCTGCGGGAACCTTTCTGGCATCAAAGACGATGAGAACCCGGTTCATCTCAGTTGCAGCACGGCTTGTAAACGTCTCGGGAAGGGCGGTTCTCCGGGGACCAAAGCCTTGGCCATGGGCACAGCAGTTTCTCTCTCTACTTTCAAACCTGCGTGCAATTCAGCAAGCCACCGGATAGGGCATCACAATCTGGGGTTCTGGCACCACCCCGAGAGAGCGCTTCACATATCCCGATGTGCCAATAACACACATAAGCGCACGTGAATGGGCTCTTGTTGATGCCTTCCGGTGTGGCTTCTCCCGTCTTCGGCGATTTTTACTGAATCCCACATTTTGAGTAAGTCATAATATGTGAAGTAGCTGGTAGTGACCTTGTGTATGTCTGAAATAGGTGTTTGTTTTGTACACCTATAGGATTGCCGTGTGCGCATTGATATCTCCAGCTACAAAGGTGCAAAGCGGGTCAGAATCGTAGAGCGGGAAAAGATTGGCGGCCGTTACACGACCAGACTTATAAAACACATTGGAACTGCCAGAAACGATGATGAGCTCGAGATCCTAAAAAAGATAGCTCAGACCGATCGCTCCAGGTTGTCTAGTCCTAATCAGCTTTCCCTTGATTTAGGCCAGAATTCCATTAGAGGTCTTTTCTCACTGGGGGTTTTCAATTACGGGGCGGAACTTATATTTGGACACGTCTTTGATTCGTTAGGTATTTCCGTCGGGAGGCTTACCCCGCTACTGCGACTGCTCACAATTGGGCGAATTATACACCCGTCATCTAAGAGAGACACCGCTACCTGGCTCAGAGATACCCTTGGGTCGACCTATAGCCTGGATCAGATCTATAGGTTCTTAGACACTATTTATAAGCATAAGAACGAGATTCAAAAGTCGCTCAGAGAAGCTGTTTCAACCTCGTACCCCGGGGCAATGAGTTATCTGTTGTACGACGTCACCACCTTGTACTTCGAAATTGACCACGAAGACGAAGACCAATATTCATGGCCTGGTCTTCGCAGGAGGGGTTACTCCAAAGATCACCGATCCGATCTTCCCCAGATTGTACTCGGACTATGTGTCAATGAACTTGGGATGCCGCTCTCATATCGGATTTATCCAGGCCAAACCTACGAAGGCAAGACTTTGGTAGATGGAGTTGAATTTGCCCGCAGACAAATTGGCACCGATTCCATCACAGTTGTGGCAGATGCCGGGATGCTTAGTTCATCAAATGTTTCACTGATCAAAGAAATGGGAATGAACTTCATCATCTCTGCCAGGATTAGGTCCATGGACTCTTCGGTGACGCAGAAGATCCTTTCTCACGACTTCACCCGCCAGCCCATTTGTGAGGTTGAGTACAAAGAGATGAGACTCATTGTTTCTTACTCGCGAAAAAGAGCCAAAGCCGATGCTACCCGCAGGCAGAGGTCAGTTTCACGACTGGAAAAGCTTGTTCTACAGAACAAAGCGGTCAGAAAGCACAAGTTCTTGGAGTTCTCAGTCAAGGGAAAACCGACCCTTGATTACCAAGCAGTGGAGAGAGCTGGCCTGTTCGATGGGCTGAAGGGGTACCTAACGAATAATGCGAGCCTGACGCACGAAGAAGTCATCTCCCACTACAACTACCTGCCGACAGTAGAGCAATCTTTCCGTATGACAAAATCCGACCTAAAGATTCGCCCCGCGTTTCACCAGAGATCAAAAAGAATCGAAGCGCATGTGATTTTGTGCATGGTATCGCTCTGTGTCATGCGGATCTTGGAAGACAAGGTGAAAACACACGGTTTCACCTACCCACAGGCTCTTTCCATCATTTCTAGAACGAACAGTGCGCTAATTGGCAATGCCAGGAAATCTCACCTGCTTCCACCCCTGTTCAGCCCAGACTTCATTACGATATCGGAAGCCGTCGGCGCATGTAGGTCTCACGATCTATTTTGAACACCTATTCGCCGAAGACGGGACACATAAGCGCACGTGAATGGGCTCTTGTTGATGCCTTCCGGTGTGGCTTCTATTGCTACGAAAAAGATGTTGTAAGCGTCACATACTTCATTGACAGCTTCGACTCTTTCTTGCTCGTACGCTGCCGCTTCTTCTTTGTAAGTGGCTTCGGCACGTTCCCACTCGGTTAGATCTTCCGGTATGGCACCGTAAATGAGTGCTTTGCTGACTTGGAGGAGGGCTTCGGCTTTGGAACGCTCGTCACACGCTGAGAAAGGATCGTCGCTGGGTTGGATTTGGTGTGACGGAATTTTCTGGGGTTTGGGCTTACACCCCCATTATGGGCGTCTGAATCGGAAAAGCGCAAAATATTTTCTTGACAAGCGCATAATTTTAAAGTAGGAAATACTCACCCAACCCTTCCGCTCGCTTCGCTCAGAAAGGCATGGATGCTAAGTTGGCCCCATATGGGGCTGACAGGAATGGTTTTGACACCGAGTCTGAAACCGTAGAGAAATCCCGGTTCAGACGGGGAATGCCGACTCGTAGCGTCCCTGATTGGAGACCGCTCCTCTCTAGGAGGGGAGCGACGCACATGCGCTCGATTCATAAGGGAGACTGACCTTGGGAAACATCGTATTGGCTTTGCAGGGCGGAGTCGCCAGCGGTTCGGAAGAAACGTTCGACGGCCAGCCGATGGAGAAGGGCGTTCATCTGCGCTGGAGCTTCTTGGCTGCGCTCGGCTTTCCACCGGGAGGTTTCTGGCTCTGCAGGCGCGTGGCCAAGAAGGGCGAGAAGCTGATTCCGCCGCCGCCTTCGGCTGCAACACTCAACGCCGAAGCAGCTGACACAGTTGCGGGACAAAGCTCCTTCCAGGCTACCGGTGCCTCCGTTGCTGGCATCACCAGCGGGAGCGGGAATGAGTGGCAGACGGTTCTGGCCACTCCCTGCCAGAGCGTAACGCTGGCCGGTTGCGCCGCGCCGGGTTGCGATGTGGTTCTCATCGAAACATTCAGCTGCAATGCCGACGGAAAGATGACTGTCTCCGGCAGGCGGGACGTCCCGGTTGAGCATGGCGCCTTTCGCATCACCGTGCAGGCCAGTGAAATTTCTTGCGTGCGCGTAGTTGGCGCAGGCAGCGTGGACGAGTGCGGGTGTGGAACGATCGAGCCACCCAGTGGCTGCGGGGGAGGCAAAGGACAAGGCGGCGTGAATCCTCCTGGCACCGGAAATCCAGGCTGGGGAGACCCCAATGGCAACGGCTGGCAATGCTGGGGAGTTCCTTTCACGTTGCCCGTCACGGTCCAGGAGTGGCCCGCGCGCTACTTTGGTGCGGCCGACCCCGCCACTACAGCGGCTCCTGTGGTCGAAAAGGACGATATCAAAGAGGCGAAGCGCCGCCTGGGTACCTTGAAACTCGCCGCGAACCTCACCCATGCCCAGGAGAACCTCGAACTCACGCGGCTGCGCGCGGAACTTGTCCGGCTGGTGAAGGGATTCCCGACAACTCTTCTCAACGAGGTGCCGCTGCAGTCTTCGTCCGCAGGAGCTAACGCGCCGAAACTGAACATCAACCTGATGCAAGAACTGCTGTTGCTGTCGCTTGACCCCTACTTCGCCCGCGTGCTGGGACTTTACTTTGTCGATGAGCAGGTTGCGCCGGGCGTTCAATACGACTACAGCATCTCCGGCTACTGGGGCGCGACGCCCTGCCAGGACACGGTGATCTTTCCCGGCCTTGCCCCCGGAGCGCTGCTGGCGCGCGGCTCCGCAACATTCGGCGGTATGACCATTGCCCCGTTGGGCGGGAATACCTCGCTGTTTCGCTGGACGAAGTACGACAGCAACCGTAACTACAAGCCGCGCGTTGATCCCTCGGCGCCGTCCTTGGCACAGAGCACCGCGGCTTCCATTACGTGCGCTCTCACCCAGGCCCAACAGCCCGACGCTCTGCTTCTCGCCACCTCTCCGGGCGCATGGTTCCTGCCGATTGCGCCGCGGCCGCAGGTATCAATCGCCTTGTCGCAGCCAGTGCCGAGGGTCGATGTACAGGTAGCGGGCAATGGCATGATCCTGGGGCTCTCGGAAGGCGTAGTGGTTTCCTCGGCGAACTTCAGTTCGTCGCAATTGTCTGATGCGACAGTGAATGCGCCCAGCGACGCCCAGCTCATCGACCATATCCAGGTGAATGGCGCACTCGGGGTATCGCCCGGCGGATATGTGCTCGCTATTGGCGCGCTCACCCTGCATCCACTTTCGCCTGACGCTATTGGTACCCGGTACGCAATTATTCCTCCTCCGGTGGCCATCCAGCCGATTGCAGCGCCGGGACAGCCGTACTCCACCTTCCGGCATCGCCAGGCGGACATCGACACGAAGACGCTCACCCTGATACCGCACAGTCTCATCGACGTGGAATGGCCGGCGCCGCCGGTTTCCGCCTCCCAGCTGACCGGCGATCCAGTCACCGATCCTTTGCAGCTTCCGCCGCCCACCCAGCCGATCGGCTTTGTGGCCGAACGTGAGGATAGCGGCGTAGCCAGCAGCGTGACACGCCTTCCAGGCTGGATTGCAACCCGCAATGTTCCCAAGACCAAAGGTTCAAACGTGCCCACGGCGAACCTTTACCGGCTGGTTGATTCGCAACTGGCCGACCCAGCCGGAGGATGGAGCCACCGCGTGGCCGCTTTTGACATCTTTGGCGCCCTCGGCATTTGGAGCAACTGGTCTGGCCCGCGTCCTGTGGAGAAGATTGCGGCGGCGCCGACTGCGATACGCATCGTGCAATTTGACAATTCCCCCGCCGGCGGCGGCGCAGCGGCGCCCGACGGATCCAAGTGGACCGGGGGCACGCTCAATCTGAAAGTCAACTGGGCCGGCGCGGCTTTCATGATGTACCCAGACATCGCTACGGCACGCATCACCGTTCAGTCCATCGACTCAAATGGCACGGTCACCGGTCAGATCGCCACAAGCGACCTGACCGTGCCCAAACCGAAGATCCAGAAACTTTTTATTGCGTCTATGGTCGCGACGCTCTCGGCCGACGGGCTCAGCTACTCCGTCGAAATTCAAACGACTCCGCCCCTGCCTGTGCTGGTCAGCACCGATCCGGTGCCGGTGCTCATGCTTACGCTGCCTGACGGTTCTTCGGAGCGCTACTCTGTTCGTCCCGCGGTTCCGGCCTGGGCGGGTCCGAACGCAAGCTCGCCGGTAGTGGCCACGCTGACGGCCGGAAGCTCCGCACGCATCATCACCAGCAACTACGTGGGTCAGCCGGCTTACCTGCTCTCCGGGTACGGCGTCCAGACGCTCCTGGACGTGGCTCTCGATGTACCCATCGCGCAACAGAGCGCACGGGCGCAGGTTTCGGTCACCGGGTCCACGCAAAGCCCATTTCTCGCCAACGAGCAGATCGTAGATCCCAACCTAATCAACCCGAATAGGCCTGAGCCCCAGTCTGTGACTCTCATCTTCAACGGTCCGCAGCGGCTCACACCGCCCCAGCCGCCCCAGCCGCCACCGGTGGTCACGCCCGTGCATCAGGTACACCACCTTTTTTACAACCCGGCCGACGCAAACGGAAGCGCCAGCCGCGCTCTTCCATTCGCCACTCCTGCGGGCGCAGGCATCCTGGGCTACGTACTTCAGCGCGCTTCCATCCGCTCTCTCTCGCTCGCCGATGTCAAACGCCGCGCCAGCACCACCGTGGCCAACCTGGCAGACAGCAACCCTGTGGTCATCGACAGCGGCATGCCTCGAGCCGACCTAGCCGCGTGGATTGCCTCGCTGACCGAATGGCTCACTGCGTACAACACCGTCGGGACTTACAAGGCTTCCATCAGCTCGCCGGCTCGGACCTTCACTTCGCTAACCCTTGCGACCGCTCTTGAAGACGCGAGTGCGCAACGCGCCTTCATCGAGCATTTCTACGGCGGTCTGCTGGACGACGAGCTTTGCGCGCTGGCCGACCTTGCCGACAACTCAGACGGGTTTGTTCGCGTCAACCCGCAGAAGTTCGATCCGGGAACCACCATCTCCGACTCGGTCGACGGCACCGGCTATGGTCGCACCATCTACCGCCTGGCCGCGGTGAACCAGGCCGGATCCTTCAGCTCGAATACGAATTCCACCGGCCCCTACTACACGAAGATCGTTACCGCTCCACGTCCGCCGGTGCTCTACAAGTTGCAACCGACCGAGTCGGCCATCATCGTTGCCTGGGCACTGGACACGAATCCGGATGTTGCCGCCTACATCATCTACCGTGCTACGTCGGTGAGTGACTTGGTCGACCTGCGTTTCTTTGGCGCGGACCCGGCTCACCCCAGCCCGGCCAGCGAACTGCCCACCTTCCAGTACAACCAGCAAAGTTATCCGCCCGTGTCGTTTGTGCAAGGCACGGCGGCGAACATCGACGCGCGGATAGTCGGCTTCGTCCCCGATCCGCGGCTCTGCGCACGGGACTACGACGGCAGCGATATGGGCGAAGTGGTACTGCCTCCCGGCCCTCCGCCCGACGAGGTCAACGGCGTCTTCCGGCTGAGCGACTACGCGCCTGCGCTGGGACCGCTCGGCCAGCTTGCCTTCAACTACTGGACGCCCCCTATTGTGAACGGCATCGCCCAGATCCAGACGTCCTCTAACACGCAATCCCGCCTGACCGGCCTGCGCATCGGTCTCGGTCGCGGAGTCCCGGTTGTGGTTGTCGCCACATGGAACGGCAGCGTCAAAGTGCTCGGTCTTGTGCCGACGAGGCGCGCCGGGTTTGTCGATAGCGTCTCCCCAAGCGGGAACCAACTCGACCCCAACCCGATCCCCGGCTACACGGCGCCGAACGCAGCGGCGCTCAATGCGTATGCGGTTGTTGCCGAGATCGGA
>JAJYSL010000145.1 GCA_021793595.1 Acidobacteriota bacterium
GTTGTTCACCAGCCTCATGGTCACAGGATCGGTCGCAGCCGTATCGCCTTTGGCATAGAACGATCCGGCGTAGGTGGTATGGGCACGAAGCGGAATTCCCCAATAACCGCTATTCACGATGCCCGCTGGATCGGCGTCATCGGCCTGCTCCACTGTTAGCTTCAAACTGCTGGATAAGGCCGCGCTGGACCCGTGGACCTATCGATCTCCATGGAGGCATTTGCATCTCCATCGCGTTGAATCTGCCAGTACTCCGGACTGCTTCGACGGTCCTGAAACGCACGATTGCGCACCAACTCCGCATAGATTCCACCATCGTAGGAGTGATTGATCTCCTCGGTCATCAGCCCATAAAAGATGGGACTGACGCGGGCCACGGGTTGATCCAAATGGACCCGCAATATGGCCCCTGTGTGATTGGCGGAAACTTGCTGCGCCAGCAAAATATGCGACAGCATCAGCATTCCGAAAACTCTTCCCCATCGCAGAATGGTCGATCGAAGCATGCTCCAGGCTCTCCGTTGCAAGACCTACGTTTTCCCAAACGGAGTCTACCACCCGGAACCAGCTCTGATCGTCGCGAGATCTGGTTCGGACCGTCCTGCCGCGCGAAAACGTCGATTTCGTGATCGTCGCATCACGAAGATGCCGATGACAGTGCCGTGGCCACTGGAGTGCAAACCACGGTCTGTACATCAGCACGCAAAAAAAAACGCTCCCTGGATGGAGCTTTCGATTCAGCAAAAAATGGGCTTCCACCTGGCGGTGCGCGTGGAATGGCGCGCAGCTACATCACGTGGCGGTGGAACAGGCAGTCTTCCTTTTCCGAAGGACATAGCCAACTGGCAACGGCGCAACCCAGAAGGATCGCCAGGCTGATACCACCGATCGCCAGCGGCAATAGAGGCTCAAAACGATGCAACCACCCGCCGAACGCTGTTAGATTGTCCCACGGCATACTGTCGTCTCCCGTTCAAACTTCAGTTGTCGAGATAGATTCCATATTACGGACTCGGGTTGACTTTGGATGTAAAAAAATGAATCGAAACTAACTTTTTTGTAAATCATAGCAGGGAAGGGAGAAACCTGAGGACGATTGCGCTGAAATCGGTTCCGGCGCACAATGGTGGCGAAGGATTAGCGAAAATTTTCATGCCCTCCAACGCAAAACCACCGAAAACCGAGCTCCTTAGCCCAGTCGTGCCTCGTGTGCGTTGGTTGTTTCTCGATCTGAACTCCTACTTTGCCTCCGTCGAACAAGAGAAGCAACCCCACTTGCGCAATCGGCCTGTGGCAGTGGTGCCGTTGATGGCGGACACCACCTGTTGTATTGCCGCCAGTTACGAGGCGAAGGCGTTCGGCGTGAAAACCGGGACGCAAGTGGCAGAGGCGAAACGAATGTGCCCCGGGTTGGTGCTGATCGAGGCGCGGCATGAACTCTACGTCGACTACCATCACCGCGTCGTAGAAGCGGTGGAGAGCTGCATTCCTGTTTCTTCCGTGCGCTCAATCGATGAGATGGCTTGCGAATTGATGGGGCGCGAGCAGCCACTGCTGGCGGCGATGGCGTTGGCACGACGCATCAAAACTACGATTCGCGAACAGGTGGGAAGTACGCTGCGTTGTTCCATTGGACTGGCGCCCAATCGGTATCTGGCCAAGATCGCTTCTGATATGGAAAAGCCCGACGGCCTGATCGCACTGACTAAGGATTTGCTGCCACATGCGCTACTGGGTTTGTCGTTGCGCGATCTGGTGGGCATCGGCAAACGCATGGAACTGAGGTTGCGGACCAACGGCGTCAACACCATGGCGGACTTGCTGGCCTTGTCGCCGGAACAACTGGGGCAAGCCTGGGGAGGCGTTCAAGGCGAGCGCCTGTGGCACTGGCTGCGTGGAGAAGATTTTCACGAGGCCGACCTGGAACACCCCAAGTCCGTGGGCCACGAGCATGTTCTGGGGCCGGAGTTGCGGACGATAGAGGGTGCCTACGCCACCGCGCACAAGTTGCTGCATCGAGCTGCCATGCGGCTGCGCATGCACAAGCTGTGGGCTGCGGGCATCTCGCTGCATCTGCGTTTTACCGTCCCAAAAAACGCCGCGCGCGGAGTGCACGGTTCAGGCATTCCCCAGCAGACATGGCGGGGGCAGTTGCGCCTGGTGGAATGCCAGGACTCGCAGACCCTGATTGAAGGGCTGCAAAAATTATGGTCAATGCGTCCCCAGGGACTGCTGTATGACAAGCCCTTTCTGGTCAGCGTGACGCTGGTGGATCTAGTGCCGGATTCCCTGCACACGCTCAGCCTCTTCCACACGCTGGATCGCGAAGCCGGGCGCGGTCAGCTGGCCGCGGCCATGGACCATCTGAATCGTAAATACGGGACGGAAACTCTCTACTTTGCCAGCATGCATCTGGCTCGTGCCGCTGCTCCCACCCGTATTGCTTTCCAAACGATTCCAGAATTGTTTTAGATCCGTTGCCACCTCTCAGTGCGGATTGCCCTGCTGCTGCGGCGCAGGTCGAGATTGCTGGCGCTGCGGCGCAGGCCTCACCTGCTGACGTTGCGGCGCAGGCCTCACTTGCTGACGCTGCGGCACCGAACGATTCTGTTGCTGCACCGTGCGGTTTTGCTGCTGCATCATGCGATTCTGTTGCTGCACTGTGCGGTTCTGTTGTTGCAGCGAACGATTCTGTTGCTGCATCATGCGGTTCTGCTGTTGCACCGTGCGGTTCTGCTGTTGCACCGTGCGGTTCTGTTGCTGCATCATGCGATTCTGTTGCTGCGCGGGGCCCCCTCCTCTCAAAGGACGAAGGCCGGTTGGTCGGGCTGCGGGTGCTCGGCGGCCGCCGTTGACGGGCTGCGCCCAGGCTGCTTGTCCCGGCCTTCCCTTGTTGACATTAGCAAACTGGGTACGATTCCGCTGCGCCCGTTGCACCAGTTGACGCTGCGCCGGGAGCGCTCCATAACGCTGCGCGCGACTTGCTGTCATTTGCGACTGGGTCGGCCGAACATTCAGTCCACCGCGACCGCCGTTATAGCTAACGCGACTGCGGTTGTTGAATCTGACATTGCGCATGTAGACATTACGGACGCCGCGACCGATCCGGTTAACGGAACGGTTGTAATAGAAAGCGCCTCGGTTCCAGTAGCCCCCCTGGTAGCCAATGCCAAAGTAGCCAAACCCATAATTGATGCCGCCATAAAAGCCAATGTACGGCCCCCAGTATCCGCTGTACCAAAGATAACGACCGCCCCAGAATCCCCAATAACCCGGGGTCCAGAGGGCGCCGATATAAGGAGCAAGCACCCAGGCACCAGGCACCCAGTAGTACCCTATCGCAGGACTGAAATACCAGTAACCGGGGGTCCAGATGTAGTTGTCGCCGGGGCAGTATGGCTGCTCATAGTCCGGTATCGGCGGCGGAGGTTCGGGAGCATAGACATCCGACTGATCTCCGTAGTCGTTATAATTCCCCTGGTCATACCCACCCTGATCGTACCCAGCCTGGTCGGGCGGCGGCGGAGGTTCATTCTGGCTGTACTCCATTGGCGCGGCTGGCGGCGCGTAGGACGGGTCCGATGGAGCGGAACTTTGCGACTGCGCGGCCGCCGGCCCTGCTCCATTGTCGTAGGCGGAAGCTGCTCTATGCGTGGGCGCCAGGTTCGCGGCTGCCTGCCCTGAATCCGGAGCCTGCGCAGTAGTTTGAGCTTGAATTCCAAGGCAAACAGCAATACACAAAAACAGTGCCAGTGTTGTTCCAAGGCATGACTTTTTGAACGTGCTCATATCAAATACCTCTCGGGCACTTAGGATGCAGATTTCACTGCGCCTGCCCAACTTTATTTATTTCGGCCGTGGACGTCGCGTGGCTTGATAGCAGCCGGCTGGCCGTGGCTGCGGACTGGAAAAGCGAGAATTTGTCAGGGGGACGGATGCACAGTAGATTGATAGACGTTCCATCCGGTCCCTTATCTACGACGCAAAGAAGGAGATGGCATGTTTCGATCACCCTTGTTTTCAGAAGCTTGTGCACGCCGGAAGGCGTGGTTTTCTGCCTGCTTGGCGGGTATGGGAGCACTGATTTTGTTGGCTCCGGGAAGTCTCGCTCAATCCGCTGCGAGCCACCGACAGACGGCTTCTCAGAACTCTTCCCTCGCTATTCAACGACGGGTGAACGATCTGGTCTCTCGCATGACGTTGGAGGAAAAGGTTTCGCAGATGCAGAACACAGCCCCCGCCATTCCGCGGCTGGGCATTGCCGCCTATAACTGGTGGAGCGAGGCGCTGCATGGAGTGGCGCGCTCCGGCTATGCGACTGTCTTTCCCCAGGCCATCGGCATGGCGGCTACCTGGGATGCTCCTCTGGTTCACGAAGAGGGGCATGTGATCGGGATCGAGGGCCGTGGGCGATACAACTCCGCCGTGCAAGAAGACAATCACTCCATCTACTTCGGCATGGACTTCTGGGCGCCCAACGTAAACATCTTTCGCGATCCGCGCTGGGGACGCGGTCAGGAGACTTACGGAGAAGATCCCTTTCTGAGCGGGCAGATGGGAACGCAGTTTGTCACTGGGGTGCAGGGAAATAATCCCAACTACTATCTGGCCATCGCCACACCGAAACACTTCGATGTCCACAGCGGGCCCGAACCCCTGCGGCATAAGTTCAACGTCAACGTGTCTCCTCATGACCTGGAAGACACCTACTTGCCGGCCTTCCGCGCCACCATCGTCGAGGGGCATGCTGACTCCATCATGTGCGCTTACAGCGCCGTCGATGGCGTGCCGGCGTGCGCCAGCAAGATGCTGTTGCAAAACATTTTGCGCGGAAAGTGGAACTTTGACGGTTATGTCGTCTCCGACTGCGGGGCCGTGGGCAATATCGCCACCGGCCACAAATATGCGCCGACAGTCGAGCAGGCCGCCGTGGATGCGGTGCGGGCAGGTACCGACCTGAGCTGCGGGGATGAATATTCCCACCTGGTACAAGCGGTACACGATGGTTTGATCAAGGAAAGCGAAATTGACACGGCAGTAAAACGGCTCATGACGGCGCGCATTCGCCTCGGAATCCTTGCGCCTCCGAAAGACCAGCCATTGCAGTCGCTGAACCGCTCGATTGTCTTTTCCCCGGAGCATGCCAGTCTGAACCTGCGGGCAGCCGAGGAAGCGATGGTGCTGCTGAAAAACGATGGCGTGCTTCCGCTGCGGACCAGCGTGAAAACAATTGCCGTGATCGGCCCCAATGCGTCCTCCCTGGCGGCACTGGAAGGCAATTACAATGGCACGCCGATCGATCCGGAAACACCGCTGGCCGCGTTCCAGGCGCTGGCGAAGCAGAAGAACCTTCGCATTCTTGATGTACAGGGCGCTCCCTATGTGGAACAGCTGCCGCTGCCTGTTCCGCCGGATGTGTTTCACACCGGGACAACTGGTGGTGAAGGGTTGACGGCAAAATTCTTCGCCAACCAGAACTTTTCAGGCCCCGCCATCACCAAAGTCGTGGGCCATATCGATACGGACTGGGATGCAGCCAGCCCCATTCCCCACCGCATTCCCCGCGACGCATTTTCCGTTCGCTGGACGGGAACGTTCACCCCGCCGGCGCCGGGGGATTACACCTTCCAGGTGCATGTACACGCATGCCGCCGCTGCACCGATGTGGAAGCCTACACGGTCTGGCTCGACGGCAAGCAGGTCGCATCCAACGCGTCCCAGCAAGCACAAGGCGCGGCAAGTCCCGGAGAATTTCATGTCACGTTCTCCGATGCCAAGCCTCACGCATTTCGTCTCGATTATGCCCATCAGTCCCCTCTCTTTAACGCCGGCATCAGCTTAAACTGGCAGCCACCGGTCGACGTGCTGCGGCAGCAAGCCGTGAAAGCCGCGAAGCTGGCCGATGTCGTGGTCGCGGTGATGGGAATTTCTCCCCGCCTCGAAGGCGAAGAGATGCCGATCCACATTCCGGGATTTGACGGCGGCGATCGAACAGCCATCAACCTGCCAGAGGTGCAGCAACAGATGCTGCAGGCAGTGGCCGCCACCGGCAAGCCGCTGGTGGTGGTACTCATGAACGGGTCGGCGCTGGCGGTCAACTGGTGCCAGCAGCACGCCAATGCCATTCTCGAGGCGTGGTATCCAGGTGCGCGCGGCGGCGAGGCCATCGTGAACACGCTGACGGGAAAAAACAATCCCGGCGGAAGGTTGCCGGTTACCTTCTACTCCTCGACCAGCCAATTGCCGCCGTTTGAAGATTATTCGATGGCGGACCGCACCTACCGCTATTTCCACGGATCACCATTGTATGGATTTGGCTACGGTCTGAGCTACTCGACCTTCCGCTTCCACAATCTTCATCTATCGACGAGCCATGCGCAGGCAGGCGATCCGGTGACCGTGGATGCGGATGTGACCAATACATCCAGGATTGCGGGCGAGGAAGTAGCTGAACTGTATGTAAGCTATCCTGCTTCCCAGACGGCTCCCATCCATTCTCTGGTTGGATTTACGCGGGTGAACATTCCCGCGGGGGCGACCCGCCGGGTTCATTTCACTCTGGAGCCGCGTCGATGGAGCCAGGTGCTGGACAACGGCCAGCGCGTGATTTTGCCCGGACCCTACTCCGTGTTTGTAGGTGGCAGTCAGCCAGGACCGAATGCAGAGGGAGTTTCGGCACAATTGACCATGACGGGCCGGAAGGTGCTGCCGCAATAACGCGATGAAGCGGAAGCGTTTGGCCCTGGGATTAAGGCCCGAGGCCTGCGAGCGCAGAACGGCGCCGATCTTACACTGCCTGAGACGGATGGGACTGGCCTGTGCCTGTGAGTGCGCGGCTAGAGCAATTCCCCTGTTTGGTATAGAACGAAGAGAGAACGCCGAGGCAGTTTCTCCGTTGAAAAAAAGCTGCACTTCGTTGTGTTCAGAAAGCCCACAGTTATAAGGGAAATGCTCTTGGCATCCCTGGCCTCACGCGCGCCTCGGCGTTACGGGGAAGCTGGTTTCGGCATCATAGCTCCGGCCGCTCCGGAATCGCCGCTTCCAGCTCCAGCATGCGGTTCCACAGCTCCTTCTGCCGCGCGGCATAGTTCGGATTCCCGTACAGGTTTATCTCCTCTCCTGGATCGTTGACCAGGTCGTAAAGCTCGAATTCCTGAGGCTGCTCCGCATCATAATTGATCAGCTTGTACCGATCGGTGCGGATGCCGCGATTGCGGGGAGCCTGCTTGCTCACTTCGTAAAAATGGTAGTACCACTCGTTGCGGAAGGACGGGTCGGCGGCTTCCGCCAGAGGCAGCAGGCTCTTGCCTTGCATGCCCTTGGCAGCAGGCACCCCAGCCAAATCCAGAATAGTCGGCGCCACATCGATATCGAGGACACTTTCGTCGCGCACCGTTCCGGCGGGAATGCGCTTGGGATAGCGCACCATCGAGGGGACGCGGAGCGAAGGCTCGTGCATCAGCCGCTTATCGAACATGCGCCATTCGCCGAGGAAGTAGCCGTGGTCTGAGGTATAGACGATCGCGGTGTCGTCGAGAATGTTCTGCTCTTCCAGATAGTCCATGATGCGGCCGATGTTATCGTCCACCCCCACTAGCCCGGCATAGTAGTTCTTCGCCATGCCTTCCAGCGATCCGCAGGCGTCATGGTGGGACGTAGTGCCGATCTTATTCCATGCGTTCGCGAAACATCTCGCCTTTCCCGGGTAGCCTTTTAGATCGTCATCGAAGCTTGCCGGTTTGGGAATGATCGTTCCGTGACTGTACAGGTCCAGGAGGCGCCGCGGACGGAAGAATGGCTCGTGGGGCGCGACAAACCATACCAGCAGGCAGAAGGGTTTGTTGCTCTGGCGAGTCTTCAGCCAATTCAGGGCCTTGTCCACCGCCAGATCATCGCAATAGGTTCCTATATAGATGGGATCCCCCATATATTGCTTTTGCTCGCCGACTACGCCGTTGCGGCCTTCCTTAAAAATCGGGTGTGGGTAGTCGTTGGCCGGGGCGTTGTGGCCGAAGTAATAATCCCAGTGGCGATCTTCAAATCCATTTTGACCATGCACCTTATCGACGATGGCGATCTCATAACCCGCCTCGCGAAGCAGGTCGGTGAAGATGGGAATGTCGGAGGGCAGAGGAACCTGGAGATGCGCGTTGCTGAGCGCGCCCGTAGAGCGGGAGTACATCCCGGTAAGCAGCGTGGCGCGTGCGGGGGCGCACAGCGCGTTGGTGCAGAAGGCATTCCGGAACATCATGCCCTCACGTCCGATGCGGTCGTGGTTGGGCGTCTTCACAATGCGATTGCCGGCGATGGAGAGTGCGTTGTGGCGCGTGCCCTCGCCCAGAAAGAAGACGATGTTGGGATGTTTGGGAGTTGTTTCAGCCACGGCGAACGGAGCGGCGGCGGCACCGGCGAGCAGCGAACCGGCAACCACCATGGATCCCTGTAAAAAACCACGCCTTGTGGTTTCGTGACTCGCTGTTTCCTCGCTCTGACTGCCGGCTACCTCGCAATGTGGCTGCATTTCATGAGACATACCCGATTCTCCTTGGACTTTCTAGATCTTGACTGTCGTCACCTTCGCTGCGGGGACTGCCGCGCCAAGTCGAGCCCGGTGCGGTGCTTGCAGCCTGGCAGGTCGCCACCTGACCGCAGTCGCACATACAGGCAGAATCCAGAGCAGACAAATCGCGTCTGGGCAAAGACGTGGCAGGTAAAAGGACGGCTTCTGCAAAAGTCAGTTCGTAAACAGGATGATGCCGCCCTGGTTGGCCCCTCAGTTGAAACACCCGAATCAAGCGCCGAAGAGAACGGATAGTCTCGGCGGCATACAGCCCCCATTGTTGAATTCCATTCGCTGAATTACAGGGCATCTGCAGCAGCCGAAGCCGGCCGGTCCGAAGTCCGCCGGCAACCAGGGCTGCGGCCGCTGAAGTAAAGCTTTCCGCATGCTTGCGGTGCACCTCATTCCGGCTATTTGAATTGGCTCATGTCAATGTCCAGTGTGTAATTTTCACCGTGCTTCCATTGCTCATCCCAGGTGACCTCGCGTCCGAGTCGACCCGCCATCCGGCCTAACATGCAACTCAAAGCACTCTCGACACCTTCCGCGGTTTGGTTGTGGAACTTTCCGGAAGTGATGCTGTCGATAAAGCTTCGATCTTTATCCCGGTCCGCATACTTCAGGTTGTCGCTGAAGGCGCCGTTGGCAGCGAATGCAGCCGTTCCGGGCTTGGCGGAACTGTCATCGCTCCAGTTCCACGCATGGTCGCCGATAATCCGAACCGGGCCCGAATACGGTGCTTCCGCGATTCCGTCGGCGCCGAAGATTCGCTCAGAGACATCGAACCACTTATTGTGACCAAACTGGGTCGAGGAGAAGCTTACATGTACGTTGTCGGGATAGGTGAAGATAACCTGGTAGTTATCCCACGTGTCGCCGGCGTGGGTGATGATATTGCGCCCTCCGGTGGCGAATGCTTTGAGCGGGCGGCTTTGAAGAATCCAGTTACAGATATCGATGACGTGGATGTTTTGTTCTACGAGGATGCCGCCTGAAAGATTGCGATACCACAGCCAGTTGCGAATGCGGGCTTCGTCCGGGGACCAGTCGGTTCCAGAGTGACTCACCGCGTCAGGTGCGTTGTAGTGCGCCGTGATGGAAGCAATCTTGCCTAAGTCACCGTTG
Organism: Acidobacteriota bacterium; assembly: GCA_021793595.1. The sequence goes on from JAJYSL010000145.1 coordinate 9,686, forward strand.
TGAATCCGCCGAACTACTTCGGCGATCGGTGGCGCGCTCCGCACCTCAAACCCAATCTCCAGGCTGAGGCGTCCTTCCGCGCGCTTGCCGATTTCCAGTGCCTCTTTAGCCTGCGCAACATCCACTCCCAAGGGCTTTTCGCAATAGGCGTGTTTCCCGGCCCGGACGACGGCATCGAGATGCTGCACATGGAACCACGGAGGCGTGGAAATCTGGATCGCGTCGATATCGGACGAAGAAGCGATCTCTTCATATGCCTTGTAGCCGCGGAACATCAGCTTGGGGTCGATGGCGGGGACGTTCAGGGCTTGATTCACCTGATCGAAATGGGCTTTTCCTTGATCCAGTTGGTCCTGAAACAGATCGGCGAGTGCGACGACTCTGGCGCTTGTGTTCTGTGCGAAGGACGTAGCAACGTGGGTGCCGCGACTGCCCACTCCCAGGACTCCGAGCCGGACCGCAGAGTTGGCCTCATAACCAAAGGCAGTCTTCGACTTCAAAAACATAATGCCGGACAGTGCTGCTGCCCCGCCTACGAACTCTCTTCGATCCATATTCTCCGGCCTCCTTAGATGTTGCCGTTGTGGGTTGGCGATGCGCATGCAATGCCGAAAGGATCGAGGATGCGCTCAAGATAGACTTTTTCATTTTTAACATCTGCGATCTGCTGAGGCCCATGCGTTTCCCGTTCGATGGTGACGGCGCCGTTGTAGCCCTTGCTGCGCAGGATCTCAAATACCTTGGCGAAATCGACGTCACCGGTTCCGATCAATACCTCTTTTCCGAGCTTCATCGGGTCGGTAGGCCACTTGCCGTCCTTTGCGTGGATGCTCTTGACGTGGGCGCCAATGATTCCCGCAGCATCCACCGGGTTCGCCTTTCCATAAAGAATCAGGTTG
>JAJYSL010000146.1 GCA_021793595.1 Acidobacteriota bacterium
CCTTTAACCCATCTGTGCCCAGGCGTTGCTCCATGGTTGCCCATAAGCCTTCTGAATCCTGTGACATATCCGTAGAGGAGGGGAAAACAACACGTTCGTTCGGGATGCGATGGTCGGCCAATAAAGACCAAATCTACTTTTCTGGACGAGAAGTTGCTCAGGCATTTTGATACCCGCCTGAGCAGCAAAAATTCTGTTCTGCTCTCTGAAAATCTGGTTCTGTTGCCGGGTATAGTAAACAGTGGCTGCGCCTCCCACAACGATAACAATTGTATTGATTGAATCGGATACGCTCACGCCAGAACTCCTTGACGGCAATCGTCATTAAGAGTAATGGATTGCTAGGCGTGAGTGAAACCCTATCCTGCGGCACAGCAATTGCCGAGACGCTAGCCTGTGGAAATCGAATGGCACCACTACCCACCAGCGCGCCAAGCCCCCTCCTGCAAATTTTCCCTTCCGATAAGGTGACGCAAAAGTTAAACACTCCCCGCTGAGTCGGGGCGTTTCTTCACGATGTATTCCGCCAGTTCCTTACACTTCTTGGCATTTTTGAAAAGATTCGCCAAATACGAGTCCGGGTGTTTTTCCTCAACAGCCGCTGCCAATTCGCCCAAGATGCGTTGCGTAGCCATCCTAGCCGTCTGTAGGAACAAATCAATGGGGACGTTTTGGTCGCGATAGCCTTTTACCTGAGGATCCTGGAAAACCAAGTGAAGAAGGAAACGGTTGCCGTGAACGGCGACTAGTTCTCCCCTCACATAAGGGGCAAGATCGATTTGCTCCAGATCTCCAGCCACCGTCCGCATAACCTGAACAGCTCTCCACACGTCCCGCCCCTGGGTGGAGTCGTTAAACAAGGTCGTATAAGGCTGTTTCTTGATGTCGCGCCACAACTGGCCAATTTCGCGTTTAGCCTGAACGGCCAGGGCAACATCACTATTGGCGCAGGCGAGAGCGACGGTTGCGTCTTCGATGTTGCAGCCCTGCTCTCCTTTTGGATCGATGTCGCCTGACTTGAACGAATATTTAAGGCCATCAAGTTCCATTTCTAGGGCGAGTCGCTGCTGGTTCGGATCCAACGCGGCAAAATCCCGACTTTGGATCGGATTTTGTGTATTAGTGCTCCGAGTGACTTCAACGGCAAAATCGGGCGGGCACCTCTCCAAGGAAATCAGCCTAACATTGACTCGGGCAGCCGGAATCGGTTGGCCGTTGTAGCGCTTAGCGGCCTCCCAGATGACGCCAACCGTCTGCCCACCGTTAACCACGCTCACTCCTTCGCAATCAAAGATTCCCATCGTTCTGGAATCACCGCCGAGAACAGTTTTTTCGACTTTCGAGCAGAGAATTGTGATGCCGTTATTGAAATACCAAAAATGTTCAGGCTGCCCTGCAAGGGTGGACTCAATCGCATCGTTGATGTCAGTAGACCCACGATAAAACCTCAAATTCTTATCCAGAAGCCGCTTCCCGTGCGCGGCCCAGTTCGCTATGTCCGATACCATAGCCTGCCCATAATAGGCCCTGTACGGATCCTCCATCGTACCCCACTCCGAAAGAGCAATTTGAAGCTTGATTTTGTTTGTTACGGCGGACCCGCTCAAAAATCCGTAGAGCCTCGCAAGGTTAAGGACCTCCAAGCTAAAAACTTCGGTATCGCCCACATTATTCTGCTGGTTAAGAAATTCTAAGAGCGTATCGCGAACGCTATCGCTCAGTTGCTGAGAACTGCTGTAGGCAACAACTAGAGTGATGCGAACGTCGGAACGCTTGAGAAATTGGTTAAGCTCGGCTTCCCGCCTTTTGATCCGCTCATTAAACTCGGAGAAATCGCCGCGGATGAGCTTTTCGACACCCCTCAAGAACTTTCCGCAATCACCCTCTTCGAGAGTTTTTGTGCCATTCTTCGACCATTTGGACTGCACGAGATAAAGAGTCTTCTCAGTTATATCGAAATGGATTGCGTCCAGCCCGTTATCGAAGTGGCCGTCTGTGACCGATGCGGCCGCCGCAGCGGGATCTGCCTCGGAAAGTACGGATAGAGCAAATGCGGCTTGCGCTCTGGTCAAAAAATGAGTTCTGACCTCTTCTTGCGAAAGGCTTGGTTTCAGGTCGCTCATGTCGATAAGGGTTGAGAATCGTTGGTCTAGGGCGTAGGTAAGACGTTCCAGCGTAAGGGTCACGCGTTCCTCCTCGGGGCTGCACCCCCGGGTGCACCAAATATCGTCCCTCAGGCGTCGGAGGGGCAAGTCGATACCCACCCAATCCTATCCTGAGTACCCCACGGTCTCGCAATATAAAACCTGGGATGGATTCGAGCCGTCGGCACCCTGTCCTTTTCGCCTGGCGCCCCACGTCTCGTATCGGAGATGTGGGAGGTTCATTTCTTGCCCACAATCCTACGAAGGATCGGCACTTCCATTCCCCGCCGCCGCAACTCTCCGCGCGCACCCGTGTTTGTGACACTATGCTCCCGCTCCTGAGCGAGGAGCCAGAATTCAAATTCCAGCGCATGGTTCTCCATGCAACTTTGAGAGAGGTCTTCCTCATGAAGAAACTGTTCGCGATCGCAGGTTTATCGCTGTTCCTTCTTCCATTTGCCGGCTGTGCCCATCCCGTGCCGCCGCCCTATTATGCGCCGCCCCCTCCGGGCATGGTTGCACGCCGGGGTTTTGACGCCGGTGTGGTCGCCGCCCGCCACGATATGTCTCTGGGGCTCAGGCCTCGAGTCAACCGACATCCTCGCTTCCGCAACCCGCCCGTACCTCCGGGTCAGCCGGCTCAGATCTACCGCAACAATTTCGCTCGCGGCTACCGCCTCACCTATCGTGGCGGCCGCTAGCCTCTCCAAGCATCCCAAGTCCTTTTCCGCGCCCCGTCTTGATCTCACTCAAGACGGGGTGCTCGCAACCGCGGGGCTTTCCTGCTCGCTTTCCCTTGCTCGTAAAATGGTGGCAGAGAAATTTCAGCGTCCCGACTATGATCCGTCCCTATCAAGGCAAGTCTCCCGTCATCCCGTCTTCCTGTTACGTTGACCCCTCGGCGCAGGTGGTCGGTGATGTCACGCTCGGCGAGCATTCCAGCATCTGGATGAATGCGGTCGTACGCGGCGACGTCCATTCCATTTCCATCGGCGCCAACTCCAATGTGCAGGACTGCGCTGTGCTGCACGGCATGCGCTACCGCTATCCCGTCATCGTCGGCGACTGGGTCACCGTCGGCCACAATGCCACCGTCCACGGCTGCATCGTGGAGGACGCCTGCCTGATCGGCATGGGCGTCGTCATCCTCAACAATGCCCGCATCGGCGAAGGCTCCATCGTGGCAGCCGGCGCGGTCATCCCGGAGGGCACAATCGTTCCTCCGCGTACCTTGTGGGCTGGAGTCCCTGGCAAACTGCGGCGCGAACTCTCTGACGCCGACCGTGAGATGATTCTGCAATACGCCCGGAACTACCTCGATTACACAAAGATTTATTTGGACGAAGCCCGCAATCCGTCCGTGGAGTAAATCGCAACTCGGCAATCTTGCCTGCAAGACCGTACACTGGAGAAGAGAGATCTTTTTGGAGCGAACAAGCATGGCACACATGGTTCAATGCGCGAAGTACAAGGCGCAGATGGAAGGGCTCGATGAGCCGCCTTTCGACAGCGATTTCGGCAACAAAATCTACCACAACGTTTCCAAACAAGCCTGGGGAGAATGGCTGGAACGGCAGAAAATGCTGCTGAATGAATATCGCCTGCAACCCTGGACCCGCGAGGCGCAGGAGTTTCTGGTCGAGCAGATGGACCAGTTCTTCTTCGGCGAAGGCTCCGCCGTTCCCAAGGAGTACGTTCCGCCGACCGCATAAGAATTGCGTCGCCTATCGTGCCGGCCTAATGCCGGTGTAAACTGTCGAAGACCCTGCGTTTTTTCTTGAAACGCGACCGTCGGGACGTGGCTCAGCCTGGTAGAGCACTCGCTTGGGGTGCGAGGGGTCGGCAGTTCAAATCTGCCCGTCCCGACCATTGAATATCAATCCATGGAAGTAGCAGCGATTCCCTTCGTTTGCCCCAACAAGCGAAAAGCCACGCCGTGGATTTTCGCCCGGTGTCCCCTGGCCTCACTCTCGTGCGCACATGATAGAGTGGCACTCGCGAGGGAAAAGTGGACAAACGCGAATTCCTGAAAGGATCAGCGGCAATGGCCGCAGCCGCGGCCATGCCAAAGTTTGCCGAAGCCGCGCCGGCGCCCTCGACCAGCGTTCCGCGTGTGAACTGGAGCGGGAACTACCACTACCACACCGACAAAGTATTTCAGCCTTTCACGGTGGCCGACGTGCAGGACGCGGTGCGCAGCGTACCTCATCTGCGAGCCCTCGGATCGCGGCACTCCTTCAACGGCATCGCCGACTCTACCGACGCGCAAATTTCCATGTTGGGATTGAAGAACGTGCAGGTGGACCCTGCCACGAAAACAGCGCGCGTAGGCGCGGGTGTTCAATATGACGACCTCTGCGTCCAGCTCAACGATCAGGGTTGGGCCCTCCAGAATCTGGCATCTCTTCTCGGCATTACCGTGGGTGGCGCCTGTTCCACGGCGACCCATGGATCCGGCGTCAAGAATCAGAATCTGGCATCCGCCGTGCGCGAAATTGAATTTGTCGCCGCCGATGGCCGCGTCCACGTCCTTTCTCGCGCACGGGATGGCGACCGCTTCGCCGGAGCCGTAGTCGGCCTGGGCGCATTGGGTGTTATGACCCATATGACCTTGGCGATTGAGCCACGGTTCGAAATGACGCAGGTAGTCTACCAAAATCTTCCCTTCAGCGAACTCGAGCGCCACCTGCCGGACATCATGGGCGCAGCCTATAGCGTCTCCTTATTTACCCACTGGCAAAGCGGACGCGCCGAACAGGTATGGCTCAAGCGTCGTGTGGATCAGGGCGGTACCGCTGCCCTACCACCCATGTTCTACGGCGCAACTTTGGCCAGGGAAAAGCTGACGCCCATGGGCCCCGGCTACAGCCCCGAGGCATGCACTGACCAGCAAAATCAGGTGGGTCCTTGGTTTGAGAGGCTGCCGCACTTCAAGATCGGATTCACGCCGTCTGCCGGCCACGAGCTGCAGACGGAATTCTTTGTGCCCTTCGATCGCGGCTATGAAGCCATCCGCGCCGTGGAGACCTTGCACGAGCAGATCGCGCCGCATTTGTTTGTGACCGAGCTGCGTACGGTTGCGCCCGACGATCTTTGGCTCAGCACCGCCTACAAACGCCGTTCGCTCACCATCCACTTTACCTGGAAGCCGGAATGGGAAGCGGTGCTGCAAGTCGTGCCCAAAATTCAGGCCAAGCTGGCCCCCTTCGCCATGCGGCCACACTGGGCAAAAGTGTTCACCATGCCGGGCGCCCAGGTGGAACCGCTCTATCCGCGTATGAACGACTTCAAGGCCTTGGTGAAGGAATACGATCCCAGGGGAAAATTTGTAAACCAATATCTGCGCCAGGAAGTGTTCGCCTGAATCCGAGTGCTCCGGGGGATTCGGCTTGATTACGCGTGCGCCGCCGCATGAATCGCCAGCAGCCTCTCTAGCAGCGGCTTCAGCAGCTTAAGATCCAGCGCATACGCTCCATCCGACTTTGCGTGAGCTGGATCATCGTGGACTTCGAGGAAGATTCCATCGACGCCCGCAGCTACCGCCGCCCGCGTCAGCACCGGAATAAATTCCGGCTGGCCTCCGCTTATCCCGCCCTGTGCCGAAGGCGTCTGCACCGAATGCGTTCCGTCGAACACCACCGGCGCATACTGCCTCATCACCGCCAGTGAACGCATGTCCACCACAAGATTGTTGTAGCCGAAGCTTGCGCCGCGCTCCGTCAAAAACACCCGTGCGCTGTCGCTCACAGAGCGAACCTTCTCCACCACGTGCTCCATGTCCCAGGGCGCGACGAACTGTCCCTTCTTCACATTCACGGCGCGCCCGGTCTTGGCTGCGGCCACCAGCAAATCGGTCTGGCGACACAGAAACGCCGGAATCTGCAGCACGTCCACATCCTCGGCGACCCGTTCGCAGTCGTGCGCATCGTGCACATCGGTCAGCACCGGCAATCCTGTTGCCTGCGCCAGCCGCCGTAAAATCCTACAGCCCTCTTCCAGCCCCGGCCCGCGAAAACTCTTCATCGAGGTGCGATTCGCCTTGTCGTAGCTGGCTTTGAAAATGTATGGAATGCCAAGATCGTCTGTGATGCGCTGGATCGCGTCCGCCATTTTCCGAACGTGCGCCTCGCTCTCAATCACGCATGGCCCCGCGATTAGAAACAGCTTGCCCGCGCCCACCCGCACCGTGCCAATTTCGAATTCATTATGTTCTGGAATGCCCACGGAATTATCAGAACACAAATCGTTGCAGCCTCAGCCTCGTCTTGCATATTTGCTTGGAACACTGCCGATCGCGTTGCTGGCTAACACCGCACACATAACGGTGTTCTTCCAGCGTAGGGACCATAGGTACGTTTGTTGACGATTTTTCGGGTGCGAGCGTACACTGATCGTCACTTCAGAAAGTACCGCTAGATACGTCCGAAAACAGAAATTCTCAATCCTAGAACACATGAATAAAGGTGCAGTTCAGCGGAGTATGAAAAGAAGTCGGCAAGTCTCGTCCATGCGGCCGAATGCTTCCACCAGCAACAATATAGTTCGTTTCCTGGCGATTTTCTGCCTTTGTTGCAGCTATCTCGGCGCTTACGCGGCCAAGGCTCAGTCAACCACCGCTTCCGAGTGGAGAACCAGCAGCTTTGATCCGCAGCGCGACGCGTGGCAGAGGGACGAGAGCAAGTTGACGACCGGCAATGCCCAGGATATTCGCCTCCTCTGGAAGGTGAAAACCGACAACAAGACAATGGGCATGCATTCCTTTCGAGAACCGCTGATCATTGCCGGCGTACATACTGCGAGCGGCGTCAAGACGCTGGCAATTCTGGCGGGTGCCGCGGATGAAGTCTACGGCATCGACGCTGACAGCGGGACGATCCTGTGGCAGCGCCATTTGAAATGGGCTTCGGATCAACCTCAGAATTCGGAAATCGATCAGGGTTTTATTTGCAGCAAAGCATTATCGGCAACGCCCGTGGTCACGCCCTCCGGAGCCGCGCAGCGCTTTCTGTATGTGCTCGGCACGGATGGGTATCTGCACACGTTGGATTTGTCTACGGGTGAGGAAATCAAATCGCCGATGCAGATGCTGCCCGCCGCGTATGGAAAGCCATACGGATTGAACCTGAATGGAAACGTGGTGTACACGGCCACTGGCCAAGGCTGCCACGGCGTCCCCAACAAGATCTATGCTGTCGACCTGACCAATGGAAAGGCGTTTTCCTCCCCGGTCCGACAGGGAGGCATTTTCGGGACCGCCGGTCCATCGATCGGCGCCGACGGAACCATCTATATCGAAACCGGGGATGGTCCTTACAATCCCGCCACCGGTCAGCTCTCGACAAGCGTCCAGGCCTACACTTCTTCTCACGATACTTTGACCCTCAAGGATTACTACACGCCCATCAATCATGAGTGGTTGACGAGGCGTGACTTGGATATGGCGGTGAGTCCCGTCGTTTTTCCTTATAAAGGTCGCGACTTATTGGTCGGTTCGGGCAAGGAAGGGCGCTATTTCCTGATGGACAGCAATGCTCTCGGTGGGCCCACGCACTTTGTTCCGCTGTACCGCAGTCCATTGGTCTCCAATACCAATGCAAACTTCCAGACCGAAGGTACGTGGGGAAGTTTCGCGAGTTGGAAAGATCACGACGGAACCCGATGGGTGCTGGCGCCCATCGGAGGCCCGGTCGCAGTGCCCTTCTCAATTACGCACGGAGCAACGCCGGATGGCGGAGTCATCGCCATGAAGCTGACCGACACAAGCGGGAAGATGAAGCTTATGCCCGTGTGGCTGTCGCGCAACATGGTCACCGCGGAACCGCCCGTCGTAGCCAACGGCGTCGTCTATGTCCTCGCTTCCGGCGAATTCACCGGGCAGGCCAATGACATTGACGGTGGACTTTATAGCTGGCAAGACAGGGTGAAGCGCTCGATACCGGCCAAGCTGTACGCGCTGGATGCGGAGACCGGCAAAGTTTTGTATTCCAGTGGCGACCAGGTGAAGTCGTTCCTGCATCAGGCCGGCATTGCCGTGGCCGGCGGGCGTGTGATTTTCGGCACGTTTGACGGAACCGTTTACTGCTTCGGTTTGCGGTAACCTGGACCGCCAGAGGTCGAAGGCGAAGATAACTCCTATGCCAATGCGAATCGAGGAAAGTGGATTGATGCGAAGATTGCTAGGTTGTTCGCTGAGTCTTGGTGTGGCCGCTGCATGTCTAGCCTCGGCGACGGCATCCGCTCAGCCACGTGGGGGTTGGCATGTTCCCGGCGGAGAAGCTGCCCATGATAACTGGCAGAAATCGGAATCGAAGATTTCGACGGAAACCTTCGCTGGCTCCTTCCGGTTTCTGTGGAAGTTCAAGCCCGCGAACGCATCTGCGCAATCAGGATCTTTCAGCGAACCGCTGGCTACCCCCAGCATCATTAGCAGCCGCGGGTTTAAAGATATGGTTCTATGGGGCGACTCCAATTCCCTCTACGCGGTGGACTACGTGCAGGGCACCGTTCTGTGGCGCAAGGATTTTCATCTCAAGGCTGAGCATGCACCTGGAACCTGCCAGGACACCGATGTGCAAATTGTGATGGAGCCGCCGCACGTTATTCACTTCGGCGCACGGCGCTCCCACACTTCTTCAGAAGCTCCGCCCCCACCACCCCCTACAGCAGATCGATGGATCGGCGCTCCCGCTGCGGGTGGCGGCTTCTCCTTAAAGGGAATCTACGCCCTTACCAGCGACGGATACCTCCATGAGCAAATTCTGGCCTCAGGTCTGGATTATGCCCCAGCGGTAGCATTTCTTCCGCATGGCGCTGAGAATGCATCCGGCCTGAATATGAACGGCAAGCTCGTCTATACAGAGTCAGGTCGGGGATGCCGCCATGCTCCCAATGCCGTTTGGTCCATCGATCTGAATACGTCGCAGCATCCTATCCACAGCTATCAATCTCAGAGGGTCACCCCAGCGGATTTGACAGGCCCCACGATCGGATCTGACGGCACAGTCTATATCTCCACCGGCGGTGGCAAAGCGGACCCCTCGGCCGGGGTGCATTCCAACAGCCTTGTGGCTCTCACCGCCGGGGCCCTGAAGGTAAAGGATTGGTACACGCCTCAGGCCGGCACCAGATCGCACAAGCTGGATGTAAGCCCGATTGTTCTCAGCGACAACGATAAAGATCTGATTGCGGGTCCGGGCGGCAACGGTAGCATCGTTCTACTGGATAGCGGATCGCTCGGAGGCAGCAATCACGGCACGCCTCTGGCTCAGACGGCTGAGATTTCCAATGCTAAAAAGCCCGGCTGGGAGAGCCTCGCAAGTTGGCAAGATAATAACGGCACGCTCTGGCTGCTGGCATCCATCTCCGGTCCGGTGCGGCAGGATATTCAATTTGCCAACACCAACGGAGCTGCCCCGCATGGCAGTATTGTCGCTTTTAAAGTCGACACTACCGGTGGACACACGGCATTGACTCCGGCCTGGATTTCAGGCGATCTCATGAATCCAGCGCCTCCTGTCATCGTCAATGGAGTGGTATTTGCTCTCGCCGGCGGAGATGCTTCTCACCATGCCATCCTTTATGCGTTGGATGCCGCAACGGGTAAGCAACTTTACTCCAGCAAAGATGCAGTCACTACCTACACCCATCTCTCCGGCGTGTCTGTAGCCGATGGTCATGTCTTCTTTACAACGCATGACCACACTCTCTACGCGTTTGGAATTCCGATGGAGCATTAGAGCAAAGGAAAGAGTCCGTCATGCAAAATAGAGCACAGATACAAGAAGCAATCGATGAAGGCGACGGCATTGTAAGACTGGAACCATGCTGGGTTCCCCGCTCCTTCATGATTCCCGGAAAAAGATTGAAGCTGCACCCGGACGATTTGTACGCGTTCGGAGGTCATCGGGGTGGAATTAACGAACGCTGGTTTTCATCCACGACAAAGGCTTCCAATGGACCGGAGACTTTGCCGGATGAGGGCCTGAGTTATATTCGTCTCAAAAATGGGAAGAGATTCTTGCTCAAAGAAGCAGTCGAAACTGCCGGCGATCTTTTCCTGGGCGAGGATGTTATGCAGCGCGAGGGCGGATGGAATCTGCTCTGCAAATTCTTTGACAACATGGGTCCCATCCCGCACCACATGCACCAGAGCGATGCATTCGCGAAACTCGTGGGACAAAAGGGAAAACCGGAAGCCTACTACTTCCCTCCGCAATACAACCTGACCCAAAACAATTTTCCCCATACCTATATGGGTCTCGAGCCTGGAACCACCAAGGAAGACATTCGCCGATGCCTGGAAAGGTGGAATCGAGGCGACAACGGAATTATTATCAATTCATGAG
>JAJYSL010000147.1 GCA_021793595.1 Acidobacteriota bacterium
CCGACCCGCAATATCTTCCGATTGTGAGCCGCAGGATGCTGCAGGGCCATTTCCTTGACGCGCGCGAAATTGCGGATCAGTCGCATGATGTTGTGGTGACCGAGAATTTTGTGCAACGCTATTTCAACGGGCAGAACGTGCTGGGTCGCACCGTGCGTCTGCCAGACTTTATGCCGGACGGGAAAAATAGGCTGAAGGATGATGCATTCATGGTGGTCGGGGTAATGAACAACATTCCCATGTTTGCCGGCTTCCGCGAAGATTATCCGCAGATTTTCATTCCCTACACGGTGGCGCCTATTGCGGACACCCTGATCGTATCCACGGTACAGCCGGCTGACAACCTGATGAATCCCGTACGCCAACTCATCTATTCCATCGACAGGGACCAGCCCATTGTCGACGCGATGACGATGCGGCAAATGCTGGACATGTATGGCTACGCGGAGGCGCGGTTTTCCTTAGCGCTATTCGGGACGTTCGCCGTCACTGCATTGCTGCTGTCACTGGTCGGCATTTATGGAGTTCTGTCCTTTATCACCTCGCAACGCACGCGGGAAATTGGGATTCGGATGGCGTTGGGAGCGAATCGCACGCAAGTAATGTGGATGGTGTTGCGGCAGGCCTGTGTCTTAGCCCTGCTGGGCGTAGCCGTCGGCCTTCCATTGGCTTTTGTCGCGGGGCGCTTCGCGAAAGGGGAACTTATCCATACGTCGCAGTATGATCCACTGGCGCTGATTGCAGCGATTTGCATTTTGCCATTGCTGGCCGTGGCCGGAACTTACCTGCCGGCGCGACGCGCCGCCAATATCGATCCGGTGACATCGCTCCGTGCCGAATGACGGCGAGAGCCCCGACCCAGGCAGTGTTCTCGGCCGCTCTGTGCCATGCAGTCCTAGAGAACCCGAAACATGCCGGGTAATAGCTGCCCCGCTTTTCCCAAAAAAATGCGCGTAAATGCGCTTGCATTCAGCGGTGGTTCCGGGCCAACGTAGTAAGTTCGTGCGGGAGTTACGGCCCGCTGCGTGGCCCAGTGGACAAAGCTTGCCGCAGGGTACACCGCGCCCGACGTTCCCACGACGAGTAGAAGGGAGCAGCGGTCGATCTCCTGCTGGATGCGCGGCATCTCCAGTGGAACCTCTCCAAACCACACGATGTGCGGCCGCAGGCGGGAGCCGCATGCGCAGCGGGGGATTTCATGCAGAGAATTGTAACTGTTACGGTCCTCAATAGGAGGAGAACCACACTCGCTTTCACAGCGTGATTTGCAAAGCTCTCCGTGCATGTGGACCATGTTGCGAGAACCGCTGCGCTCATGCAAATCGTCTACATTCTGGGAGCATAGAAAGAGACGCTCACCAATTTTCTCCTCCAACCGGGCAAGAGCGTAGTGCGCCGGATTGGGCTGGCTGGATTGCAATTCCCTTCTGCGGTGCGAATAGAATTGCCAGACAAGTTCCGGGTTGGCATCCCAACCCTCGGGAGTGGCAACGGTTTCCACTCGATGTCCGGCCCACAAGCCATTGTTATCGCGAAAGGTCTTCAGGCCGCTTTCAGCGCTGATACCGGCTCCGGTGAGAACGAAGACTCGATCGCTGCCACCGATCTCCACCACATCCTGGCGGGTTTCACTTTGGATTGATTTGTTCATCGCTTCCGTTTTGGAGTCGATTCGAGCAGACGTCCGATTTACACCCTATATCGCCCGGCTTCGGTGATGGCGGAGGCAATTTCCCGCCCCAGCGCGACGGTGTTTTCTGCGTCATGCTTCGCCAATCGACGAAAGATTGTCATTTGCGTCCGCAATGTATCGCCTTCCGCCACGGCGCCCAGAACGATTTCTGCGGCAGTTTCCACCACACGAAAGGAACGCGACGCATAGTACTTCGTCATCATGACAGCGAGCGGACTACGCCCTTGCATCTTCTCCGCACGCAGAATTGCGGATTCCAAAACCAATACCTCTGTGATCATATCCGCCAGGGCAGCCATGATCTCCTGTTGCTCGGCCAATTCATTCCCATATTTTTGCGAAGCGGCACCGGCGCAGAGCAGGCTCAACTTCTTGGCATTGGCAAGCAGGCTGCGCGGGCCGGAAAGCGCGCCCTCTTGTTCCTCACGCGGAGTTGGGCCAGCCATGATCCCATCCATCACGCGTTGGATGGCGGGCAGCAGAGCCAGGCGACCTTGCATTGCGCGCTTCATCATCCAACCCGTAATAATCAGTCGATTGATTTCGTTCGTGCCTTCAAAAATCCTGTTGATGCGCGAATCGCGATAACTACGTTCCGCGGAATATTCCTCAACATATCCGTAGCCGCCGTGCAACTGAAGCGTCTGATCGACGACACGATCCAGCATCTCCGAACACCACACCTTCAAAATGGAACATTCGACGGCGAATTCTTCAATACGTTTTTGGATCTCTGCCGCCGTGTCAGTCGCACCTTCGTCGACTTCCGCCAGTGAATTGTCGATGGCTCCGATCACGCGATAGACCAGCGCTTCGCCGGCAAAAATTCCGGCGGCACAGTCGGCAATCATTTGCTGTACCAGACCAAAGGAGGTGATCGGCTTTGAGAAGGCAATACGTTCCCTGGCATAACGAATGCCACTGCGCAAAGCATATTTTGCGCCGCCGATCGCCGCCGCACCCAGTTTGTATCGGCCGACATTCAGGATGTTGAAGGCAATGTGATGACCTTTGCCCGCTTCGCCTAATAAATTTTCGACGGGCACTCGACAATCGGCGAGAATGAGTGGGCATGTCGAGGAACCGCGGATTCCAAGTTTATGCTCCTCGGGGCCAATCGAAAGCCCGGGGGTCCCGGCCTCGATCAGAAATGCAGCGAACTTTTCGCCATCCACCTTGGCGAATACCGTAAACAGGTCAGCGATGCCGGCATTGGAAACCCACATCTTTTCCCCATTCAGCACGTAGGTTTTTCCATCGGAGGAGAGCTTCGCCTGGGCGCGAATATTCATTGCGTCGGAGCCGGAGGATGCCTCCGAGAGCGCGTAGGCGGCGATCCATTCTCCAGACGCCAGTTTCGCCAAATACGTTCTCTTCTGTTCGGGGGTGCCGTACCAGATCAACGGCAAGGTTCCAATTCCAACGTGGGCGCTGAATGCGACTGAGAAGCTGCCGCAGATTGCAATTTTTTCCGCAATCAGAGCGGACGTCACCTTGTCCATTTGCAGGCCACCGAATTCTTCCGGAACATCGACACCCATCAGTCCGAGTTCGCCTGCCTTGCGAAGGAGAGCTTTCGTCACGCTAAAGTTTTTCGATTCGATTGCAGGAATCTGCGGATGGATTTCATTTTCCGCAAACTCTACGGTCGTGTGTGCCACCTGCTGCTGCACGTCAGAGATGTCTTCCAAGGTAAAGATATCTTCCGGGCCAAGATCTTCTATCAGGAAGCTTCCGCCGGTAACGCGCAGAAGAGTTTGTCTTTCTGAGTTACTCATCGAAGCCCCCGCCCATTTGTAATCGCATCGTTTGGCCACCCTTCACAACTGAAGATTTTCAAAGATTCCAGCGGCTCCCATGCCGCCGCCAACACACATCGTTACCAGTCCATATTTGGCTCGCCGCCGTTTCAGTTCACGCAGAATGGTTGCCGTCAACTTCGCGCCGGTGCAGCCCAGTGGGTGGCCCAGCGCAATGGCCCCGCCATTCACATTCACTTTCGACGCATCCAGGTTTGCTAATCGGATGACTGCCAGCGCTTGCGCGGCAAAGGCTTCGTTCAGCTCAATGACATCGATCTGATCCAAGGTCAGGCCAGCCAGTTTCAATGCTTTCGGAATTGCGTAGACCGGTCCGATCCCCATCTCCTCCGGAAGACAGCCTGTATAGGCGAAAGCCACGAAGCGCGCCAGAGGTTGAAGCCCGAGCGAGACTATCATTTCCTCGGAAACCACGACCGCAGCCGCTGCGCCATCCGACATCTGCGACGAGTTGCCAGCGGTTACGATTCCATGAGCGTGGAATACAGGCGGAAGTTTCGCCAGCGCCTCGTACGAGGTATCTGAGCGAGGTCCTTCATCAGCGCGGAAGTCCATTTCCTGCTTCGTAGGCTTGCCGGCTCCATTCGACACAACATTCGTAACTGAAACTGGCACAATTTCGTCGTCAAAGTTGCCCGCTTCGATTGCAGCCAGTGCTTTTTGATGGCTTGCAAGCGCGAACCGGTCGGAGTCCTCCCGCGTGATGCCATAGTGTTTCGCAACCCGTTCGGCGGTCAAGCCCATGGACATGTACGAATCGGGATAATGATCGACCAGCCATGGATTCGCCGCAATTTTGTTACCACCCATGGGAATCATGGACATGGATTCCACTCCACCTGCGATCATGACATGGGCGGAGCCTTCGCGGATTCGTTCCGCAGCAAGAGCGATGGACTGCAGGCCGGAGGCGCAGTATCGATTGATGGTCATGGCTGCCGTTTCCACCCGCAGGCCAGCTCGCAGAGAAAGAATACGGGCAACATTCAGGCCCTGCTCGGCTTCCGGCATCGCACAGCCGATAATGACATCTTCAATGCGGCTCACATCGAGTTCAGGAACGCGGGCCAATGCGCCACGTACAGCAGCCGCTCCCAGATCATCCGGACGGGTGGAGCGGAGAGATCCTTTCGGAGCTTTCCCGACCGCGGTCCGCATTGCGCTGACGATGAACGCTTCTTTCATGTATTTCCTTTGACCGCTCCCTAGTTCCGCAACGGCTTGCCGGTCTTCAACGTAAATGCGATGCGTTCCAGGGTTTTGGGTTCTCCACAGAGCGATAAAAATGCCTCGCGCTCGAGGTCCAGCACGTATTGTTCAGTGATAGGCGATCCCGGAGTAACCGCGCCGCCACAAAGTACATTGGCAACGTGAAGCGCGACTTTCCTGTCGTGATCACTGATAAATTCAGCTTCTCGCATCATGTGGATGGCGAGCTTGAGATTCGAAAGAATTCCCTCACCCGGAGCAGGAATATTGGTACGCGGCAGTGGCGGCACATATCCTGCTGCCGCTAATGCCACTACTTCTGATTTTGCGTCCAACAGAAGCCGCTGCCGGTTCATCGTAATGCCATCCGACGGACGCAGCAGCTGGAGCGCTCGCGCCTCCACCGCAGAAGTAGAAACCTTTGCCATGGCAATTGTTTCAAACACGCGCCGAAGAGAATCGTGCATTTCGACCGAGCCGCTTCGAGATCCGGGTTGCAACGCACCAGCAAGATCGATGGCGCGCAACAGCATCTGCTTGCATCCTCCGCCCGCAGGCAGCAGACCCACGCCGGTTTCGACCAAGCCCATATAGCATTCGATGTGCGCGCGGCGGGCGGTGGCATGCAACGCGATTTCCGCACCACCACCCAGGCACATGCCAAATGGGGCAACTACGACCGGACGCTCGCACGAATGAATTGACTGGGTCATCGTCTGAAACTGGCGAACATACCCATCAATCTCATCCCATTCCTCGTCCTGAATTGCCAGCAACACCTGCATCAGGTTGGCGCCCACGGAAAAATTGGTCGCATCGCTGGTGATGACAAACCCTTGAAAATTTCGAATGGCATCGCTGCCAGGCCGCAGCGTTCGCTGGACGAATGTCACAATATCCTGGCCCAGCGTGTTCATCTTTGAATGGAACTCGATGCAGGCAATTCCATCCCCCAGATCGATGAGCGATGCTCCTGGATTTTTCTTGACCACCCCATTGGCGCGTTGGATGCTTGCCAGCGTCGCAACCCCGGGCCTCTCGACGACGGGCCGATATTCGCGCGTCGCGACGTCGAAGAATTCCGCACCCTGGTTGCGATACCAGGATGTAGCTCCGGCAGCGACCATCGTTTCCGCAATTTTCGGTATTGCCTGCTTGCGGACGCGCATTTTTTCCAGGGTTTCCACGAAACCCGCCGCATCCCACATCTCGAATGGCCCTAATTCCCAGTTGAACCCAGCCTTCATGGCGGTATCAATATCCACAATCGTATCGGCCACTTCGCCAATGCGGTTGGCGGCATAGGACCACAGCTCAGGAAGAATCTTCCAGTAAAAGCGCGCTGCTGGATCGCGTTCTGAATCGCCGGCCAACAAAGCGCGAATCCTCAACGCAACACCTTCTTTCGCCTTCGCCATTTCCAAGGCAGCGATCTTGGGGCGCTCGGCCAGCCTATATTCCCATGCGTTTATGTCAAGCGCGAAGCGCGTCTCCTTGCCATCGGCGGCGCGGACCTTTTTGTAGAAACCCTGGCCAGCCTTGTCCCCCAGCCATTTACGCTCCACAATGCGATCCAGAGCCGCCGGCAGTTCCACATCGGAGCGTTCATCGTGTGAATTGGCGGCGAAGTTGCGTGCCACGTCTACCAAAATATCGATGCCCACCATGTCTGCCAGGCGAAATGTGCCCGTCCTGGGCCAGCCAATGACCGATCCCGTTAATGCATCCACTTCTTCGATACTCATGCCAAATTTCAGCATGGTTTGAAAGGTATTTAACAGCGCAAATGTGCCGATGCGATTGGCAATAAAATTCGGCGTGTCGTGGGCATGTACCGCCGTTTTTCCGAGATGAACCTGCGCGAAATGCTCGATGGAAGCAACGGCACTGGAATCCGACTCCGGCGTCGAGATAATCTCCACCAATCGCATATAGCGCGGGGGATTGAAAAAATGCGCTCCAAACCAGCGGTGACGAAAATGTTCCGGCAGGTCCCGTGCTATTTGTGCGACGGAAAGACCGCTGGTGTTGGTCGTGACAATCGCGTTGTCTTGTAGATGCGGCGCGGCGGCCGCCAACAACGTTCGCTTGATGGCAAGGTTTTCCGCGACGGCTTCGATGACCCAATCGCAAGCCTTTAACTTTTCTAAATCATCATCGAAGTTTCCAACTTGAATGCGAGACAGGAACGCCGGATCGACGAATGCCGCTGGTTTTGCGTTCTTCAACTTTGCCAGCGATTGAGCGGCTAGGCTGTTTCGATCGGATGGATCGGTCGATGCCATATCGAGAAGGAGGACTGCATATCCCGCATTCGCAATGTGGGCGGCGATGCGCGAGCCCATGGTCCCTGCACCCAGAACAGCAATTCGTCGAATGGGATCGTGTGTGTCTGCGGTTGCCATAATACCTTCGTACGGGAAAGCAGTAGATATCCGATGAAGCTCTTGAAGAAATCTTAGCTCGGCCGCTCCATATCAAATCGGTCTCGGGTACGAGCATAGGTGGAACCGGCCATGCGGCCAATGGCATGCAACTTCTCCGGATCGACGCGAAAGTTATTCAGCAAAGCTTCGCGAACATGAAAACGCAGCACCTCGCCCAGCACCAGGCTCCCCCCCAGCGGCCCTGTGCTGACGTGGACAACCTGGCGCAGGCGGCACTCCATCTGAACATGCGACTCTGCCACGCGCGGTGGACGGACCAGATCGCTGGCAAGAGGCGTCAGGCCGGAAACCATAAATTCGTCCACTTCCGGCGGTAGTTCAGCGGAGCAAGCGTTCATCTGTACCGCAAATTCCTCCGAAACGATATTCACGACAAACTCGCGGGTGGCAAGGATGTTGCGCAGGGTGTCTTTCGTAGGCGGCAGGCTGTTGGCGGCGTTGCCCCTTATCATGGGACAAAAACAGACGATGGGAGGATTGGCACTGGCCACGGTAAAAAAGCTGAACGGGGCAAGATTACGCACCCCTTCCGCGTCCATCGACGACACAAACGCAATGGGGCGAGGAACGACTGATCCCACCAGAAGCTTGTAGATGTCCTGCGGGTTTTCGTCGGAAGGGTTTAATGCCGTCATTGCATCAGAACTGACACCTTCACTCATTTTGACAGTGCCTGTGGATGTGGGCTGCGGTGGATACCGCGCGGATACAGCATCCCGCCCTTTAGCTTCCAATATCGCGAAAGAAACTGAACTCGTCACACTCCGTTTTGCGCCCAAGTTCTTTTCTCAGCGCTCTCAGAACGTGGCCGGGCGGGTCCTCACGGCGGTATTCCCACCATATACCCAGGCAGGCAGACTTGCCTAGCGAGTGGCTCTACGCAGTCCCTGAAAAAGTTTTGGAAAGATTCACAAAATCTCAATCTTTGTAGCGACAATTTGGTGTATTCTTCACGGGCCGGGGAGGAATCGCGTGCCGCGCATACATTACCAGCAGCAGCTGGCGCACTTAAAAGACAACCTACTGGCCATGGCCGCGCTGGCGCAACAGACCATGGATTGCGCCATGGACGGCTACCTTAAAGCCGATACGATCCTGCTGCACCACGTGCTGGAAAATGAAACGGCCATCAATGCCGCCGAGCGTTCTGTCGACGAAATGGCCTACGATCTGATGGCGATGGAGCAGCCCATGGCCATCGATTTGCGGTTTCTGCTGGCCGTCATTAAGATCAATGGCGACTTGGAACGGATCGGAGATCAGTCAGTCAACATCGCCGAACGCGCTACCGAAATGTTACAAATGCCCCATGCAGAGCTGCCCGTAAACCTGCACGATCTGGGCGAAATGACCGAGCGAATGATCCGCTTGGCCCTGCAGTCTTTACTGGATGGAGACGTGACGATGGCCAAGTCCGTTCTTACTATGGATGACGAAGTGGATCGAATGAACCGCGAGGTCCACGAGACAATGATTCGCACGATTCAGCAGCATCCCGAATGGACAGAACAGGCGCTGAATACCATTATCATTTCACGCAACCTGGAACGGATCGGCGACCATGCGACAAACATCGCCGAAGACGTCATTTTTTGGGTTCACGGGGCAGATGTGCGGCATCAACTGAATTTGGCGATCGATTAAGCTAATCGGCAAGGACAGAACAGGGTGTCTGTACTAATCCTTTTGAGAGCCCTGAAGAGCAAATTCATCTGCTATAACAACCCTAGAGCGGCAGCGACAGCCGGTGAATAGGACATCCTGATGACCGCCCCACCGGATCCACGAACTCGTGCAGCAAGCCACCAACCGCGCAGCAAGACAGTCCTCCAGACCGGAAGCAAAACAGGCCAACTGCAGAAAGAACTCCGACAGACGAAATCCTTTGAAAGCCTACATGCGGAGGCCTTTCTAAACCTGGTGCGAACAGCCGACCAGTTGCAGCACGCGCTGCATTTAAAGCTGAAGCCCTACGGCATTACCGAAACACAGTACAACTCTCTGCGCATCTTGCGCGGAGCTGGAAAGCATGGGTTGACCTGCGCGGAAATAGGGGTGCGCCTGATCAGTCAAGATCCTGACATCACCCGCCTATTGGGGAGGCTGGAGCGGCAGGGCCTGGTGCATAGAGAACGCGGCGTGAAGGATCGCCGGTTGGTGCTAACGAAGATCACAAGCGTCGGATTAGATAGATTGAAAGAGCTGGATCCGGTGGTAGCCGCCACAGTGAAAGAGCTTCTGGCCCATCTTTCCAAGGAAGAGCTGAGAACAATGATTGGCTTGCTTGAGCGGGCTCGATGCAAGGTCGCGTCCGTGAGCTAATTCACCCGCAGTGGGGTCGCGTTCGATGACCCGTCGCAATCACGGGCGAACGCGCCCCGCGTTAATCTCCTGCACTGCTCCTTTGCTCACACCAGAATTTGCAGCCGGCTGCTTCAAAAGCTGATGGTGGAGGCAATACAACGCCAATTCGAGACGATCCGAGACTCCAAGTTTGTCGTAAATCTTACGAAGATAGTTTTTCACCACCTGTTCGGTGGTTCCAATCTTGTAGGCAATTTCTTTGTTGCGCATTCCCTGGGTAACGCAGGCGATAATGGAAAGCTCTTTGGGCGAAAGGCGCGGCTGCAACCGCGGATTAGTCAATGCGCTGGCTTCAGAGCGGTAAGCCTCAATCACCCAGCTAACCGACTGATTGTCAATCCAAGTCTCGCCGTCGGCAATTTTACGGACGCATCGAATCAGCAGGTCGGGAGAAATGGAACGCGAGATGACGCCGCGAACCCCACGGCGATACAAATCGACTATAAAATTCTCGCTATTCTCACTGACTTGAACCACCAGCTTCGCATTGGGGGCACGGCGCAACAGGTCAGGGATGGCTTCCGCCTGCCCTGAGATCATGCCTCCATCAAGCAATACAATATCGGAGGGAAACCGTTCCAGCGCAGCCAGCAACCCGGGATAGTTCTCCGCCTGCGCAACCACGCGCATATCGTCTTCCACCGCAAAAATCTTGCGGATTCCCACGCGATAGATAGCCTGAGAGTCTGCCAGAATGATGCGAATTCCGGAGGTCTCAGGAGAGACCATTTGTGAGTTCGGTTCTGGACCAAGAGGGGCCTTGGACTCGGAAAGCGGATCGGAGTCAAGGAGTGAATTCGTTTTTTTCTTACTGACATCGGCAGAAAATACAGCCATGCGTGCCTCAGGAAAGCATTTCGTAGTTATCAATTACAGTGGCAACTTCCAC
>JAJYSL010000148.1 GCA_021793595.1 Acidobacteriota bacterium
CGTAGCGAAACTTGACGCATATTTCACCTCCTGCCTTCAGTGTAGCCATTCCGGCTACACTCTACAATACGACCCGTGAAGCGGACCGCGATTCATTAGGTGCCGTTGCACTGCCAGCTTTTTGAGCTTGGCCGACTCATGCTCGAATCGACAGTGCCTACCAGCGATCCTCCCCACTCGCGGCAAGGTTATGCTTTAAGCCTCAGGAACAAAGCGCGCGCTCATTAACGAAAATCAATCAGTTGCAGGGCGCTGGGGCGGCAATCTTATACTTTAAGAGCGGCAAAGATATGCTTTAAATCATATTTTCACTGTGAAAAATCAACCATAACTTGGCCAAACGGCCACTTTATGCTTCTTCCTGAAGTCTGCGGGTTCGGAATTGCGAAAATGCCTGGCCAAGATAAGCTTGATTCGCGAAATCTCGGCCAGGATATGCGTGATTACGGCTGCAGAATCAGCGCCTGCGTCAAACGGAACGTCAAGGTGCTTTCGGCCGGCACCTTCACCTTCTTACCCTTGGTCAGGAGTTGAGTCAGGATGCCACCGCCTGCGCCCGCCGCCGCGCCGATGCCCGCTCCTCGACCGTCGCCAAAGGCTCCACCGAGGAGTGCCCCGAGCACGCCGCCACCGGCATACGCTGCCGTCTTGCCATTCAAGCCAACGTTGGACTTGCCGCCCTCAGTTACAGAGGACGTATCGACACGGTATTGCTTGCCGTTTAAATTCACGGAATCGAGGTCGAGCGTGAGGTTCTGTCCTTTCGCGACTCCGCCGCCATTGATGGTCACGACGCGAAGGTTGGCCTGGGTGCCGGCCGGAATGGCGACGGCCCCTGTACCATCCAAAACAGCTTGCTCGATTTGAGCGGGATAGAGTTTCCCGGCAGCGGCTTTGCTGCTATCGATGGGTGTCGTCGTACGGACAAGGATCGGCGTGCCTGATGGAACCTGGATGGACGGAGTGCCGTTGTCGGCGCTGGATGCCGATGCGCCCAGTAGGACAAGGGAAGAAACAGCTTTCTGGAAATTTCTCCGGAATTACACGCTACCCGGAACTGGCCGCCGCTCACGTTGCCGATCCACACAAGCCCGATGTCCAAGTCTGATATAACGAGGGTTGCTCATGGTGTAGCCGAAGTAAATTCTGATGGTGTTAACGGCATGAGAAGGCTTGAATGACATTCGATCTGAAAACGCTGAATGATGTTTTTTTTCGTGCCTGCAGCGCCGGCGATGAGCGGGTGATGCAGTGGCGGGATGCTGCCGGAAAGTGGCAGCCGATCACAGGGCGTGAACTGTATGCGCGGGTGTTTGCGTTCGCCGGTGCGCTGGCAGGTTGGGGCATCGTGAAGGGCGACCGGGTCGCGCTGCTTGCGGAAAACCGTTGGGAATGGGCCGTCACCGACTTTGCAGTGATGGCGCTGGGTGCGGTCGATGTGCCGCTCTATCCCAGCTTGACGGCGCAGCAGGTTGCCGCGATCCTGGCGGACTCCGGAGCGCGCATTGTGGTGGTGTCGTCGGCCCAGCAGTATGAAAAAGTTGCCGCGATTCGACACCAGACCCAAATTGAACGCATTGTCATCATGGATCACGCTCCCGACGTGACACAAGCCGTGTGGTTTGGCGATTTCATGCCCGATCCCAAGGCGACTGTCGGAAAGTTCGAGCGGGATAGCAATTTCGACCGGCGTGCCTACGATGTTCAGCCAGAAGACCTGGCGACCATCATGTACACCTCCGGCACGACGGGGGAGGCAAAAGGCGTGATGCTGACGCATGGAAACATCGCGTCGAACCTGAACTTCTCAACCGCTGCGTTCCACTGGGGACGACAGGATATCTGCATTTCGTATCTGCCGCTGTCCCACATTACCGCGAGGCATGTCGATTATGCGCTGCTCTGCCATGGGGCAACCATCGCCTACTGCTCACCGTTTGATTTGCTGAAGCAGGCGATGGGAGAAGTTCGGCCGACGATTTTTGTGGGAGTACCGCGCGTTTATGAGAAAGTTCGCCAGGAGGTGATGCGCCGCGCGCACAGCTCGCGTGTGGCCTCGACCATTCTGCATTGGTCATTGCGGCGCGGCGGCAAGAGTCGCGCCGCATTGCTGGCCGGCACCACGCCGCGAAAGGCGTCCTGGAAGCTGGCGAATCGACTTGTGTTCCGCAAGATTCAGCAGGGATTTGGGGGTCGCGTAGGCACGTTTGTTTCTGGAGGAGCCCCCCTCGGCCTCGAGACTGCCGGCTGGTTTCTGGACGCGGGCATTCGCATCCAGGAGGGCTATGGGCTCACCGAAACCTCTCCGGTGGTCGCGCTGAACACTCATTTGCCGTGTCGCATGGGGAGTGTGGGAAAGCCGCTGCCAAACGTGCAAGCCAAGCTGGCTGCGGATGGCGAATTGCTATTGCGGGGTCCGTCCGTGTTTCACGGCTATTGGAATAAGCCGGAGGCGACTGCAGAGAGTTTCGACGCGGATGGATGGTTTCTAACCGGGGACGTGGCTCGTTTTGACGAAGATGGTTTTCTCTACATTACCGACCGAAAAAAGGACCTTCTGAAGACCTCCGGCGGCAAGTTGATCGCACCCCAGCCGATTGAAAATCATTTGAAGGCGGACGCACTGGTAGGCAATGCCGCAGTCGTTGGCGACAAGAGGAAATTCGCCTCCGTACTGATATCGCCAAATTTTCCCGTGCTGGAGGCCTGGGCGAAGGAGAAGGGAATTGCCGCCGAGAATCGCCAGCAATTAGTTGCACATCCGGAAGTGATGGCACTGTATCAGCAGATTGTTGATCGGGTAAATGCTTCGCTGGCCAGTTTCGAAACCCTGAAGCGTATCCATGTCGTTGCCGACGAATGGACAATCGATTCTGGCGAGATGACGCCCAGCATGAAGTTGAAGCGCGCCGTTGTGGTGCGGCGGTATGCACATGAGATTGATCGCTTTTACCATGAAGAGGTTTCATTACGCCGATAACGACAAGACCGGCCGTTCCAGGTGCGCTGCTGCACATTCCTCACCTCTGTCTCCGACGTACAATCTAAAGATACTAACCAATTACCCATTGAATCGTATTCAAGGAGAAAGCATCATGCGGGTTGGAATTTTGACGGGTGGCGGGGACTGTCCCGGCCTGAACGCTGTGATTCGCGCAGCCGTGCGCAAAGGCATTTTTCATTACGGCGATGAGTTTGTCGGCTTCATGGAAGGCTGGCGAGGTGTTCTGGAAGACAAGACGGTACCCTTGACCATTGAGCGCGTCTCCGGAATTCTGCAACTGGGAGGAACCATCCTGCGTACCTCCCGTACAAATGTCCGGAAAAAGCCGGGTGGCATTGAGCAATGCATCGCCACCATTCAGCGCAACAAGTTGGACGCGCTGATCACGATTGGCGGGGATGATACTCAGGGCGTGGCCAATGCGCTGGTTGAGAAGGGTGTCCCTTGTGTTGGCGTGCCCAAGACCATCGATAATGACCTGAGTGGTACAGATATCTGCTTCGGGTTCGATACCGCGGTCAGTATTGCCACCGAGGCCGTCGATCGGCTGCACACCACCGCCGAAGCTCATAGCCGCGTGATTGTGTGCGAGGTGATGGGCCGCGATGCGGGCTGGATCGCTCTCTACAGCGGAATCGCGGGCGGGGCGGACGCCATCCTGGTTCCGGAAAAGCCGATCGATCTGGATATGGTGATCGCCTGCATCAAGGAGCGGCGCGCGCGTGGGAAACATTTCAGCATCGTTGTGGTTGCGGAGGGTGCCAAGATGCCAGCCACCGGTGAAGTCGCGACACACGGCAAAGTGGTAGATGAATTCGGTCATGCTCGCCTGCTCGGAATCGGTCAATATGTTGCTGATGAAATTGAGAAGCGGACCGGCTTTGAGACCCGCGCCGTCAACCTGGGCCATACCCAGCGCGGTGGGACCCCGACGGCGTTTGATCGCATGCTCGCCACCCGCTACGGTTCGGCCGCCATCGATTTGGCGCATAAGGGAAAATTTGGCCGCATCGTCGTTCTTCGGGGCAGGGAAATCACGGACATTCCGCTGGCAGACGCCATCGCGAAAAATCGTATCGTTGGAGATGAACTGCTGGAACTGGCGAGTGGCTTGCAGGCGGTCATCAAGAAATAGTTCACATTCAGCGGTTTGCGGTTAAAGAGACGGCCAACCTGCGGCGGGTTGGTCGTTTTTTTTTCGCCAAAATGATTCTTGTTCGCTGCCTCTGGCTTCCCAGATGCGGGGAATCAGCGCTGCCACACCCCAATAAGCAGCGGGGGATTTGGAAGTTGCCGCATTCTGTTGTGCTTTCTTTTCCACCGTCGGTAGGATGGAACACTTTACCGGTGTTTCACCGTCAAACGCCCCAAGAAATGGGTTGAATTCCGCAGAAAAACGGCCTATAACCAAAGTCCGACGCTGGCTTTCCTGCCGGCGATTTAGAGAATTTCGGAGAGCATATGGCAGGTTCGGCCCGCAAGAAAATCTCACCCTCCGGCTCTGCAGCGGTGTCGGGCAACGGTCCCCGCGTCACCCAGCGTAGGGCCGCGCTGATGACCCTGCCACAGGCCACGCCGCCTGCCTGGGAGGCGCGCGAGGTGATGGACATACGCCAAGCCGCAAACTATCTGGGGATCAGTTCTGACAGCCTCTACAAGTACGCGTCAGAGAACCTGATTCCGGCATTCAAGCTGGGCAATCGCTGGCGCTTCAAGCGGTCTTTGCTGGATCACTGGATGGAACTGCAGAGTTCTCATGGATTGGAAATCGCGTCGGAAAAGAGCGTGAAGCCTAAGCAGAAAAAGCCGGTCAGTCGCGTCAATTGACCGTTTCCGTGTACCCGCAGTGAAGCCTGAAAATCCTTTCAGGCTCAGGCCTTGGAAATCGAAGTTCATCGGCCAGTGAAGATTCTCGTTTCAGCACAGTTCCGTGCCCATTTATCCACGCTTCCACAGCCAATACCCAAATCTGCACCAATCCTGCGCCTTGCCCCGTTCGGCTCCAAATCCTACACTGAAGCGTCTGGTACATCCCGTCCTCAGCGACTCGAAACTTGACCCGGATTTTAAGCGCAGCAGCCCAAAAGTAACGACCCTCCAAGTCTCGATGTTGCAACGAATTGCAAAGGCAACACAATTAGTAGCGGTATTGGCTTGACAGACGCTACGGACAGCGGTACTTTCCCTCTACGGGCGTTTGGTGGCGTCAATGACCGCATGATCCCGCCGAGTCCGAAAAAGGATCGATTCATGATTACGGATCGATCCAGTATGCAGAAATTTGTCTTTCCGGAATACACGCCGTGTAAGAGTCAGGAATTATCCCGAAACACTTGAACAGCGGAGCCAGAAGAAGGCTTGAGATAAAAAAATGCAGGTTCGGCATCCTATTCCGGAGAGGCCGAAACCAGCGCAGAATTCAGAACCAGGAGATGCCAATATGGCCGAAACAACCAAGACGCAAACGCCCGTTGCAGCCGCCAAGGCTGTTGAAACCGCCCCGACTTCCAGAAGTGGATCCAGTGCAGCTGGAACCGGGACTGGTCTGCAATGTAAGCGCTTTTTCAGCCGTCCGGATGTTTCGCCTTACGACGAAATTGAGTGGGAGTTCCGCACCGCCTCCATTGTGGACTCGAAAGGGAACAGCATTTTCGAGCAGAAGGATGTGGAGGTTCCTGCAGCCTGGTCGATGACCGCGACGAACATTGTTGCCAGCAAGTATCTGCACGGCCAGATCGGCACCCGGCAGCGCGAAACCGGCGTGCGTCAGCTGATCTCTCGCGTTGCCGAGACGATTCGCGATTGGGGTATTGCCGGCGGCTATTTCCGCACTCCCGAAGACGCCGTCATCTTCCATGATGAGTTGGCGCACATGCTGCTGCATCAGAAGGTCGCCTTCAACTCGCCAGTTTGGTTCAACGTGGGTTGCGATCGGCTGGAACCGGATTCCCAGGCGCAGAACTGGCACTGGAATCCACACACCTGCGCGGTTGAGTTTTCCGCTACGGGCTATCGCAATCCGCAATGCTCGGCCTGCTTCATCAATTCTGTTCAGGATTCGCTGGACTCCATTCTGACGTTGGCGAAGACCGAAGGCATGTTGTTCAAGTGGGGTTCGGGCACGGGCACCAACCTGTCCACCATTCGCGGATCAACGGAAAACCTTTCCGGCGGTGGCGTGGCCAGCGGTCCGTTGAGCTTTATGCGCGGGTTTGACGCCTTTGCCGGTGTGATCAAGTCGGGCGGTAAGACTCGCAGAGCGGCCAAGATGGTCATCCTGAATATCGATCATCCCGATATTGTCGACTTTATTGAGTGCAAGTCCAAGGAAGAAGCCAAGGCGTGGACGTTGATGCGCGCCGGCTACGATGGGTCGGGTCCGGACTCGGAAGCCTTCACCTCCATCTTCTTCCAGAACGCCAACAACTCCGTGCGCGTCAACGATGAGTTTATGCGCGCGGTGATCAACGATGATGATTTCTCGACCCGCTCGGTCAAAGACGGCGCTCCATTCAAAAAATATAAAGCTCGCGACCTGATGCGCAAGATCGCTGAGAATACCTGGCACTGTGGCGATCCAGGCATGCAATACGACACCACCATCAATAAGTGGCATACGTCGAAGAACACCGCGCGGATCAACGCATCGAACCCCTGCTCGGAGTACATGTTCCTAGATGATTCAGCATGTAACCTTGCCAGTTTCAATTTGATGAATTTTGTAACTTCTGCAGGCACATTTGACATCACAGCCTATCGCCACGCCGTTGATATTTTGATCACGGCCATGGATATTCTGGTTGATAACTCCGGCTATCCGACGGAAGCGATCGGACGCAATTCCCACGACTATCGCCCCCTGGGACTGGGATACGCCAACCTGGGCGCGCTGTTGATGGCTTTCGGTCTGCCCTACGATTCCGATGCCGGCCGCGACTTCGCCGCCTGCCTCACAGCTATCATGTGCGGCCAGGCATATCTGCAATCCTCACGCGTTGCTGAACAATGCGCGGCGCTTCCTGCCGCCACTCCGTTGACTCAGTCGATTGAGCGTCAGGGAGGCGCTTGCCCAGGTTTCTACGTCAACCGCGAGCCGTTTCTAGACGTCATCCGTATGCATCGCGCGGAAGTGAACAAGATCGGCCGGTCGCACAAGGGCTCGGATCCTTTCAGCGTGCCGCAGTTGGATGAGTTGATCGAAGCCAGCCGCGATTGTTGGGACAAGGCCCTGGCCCATGGCGAAAAATTCGGCTATCGCAATTCGCAGGTCACCGTTCTGGCGCCGACGGGAACCATCGGCTTCATGATGGACTGCGACACAACTGGGGTGGAACCGGATCTGGCGCTGGTCAAATACAAGAAGCTGGTTGGCGGCGGGATGATCAAGATCGTGAACAATACTGTTCCGGCGGCGCTGTTTAAGCTGGGGTACAGCAACGAAGATGTCGATGCCATTGTCAGCTATATTGATGCGACCGGAACGATTGAAGGCGCGCCGGGACTGAAGCCGGAACATCTGCCGGTCTTCGATTGCAGCTTCAAGGCATCGAAGGGAACGCGCAGCATTCACTACATGGGCCACGTCCGTATGATGGCCGCGACCCAGCCGTTTATTTCCGGTGCCATTTCGAAAACGGTGAACCTGCCCAACAATGCCAGCGTGGAGGACATTGCGGAGGCCTACATTGAGTCTTGGCGTCAAGGTCTGAAGGCAGTCGCGGTGTATCGCGATGGCTCCAAAGGCACGCAGCCACTTAATGTGACCGACTCGGTTGCCAGTGGAGGAAGTTCTGCGCTGGATGCGGTGGCGGAGAAATTGCTGCAAACCATCGCTACCCTGCCAATAGAGAATGCTGCCGTTGAGCCGCTGGTTGCGCAGCTCGCTGCTCATTCGGCGGAGAGGGTGCAATTGCCTGCTTCCAGCCTCGAAACGCTGGCCCGCGCCACCATGCAGAACGTTTCCGGTCTCGTATTGACCCAGCAGGACCCGAACGCGCCACCACGCACCGTTCGCCATCGGCTGCCGGAAGAACGGCCGTCGTTGACGCACAAATTCTCCATCGCCGGACACGAAGGCTACATTACTGTGGGACTCTACCCCAATGGCCAGCCCGGGGAGATATTCATCAAGATGGCGAAGGAAGGCTCGACCGTCAGCGGATTGATGGATGCTTTCGCCACTGCGATTTCTCTGTCGCTGCAACACGGCGTGCCGCTCAAGGTGCTCTGCGAGAAGTTTTCGCACCTGCGCTTTGAACCGTCAGGCTGGACTGGCAATGAGGAAATCGGATTTGCCAAGTCTATTATGGATTACATTTTCCGCTGGTTGCAGTTGCGCTTCCTGTCTGGAACGCAGTTGCCGCTGTTTGCGGGTCTGGCTGCGCAGGCCGCTGCTGCGGAAATGGAAAGAGCCTTCGTTCCAGAGCAGCATCAGCCTGCACGTGGAATGGGAGCAACCACGGCACCGCAGGGCGGAATTCTGCCCGAGATGCATGCCAGCCACGGTCAAATCCAAACCAGCCTGCACATGGAAGATCGCAGCTTGGTCCATGCTGCCGATGCTATGCGTGGCTTCATCGATATGGGGGATGCGCCCACGTGCCACACCTGTGGTGCCATCATGGTTCGTAACGGTAGCTGTTACAAATGTGTGGAATGCGGCAGCACGAGCGGATGCAGCTAGGAACTTTTTGTTACTTTTACCATGGACCATGTGGGTTGCCACTTTATTTGCAAGTTGACACCGCTTCGTTGCAAGTTTTGAGCAGCAAAATGCAAGTCTTGTAACTTATTCATTAAAAAGTGGATTGATGGCCGCAGCGTGAGTTGCGGCCATCATTTTTGGTGCGCCCAGCATGGGGCGCACTCTTACGGGTGGAAGTCCCGTCACAAGCTGGTCACGGCGAGTGAAGCGAAGCGCAACTGCATGAGGGTGACCGAGTGTGGGGAGGAAGCGTGGAGCGAATCTGCGGGCCGATGAACAAGAACCGGATAGAAGGCGCCGTCGAGCAGGGCGAGCGGGCCAGAGACCGCGAAGCTCTTGTGACCAGGCGAGGTGGCGTAAATCCGGCGGTCGTGCAGTGAAGGAGTGCGTTCTTACCTGGGGAGATTGTCTGGCATTGTGCCTGAAAGGGCGACGGTGTCGAACCGTAGCGAGAAGTCAGCCGAGGCCGTAGTAGCTTGTCTTGAGGATGGGTGAAGGGCCGAACGAGGAGGAGTGGAATCCGGCATGACGATGCAGAGGGCATGGCGTCAGATGTCCGCGCAAGCGGAGTGGTCCGGCAGTGGGCAGAGTGAAGCTCTGTCTGATCCGGGCAGCGACGAAGCCCTACGCCCGCGCCATGAAGCGGAGGACACGGGGCCGGGACTGCTCATGGCAGTGCTGGCCAGAGAGAACATGCAGCAGGCATGGAAACGGGTGCGAGCCAACAAGGGCGCGGCGGGCATCGACGGTCTCAGCATCGACGAGACCGCCGGAGGGTGTAAATGATTTTGTGTAAACGATCTTTTCTAATGCAGGAGAGGAGATCGTATGGGGATGGACAAGGAGTTGATCGACCGGCTGCTGGGAGATTATCAGAAGCCGGAGGATTTGATCGGGGAGAACGGACTGCTGAAGCAGTTGACCAAGGCGTGGATCGAGCGGGCGATGGAGGCCGAGCTGACCACGCACCTGGGATACGAGAAGCATTCGCGGGAAGGGTACAACAGCGGCAACACGCGCAACGGGACCAGCCGGAAGCGACTGACGGGGAATGCGGCGAAGTGCAGATTGAAGTGCCGCGGGACCGCAAGGCGAGCTTTGCGGCGCAGATCGTGCCCAAGGGAGAGACACGGTGGGATGGCTTCGACGACAAGATCCTGTCGATGTACGCGCGCGGCATGACGACGCGCGAGATCCAGGGATACCTGCAGCAGATGTACGGAGTTGAGGTTTCGCCGGCGCTGATCTCCAACGTAACCGATGCGGTGATCGAGGAGGTGCGGGCGTGGCAGTCGCGGCCGCTGGATGCGGTCTATCCGATCGTCTATCTGGACGCGCTGGTGGTGAAGATGCGCAGCGACGGGCGGGTGGAAAATCGCGCGGTGTATGTGGCGATCGGCATCACCCTGGCGGGGATGAAAGAGGTGCTGGGCCTCTGGACATCGGCCAATGAAGGGGCGAAGTTCTGGCTGCAGGTGCTGACGGAGAGGAAGAACCGCGGGCTGAAAGACATCTTCATCGCCTGTGTGGATGGGCTGAAAGGATTTCCCGAAGCCATCGCATCGGAGCGTGTCAACGACATTGAGACAGGTGGCGCGAGAGTTTAGTGTAGATTTCTCTCTGTCGGGGTTGTTGTTGGCGGGTTGATCCAGGCGGCAGTGGGCTGTGGTGGGTGCATTGGCCTGGCGTG
>JAJYSL010000149.1 GCA_021793595.1 Acidobacteriota bacterium
GTTTGCAAGAAGGCCAAGCCGTGCAATTCAACGTTGTGAAGGGACCGAAGGGCTGGCAGGCTGCTGATGTTCAGCCGCTGTAGGAGCGAGCGCTAGGTTATCGACAAAAAAGGCAGAGGAGAGATCCTCCGCCTTTTTTGTTTGTGAGGCGATGGATCTCTCGCGCCTTGTTTTCGGCGCCATCCATCTGATAATTAGTCTTTGCGAAGGTGGCTGCTGCAATGCTGGAAACTGGTGGAGCTCCGTCTGTTTAACAGGCAATCAGCTCTATTTCCACCAATGCGTCTTTTGGAAGCCGCGCGACCTCCACGGTTGAGCGAGCAGGGGCTGGGCTAGTCTGGGTCTGAAAATATTCAGCATAGATCGCATTCATGGCGGCAAAGTGGGCCATGTCCTTGAGGAAGACAGTTGTTTTTACGACACGGGAGAAGTCCAATCCTGCGGCCGCGAGAACTGCTCGCAAATTTTGTAGGACGCGATGGGTTTGATCTTCAATGCCGCCTGTGACCAATTGTCCTGTTGCGGGATCGATGGCTACCTGTCCAGAAGTGAATACCATATTGCCGACGCGAATTGCCTGCGAGTAGGGTCCGATGGCAGCGGGAGCCCGCTCGGCATGGATGGATGTTTTTTCTTCGCTCATATCGAAAAATTGTACTCTGTGCGATTGGGAGTTTCCTGAGTCCACTCGGATGAAAGAATGCCGGATGGGGGAAAGGTCTGTGACCCGCTTTCGATCAGGGCGTCCAATGAACTTGGGGTGGAAGAATGGATTGGTGGACGAACAGGTGGGCGACGGGTGTCGTACTGGCCGCGCTTGCAGGTGCATGTTCTTTCGGACGGTCGCAGTCGACTCGCCAGGATACGGTGCCGACTCGCAACCTGAAAAGCGTTCATGAGGACGGTGCGAAGATCGACTGGAATGCTGCATTGCCTTCAGCTGCCCAGCTGAAGGCCCGAGTACTGAAAAACCTGAAGGAATCTGAGGCCGAGCAGGAGCGATATGTCTGCAAGACAGTCCGCGAAGAGGATGACACTGATAAAAATGGCAATGTGAAGCGGCGTCATGTCCGCCAATACGACATGTTTTTCGTCAACGGCCAGGAAATCGATGAGCTGAGGGGGAAGGATGGCAAGCCGTTGAGCGAGAGCGAGAAAAGCAAGGAGACGGAGCGCGTTCAAAAGGAGATAAAGAAGGATTCGGACGCGAAATACCTCGCCAAACGAGATGCCCAGGACGACAAGCAGCTTGATACGTTGCTGCATATGTTGCGCTACACAAATGGACACCGGATTGACCGCGGCGGTCGTTCGACCCTAGCTTACGATCTAAGCGGAGATCCGAGTGTTCACCCCAAGGGTGTGGAAGAGACGTTTTTACATGACATGTCAGGGACCATCGAGGTCGATGAACGAACGGGCGAGCTGGTGGATTTAAACGCTCGCCTGAACCATGATGTAAAGATCGGCGGTGGATTGCTGGCCAATCTGCATAAGGGATTCTGGATTCATGTGCGACAGCAGCGGTATCCGGATGGTGTGTGGCTGCCCGAACTGGTCGAGGGCAATGGGGATGCTCGAGCCGCATTGTTCTTCCATCCCTACTTCAAATTCAGGCAGACGATGAATGGTTGCGCGCTGACGTCGGTTACGACCAGTCAAGGCGTATCTTCGATTGCCAAGTAGGCATTTTGCGAACGTGGCTGCCTTGATATCGCAGGAGGCACGGATCGAGGATCTAGAGTTTTTGCTGGCGCTGGACGTCACGGACACCGGGGAGACGGCGCAGCCCATTCATGAGCCGGATCAAGTGACCCACGTCGTAGGCGTCGACTACGAACTCGACGATGGCTTCTGCTTCGGTGCCACCCTTGGTTTCGACAGCGCGGATATTGGTGCCGTCGTCTGAAATGACGGCGGTCATTTCACGAAGCATGCCGGCGCGATCATCGCAATAGACGATCATTTTGACCGGATAAGTCGCGCGCTGCGGAGTCCCTTCTTCATCCTTCATATTCGCCCATTCAACCGCAATTCTTCGATCCGACTCATAGAGGAGATTTTGCACGTTCGGGCAACTTCGCGCGTGAACAGCGACGCCTTTGCCTCGAGTGACGTAGCCGACAATTTCTTCGCCGCGAATCGGATTGCAACATCGGGCGCGATAGACGAGCAGGTCGTTTTGCCCTTCCACAGTGAGCGAGTCGGAGCCCTTGCCGAAGAAAACGCGTTTCACGGCATCCGACATACCAGAAGCGGACTCCGCCTCCGGTTGCTGCGTACTTGTGGCTCCTGGGACCAGGCGATTCAACGCCTGACGGGCAGAAAATTTTCCAAATCCGATGCCAGCCAATAGATCGACGGGGTTCGCGAGTCCGTAATCCGCGGCTGCCCTGGCGTGGTCGGTATCGGTGAGTTGAGACAAGGAGATTTTGTATTTGCGAGCTTCGCGCTCGAGCAGTTTGCGGCCAATTTCAATGGCGCGTTCGCGCTGATGTTCATTCAACCAGTGTTTGATTTTGTTGCGAGCGCGCGAGCTCTTGGCAAATGTAAGCCAATCCCGGCTGGGTGTATGGCCGTTCTGGGTGAGAATTTCGACGATATCGCCGTTGCGAAGGCGCGACCTGAGCGGCACCATTCGGCCGTTGACCTTGGCGCCGGTACAGGTATTGCCCACCTCCGTGTGAATGGAGTAGGCGAAATCAATAGGGGTGGCTTCTTTTGGGAGGACGACTACCTTGCCTTTGGGAGTGAAGGTATAGACCTCTTCCGGATATAGATCGATCTTGAGAGTCGAAAGAAATTCATTCGGATCGGTCATGTCGCGCTGCCACTCGACAATTTGCCGGACCCAGGCTAGGCGTTGCTCATCCTTGGCGTTGACCGGAGAACCACCGGCCTTGTATTTCCAATGCGCAGCGATGCCTTCTTCGGCGACGCGATGCATTTCTTCAGTGCGAATCTGGACTTCAAACTGATGGCCGCCCTCGGCCATTACAGTGGTGTGCAATGACTGGTAGAGATTGGGTCGCGGCATGGCGATGAAATCTTTGATGCGACCGGGGACGGGCCGCCAGATGCTATGAATCAAACCGAAGACGGCGTAGCAGTCTTGGACGCTTTGAGTGATGACGCGGACGGCGAGGAGGTCGTAAACCTGGTCGACGGTGATACGCTGCCGTTGCAGCTTTTGGTAGATGGAGTACAGCCGCTTGATGCGCCAGTCGACGCGGGCGGCGATGTTATGTTCGACGAGGCGCTCGTGCAGGATGGCGTCGATATTGCGCAGAAACTGTTCGCCCTGCTGCCGGTGTGCTTCGACAGCGGAACTGATCTGGTCATGGCCGACGGGATCGACGTAGCGAAATGACAGATCCTCAAGCTCACTGCGAAGCTTGCCCATGCCCAGACGGTGAGCGAGAGGAGCGTAGATGTCGAGAGTCTCTCGGGCGATGGCTTGTTGACGTTCGGGCTGCAGATGTTCCAGCGTGCGCATGTTGTGAAGACGATCGGCAAGTTTGATGAGCACAACGCGAACGTCGGACACCATGGCGAGGAGCATCTTTCGCACATTCTCGGCTTGGCGATCCTCGCGATTGGCAAATTGGATCTTGTCGATTTTGGTGACGCCGTCGACGATGTGGGCGACCTGTTCGCCGAACGTTGCAGCAATTTCGCGGCTGGTTACGGGAGTGTCTTCGACTGCATCGTGGAGCAGGCCGGCGGCAATGGCGGTGGAGTCGAGTTTCATCTCCGCTAAGACACGAGCCACTTCCAGCGGGTGCAAGGCGAAGGGGTCGCCAGACGCGCGCTTTTGGCCGGCGTGATGTTTCAGGCAAAACTCGTAGGCCTGTTGAATGATTGCAATGTCGTCGCTAGGACGGTTTTGGCGCACGGTCGAAAGCAGCATCTCGAAGGTCTGAGCGAGTTGTTGCTTGTCGGCATCTGGGGATGCCGCAGCGGTGTGCGCGGTGGCCATAATTGATTTTATGTTATGTGAGCGAAATTACGGCACATGAACTGCAGCCCATCGCGATGGAGTCCCCCAGAGTGTGCGAAGATGACCACTCAGGCACAGGAAAGGCGAGAGGAAATTATGCCTCATAAGGTAGGTCGAAGGACGATTGCGAATAATGCAGAAGGGCAATCGAAGAGGCCCAAGACAGGCGCGGGTGGCGCTGCGGAACCCGCGATCAAGATCGGATCAAGTCCGGACACAATCGTGCGGCCCATCGGCAGGATTAGCCGGCGGGCGGCGGTCCGGGTGCGAGCCGGGCACCCCTGGGTGTACCAATCGGACGTGGAGGAGATGATCGCGGAGTCGGGTAAAGACACGGTAGCGCCGGGTTCGCTGGTTAGGGTGGTTGATGAGAGGGGTGGCGCGCTTGGCACGGCGATGTACAGCGACGCTTCGCTCATCACGCTGCGAATGGTGACACAAGAATTGCTCGACGACCGCGGCGACTTCCTGGAGTTACTGCGCCGTCGATTGCGACGGGCTGTTCAGATGCGCTTGGACGGACTGCAGTCGATGACTGGGACGAATGCCTGCAGGCTGGTGTTTGGGGAAGCGGACGAACTGCCGGGGATCGTCGCGGACCGCTACGGCGCACTGGTGATTTTGCAGTTGCTGACGCAAGGAACTTTCGTTGCTGACGTGCGGGCTGTGGCTGTCGATGTCTTTCGCGAAATGTTGGAGCCGGAGACGATTCTGGAACGACCGGATGCGCGCATTCGTGAGTTGGAACAGTTGTCGGCACACTCGACGGAGCCGATCTACGCGCGGAATGCAGAGATGCCGATGTTGGCGACGGTTTTTGAGTTGAATGGACTGCATTTTCATTTCGACGCAAACGCGGGACAAAAGACCGGGGCATTTTTAGATCAGCGAGAGAATTACCTGGCGGCAGAGTCGTATGCGCTTGGTCGAGCGCTGGATGTTTGCACGTATCAGGGTGGGTTCGCGCTGCACCTCGCTCGTCGCTGTTCGCAGGTGACCGGTGTGGATGCGTCGAGGGCTGCGTTAGAAGTGGCGGAGAAAAACCTGAATGTGAATCGGGAGCAACTAGTTGGACAGGGAAGTGGGGTGGAATGGATCGAGGCCAACGCTTTCGATCTCCTTCGAGATTGGAGCGATGCCGGTGAGGAGTTCGACACAATCGTGCTGGATCCACCGGCATTTGCCAAGTCAAAGCGGGCGGTGGAAGGAGCATTGAGAGGCTACAAGGAGATGAATTTGCGAGCGCTGAAGATGCTGCGACACGGGGGGAGATTGGTGACGTGCTCCTGCTCGCATCATGTACCGCTGATGGAGTTTCAAGCGGCAGTTTCGGAAGCGGCGAGCGATGCGGGCAAACGAGTGCGGGTGCTGGAAATTCGAGGAGCGGCATTTGATCATCCAGCCATCCTGACAATTCCGGAAACGCAGTATTTGAAATGCCTGGTTTGTGAAGTTGGCTAGGCGAGGCCAGCGCGTGATTGATGAGCATGGATTGCGGCACTGATGTCGAGGGCAACGGCGAGAGCGGCACGACCATCCTGGGCTGTAACTTCGGGCGCGGAGCGTTCTCGAACGGAACGCAGGAAAGACTCCAACTCGAGACGTAATGGCTCGCCGGAAGAGATTTCGAGCTTGCGCATTGCGAATCCGGGTATAGGATGAGCGGGTTCTACAGGCTGGAATGTGACGGCCGGGAGGTTCGACAAAGCGAGTTGGCTCGACTCAGGAGA
The DNA here is from genome assembly GCA_021793595.1 of Acidobacteriota bacterium. The sequence continues at coordinate 5,731 of JAJYSL010000149.1, forward strand.
CTGCAGGGCTGGGACATCAATGCAAAGAACATCCTGACGCGCGTAATCGACGGAGACGTATTGATGCGGCTGAAAGAAGCGGATCTTTCGAACGCGTTCTGTGCTGACGCGGCTGGCCGTGAAGTTGGCGACACAACCGGATTCAAATTCGATGCGAACATTCGCGATATCGACTTTTGAGGAAAGAATTGGGAGGCCGACAGCGTGGAGCTCGCGAATCGGTGATTGGGTCCAACTGAGTACGATATCGAGGTCGTGGATCATGAGATCGAGAACGACGTCAACGTCGAGTGCTCGAGGAGTAAAAACACTAAGCCGGTGGACCTCAAAAAAAAGCGGTTGATGGAGAATGGACCGAACGGCACGAACCGCTGGATTGAATCGTTCGAGGTGGCCGACTTGAACGATGCGATTATGACGCTGTGCCAGGGCGATCAACTCGTCTGCCTGCCGGAGGGTTGCGGTGAACGGTTTTTCCACCAGGATGTCGACACCTGCCGATAAGAGTTCCGACGCGACGGATGTGTGGGCTGACGTTGGAACGGCGATCGACGCCGCATCGGGAAGCTCCGTTGAACGGAGCAGTTCCGCTGTTGAGGTGTAGACGGGAACGCGATATTCGGCAGCGAGATTGGTTGCTACGGAGGAATTCGGTTCGACGATCGCGACGAGATGGACTGGAGCCCCTGCATCTTCGAGTGCTCGCCAGATGCGCAGGTGATTCCGACCAAAAACTCCAGCGCCGACCACCACGACTCGAGATGAGGGTAGATCGGGCAAGCGGCGCAGCTACTTTCCTTCGACTGCGCGAAGACAACGGGTGTAGAGTTCCAGCAAGTGGCCGACCTGGTCCTCCACTTTGGGGTTGCCGGCGGCAACAAACCCGGCTGTCGGCGTGGTGGGACGTCCAACACTGGCAGTGACGGCAACGAACTTCAAGAGATCTAACGCGATGTCCTCATTACGACGGGCACCCATGCCAACGGGGAGTTGTTCCATTTGCAGTGATTCCTCCAAAAGGCGATGCTAGCAGATTCGGATGGAAAGATGAGAGCGAGTCGGGAAAATTTGCATGGTTAGGCTGTGCCCGCAGTTGCTTTAAAACTCAGAAAGAACGTAACAAACGCGGCCGACGATGCGATCAGCGGGTTGTTCGTTGGGGGCCAAGGCGATCAGCAGGACTGGAATTTGCTGGTTCCGAGGACGAAGAATGAGCCGCTCAGCCTCAAACTCGAGGAAACATAAATGCAGGGCATCCGACCCGCGTACGGCGTAGACAGTTGGCGGCTGGAGGCGATAGGGGGTGAGCGAATTGTAATGGCGATCGATGACAACGATAAAGTGCTGGCGCAGAAGCGGCTCCATCGCAGCTGCCTGGATGGCGTCTACGCGTACGGCGACGAAACGCTGCCAAAGTTCTCTGCCAGGGAGAGGATGAGCACGGGAAGAGTGGATGACGGCATCAGGCACCTCAATCGTGTCGATGATCTCTGGCGATTGAATCCGGGCTGAGGAAGATGCGGCACTATGAGTTACGACGGCTACGGTCTGAGTTAACGAGGCGCTTCGCGGAGGAGCTGGGGGAGCAGGAAGCAGGTCTGGGGGCAGCAAGTCAATAATCGATAACTTCTGGGAGGCGAGTACGCGATCAAGGCCTTCGAGACTGAGGGAGCGTTTTCGGTTCAGGAAGTTGGAGATATGTGCCTGCTGGAAATCTGTAGCGCGGGCTAGAGTGGAGCCAGTCAGAAGTCCGCGCTCGATTCTGCGAAGGATCTCCAGTCGAAGGTTCTCATGAAGCGTCTCAAACTTCATGTCTAAACTATAACACTGAGATATACAAAATATATAGATATATCTAGAAGAAATATCTATATATACGCAATATTCATTCCTATTTTGGAATTAAAACTGGCTGTTTAATATCTATAGGAAACTTTGTTGTTGACATTGTTCTATTAAGCATAGTAATACAAGAAAACTCTATCATCAGTATAGAGATACGCGCTGTTGACCTCCCTTTCTCCCAAATCCAGGTCATCACGATGAAGTGCCCCTGGTTCGCCTTGCTGCGCCAGTTGGGGCGACTGCGGGTCACTTCAAGGCAGCCGATTGAGCTGCGCTCGGCTTCGAACCGGCGACCAAAGTTTGTTTGCCAGGATCGACGCACGTTCAGGGACGCGGATTGTTCTTGATTGCCCAGCCAGGGGAGTGCACCTCAAAAAGCCAGTGTTGTTCACGCAGAAGACGTGCCTGTTGGGCTAAGCCGAACCGAAGAGTTCTGCGGCCAAGCAGTCTTCGCAAGCCGCTCTCTTGGGACGAAGGAAGACCAGAGTCTTTACGGGAGCATTGAATTTTTTGCCTTGGAGATCATTACGTTATGAGTCAATCTTGCTTACACCTGAAAATCTGTGAGGGTTGCGGCCGTCTTTGGTTGCGCAATCACACAGTCAACGAAGTTTACTGTCGTCAATGCACAGTTCACTTTTCGGACTTCCCGGCACCGCGCAGTCGCAGACCAAAAGGCCGTCCGCGCAAGGGTGGGCATCTTGTGGGGATGCATGCAATCGAAGGGGGTTTGCGATGAGTGCGGCCTACCCTTTATACGACCTGCAGGCCTCCGAGCAAGTTCGACTTGTCCCGATGCAAGTTCGATCCACGCATAGATCTGAAGAAAAGCAAAGCAGAAAGCAACCCAAGCCGGAACTGGCGTTCTACCGGAAGTACACAGAAGCAATGCTACGAAGGTATGTGCGACTTTCTTTGACGGTTGGGAGAATGCCTGCGCTGCTGGGTCATGATGCATTTCGAGGAAAGATGAGTACATATCGAGTGACGAGTTTTGAAGATTCGGTGATTTTTGTGTATGACGTGGATAAATGTTTGAAGAAGCTGGATGGGTTTTCGCAAGAACTGATCCGGCGGATTGCGCTCCAAGAATATACGCAAGGCGAAGCATCCGGGTTGTTGCAGGTGAGTCTGCGAACCATCGTACGAAGATATGGAGAAGCGATCGATGCGCTGACCCAGATTTTCCTTGAAAATCGACTTCTGAATGTAGATCCGATGGGGGAGTCAAGTACATCACGATGACAGGTTCAGTAATTTATTGATAATAAGGAAGATAGCAAGCAGGTGTGATGGCGTGCTATTGTGCTTCACTCTGTTAGCCTTAAGTCACGGTGAAAGAAGACAGGATGGAGGATTGACGACATCAGCATGACTGATTTCGCAATCGCCATCCGACAATTTTCAGACAACGTCTTAGGTTGAACTTGGCACGAAGAAGATAAAGGGGCGACCAGCTATGGTCGTCTCTTTATCTTCTTCGCGTTTGGGACAGGTGGAATGGTGTGTCGAAGGAAAGGTCGAGCCGGCGAGCTCCCATCAAGAAACAAGTCACTCGAAACAGAGAGCGAGCCCGGGTTGGCGGGCAGAATGCGGATAGGGAGATAAATGTCGAGACTCGGGAGGGATATCGGGAGCTTGCCCGGTCCCAGGTCCTTGCCGCGTGGCCACAGATCCTGGAAGGACTGATCGAAAAGGCCATGGGTGGCGGATATCAACACACAAAACTGCTACTGGACCTGTGCGAATTGGCCACGAAAGAGTCGCATCACTCCGACGGGTATCGCGGCGAACAGCTTTGCGACGCCTTGCTCAATAATTTACGATTGCGGCCACCCGAGTGAGTAGGGAACAGGACCGAGCGCGCGTCACACATTTGAGTTATGAAGTGAGGGGACAACGATGAATGAGACAAGAAAGCACCGAGATCGATCCATAAAGGCGGGGCTGAAACATGCGCCAGCAATGTTATTATGGCGATTCGCTGGCTTGGCTCTTTCCATCGCGTTGATTGCGCTCCCGAGCCGTGCGCAAGTAACTACAACGACTGTGCAGGACACGGTGTACCACGCCGACGGAACGACAGCGACCGGAACGATCCTGGTGACGTGGCCGGCATTCGTGACAGCGAGCGGGAAAACAGTAGCGGCGGGAAACATAACTGCGAATATCGGGTCAGGTGGACAGGTCTCACTCAATCTTGCCCCAAATGTGGGAGCGACCCCGACGGGCTCATATTACACGGCCGTATATCACCTCGACGACGGCACGGTAAGTAAGGAGTATTGGTCGGTACCGGACGTCCCGTCCACGACAGTCGCCGCAATACGCAGTCTAGTCATGCCCGCGAGTGTAGCGGTGCAGACCGTTTCGACATCTCAGATCAATTCATTGCTTGGAAGTTATTTACCTCTTAATGGCGGAGCGTTAAAAGGCGCGTTGCAGCTACAGGCTGATCCTGTGACCGCCATGCAAGCGGCAACGAAACACTATGTGGATGCGCAGGTAGCACCAATCGCGACAGCGATAACAAGCGTTATTTCATCAGCGCCGAAAGCAACTCAAGTTGTACAGCAGCCGGTTGGCTCTAACCTTGCTGTCAATATATTGCAGGGGAGTTACTACGCGACCCAATTTCAGACGGGCAACTTGAACAATGGCATCTCGAACCTGATGGGCAGCGCGAACTGCGCGACCAGCTCCCCGAATGGATTGAGCGGCTGCACGGTCTACGTCGAGCCAACCTATGGCAACACGGAGAAGCCGCAAGGGTATGGCGCGTACAACTACGGCAACAATATGAGCA
>JAJYSL010000150.1 GCA_021793595.1 Acidobacteriota bacterium
GGAATCGAGCCAGACGCGATGAACAGGGCCTTCCACACTCTGACCGACGTCGGATCCCATGGAGAACCAGCCAGCAACGATGCGAATTTGGAACGGCTCAGTGATCGATACGCGACAAGCATTTAGAGTCATGACGGACTAACGGGGAAATCTTTCTATTCAATGTTAACTTGGCGGATGGGGGAGCCGTCCTTCCCTTTACCTGGTGCTTTTGGGGGCAGCCGCAACCGGCCTTCCGGAGATTTCGGGTGCCAGAACCCTCTCCCGGATCTGCGAGACCGTTCAAAGTCCGTGCCAGCCGTACGAAAATTTGGCTCGCCACTGTTGCATTCGGCCACGCAACCTCATCACTTCGCAAGACTTACGCTCTGATTTTGAGGATAGCTACTGAAATACGCGGCAGCGTCCGATTTTCCTGCCCCTACTCGGTCATGAGATCCCCATACGCTGGCCGATTTCACATTACTAACACGCTGCTCGTTGTTTCCCTTTCAGCAGCATAGTGCCTTTGAGCTATGGGCATGGACTCTTACAATGGCGTGTACAGACATCTTTGAAACATCAGATCGGTTGTACCCAATGACCACTCTTTCTGCCTCGCAACCCACGGTCCTTGAATCGATCCTGCAATGGTCCGTGGGCCGGCCCAATTGGCAGCGGGACGCCCTCCGCCGCATCGTGGAAAAGGGCAAACTCGACGATACGGATATCACAGAACTCGCCGCGCTGTGCATAGCCGAGCACGACCTCTCCAAGTCAGCCGCCACAGCCATACCGCTCGAACGAAAGCATCTCCCTGCGAAGCCAGGTTCCAGCGATTCCGTAACAGTGACTGAAATACGGGACGTCACGGGCGTAAATCATCTCGCGTCTGGTCAGAATCTTACCTTCTCAACGACCGGTCTGACCGTCGTGTATGGCGATAATGGCAGTGGAAAATCCGGGTACGCAAGGATTCTGAAACGGATTTGCCGTACTCGTAACCCCGGATCGGAGATCATGGGCAATATCTACGCTCCTCCCGGCACCCCCATCATGCAGAACGCCACGATTGAGTACCAGGTCGGGGGAAAGACTGAAGCCCCATTCGTGTGGAGCGATATCGGAGGTCCGCACCCGGTTCTTTCAGCAGTCGGGGTCTTCGACAGTTCCTGCGCGGCCATTCACATCGGCAGCAGGAACGAGATTGCAGCCCGTCCGTTTGGGCTGGACATTCCCGATGAACTCGCCGAGGTATGCAAGAAGCTCGATACGCGGCTTATAGCCGAACAAACCAAACTCACGCACGGCCGCCATCCAATTTTCGCCACACCCACCTGGAAGGCGACGACGGCAGCCGGTAAAGCAATCGCCGGATTGACCGCGTATTCCGACCTGACAGCAATTCGGGCCCTTGCACAGCTTTCAGGTGATGAGCAGAGGCGAATGGAGCAGTTGAGAGAAGACCTTGCGCGGGACTCTGCAGCCGGCGCCAAGCAGATCCGCCTCCGCGCGACTCGCATTCAGACCCTGGCGAACGACTTAAATGCAATTGAAACCACCCTAACGGACGCATCTCTTGCCACGGTCCGCACTGCACAGAACGAGGCCGCGGTTGCCCGGAAAGCAGCAACCCTCTCCGCCGAAGCTCTTTTTTCGGGCCATCCGTTGCCCGGCATTGGAGAACCCGTATGGAGACAGCTCTGGGACTCGGCGCGGCGATATTCCGAAACGCGTGCCTATCCCGGGCGTCCCTTTCCACCGCAGGAACCCAGCCTCCATTGTCTTCTTTGCCAGCAGCCGCTTACCCAGGATGCCGTTGATCGAATGCAAAGCTTCGAGGACTTCATCCAGGCGGATACGGAAACGAAAGCAGGGACCGCAGAACGGGAGGCCAGAGGAAAACTCGCGCCGTTGCTCACATTGAGACTTGCGATCAGGCAGCACTCGGTCGGGCTTCAGGAGGTCGCCGCGGACGACATCACGATTCACAAGACAATTCAGCGCTATCTCGCGTGCGCGAGACTCCGAAGGTTCACCTTTCGTCGCTCAATCGATGGAACTACACAGACTTTCGCGGTTCTCGCGAATCCCGCCGACAAGCTCGAGGAAATCGTCAGGCGCCTGGAAGGCCGCGCGGCTGAACTCGACAAACTTGTCGATCCCGCGGAGAGGAGTCGCTGGCAGGGAGAGCTCGACGAACTCGAGGATCGGCAACACCTCGCTGTGGCACTGCCACTCATTGAGTCCGAGCATGTGCGCCTGGCCACGATCGCTTTCCTGGAAATATGCTGTCGGGATTTCGGCACTACGGCCATCACAAATCTAGGGAATAAGCTTGCCGACGACGTCGTCACTCCGCAGCTTCGCGATCAGTTTCTCGATGAGGTTACATCACTTGTATCGAATAAGGTTCGGGTAGAAATCGCTCGTGTTGGCGGCCGTTACGGTTCGCCACAATATCAAGTGCGGCTCTTAGCGAAACCGGACGCGAAAGTTCTTAGCGTTCTGAGTGAGGGAGAACAGACCTGCATTGCTCTGGCTGCTTTCCTGACTGAAGTTGCGACGATGGACCATCACTCTGCCTTGGTCTTTGACGACCCCGTGACTTCACTCGATCACCGTTGGCGGAAGAAAGTCGCGGAGCGTCTTGTCAAAGAAGCTGCCGTTCGTCAGGTCATCGTCTTCACTCATGATTTGATCTTTGTGAACGATCTGCATGCTCTTGCGCTACTAAAGAAAGTTCAGCAAACTGCGCGATCCGTGAGCCGCGGAGCTGCGGGAACCGGGATTGTCGAAGATGGTCTGCCATGGCAAGGGAAGAGTGTTGAGGACCGGCTCGATAAACTCTCCAAGCGCGCACGCGATGCAAAGCAGCTGTTTGATGACAGCCGAGATGAAGAATACGAGGAGGAAGCCGTCGCAATCTATAATCGCTTGCGCGCCACGTGGGAGCGAGCGTTGGAGTCCATTGCATTCGCAGGCGTGGTGCAGCGCCACCGTGATTACATCGAAACAAAGCACCTGCGCAAGACCATTGTATTGACGGACTCAGATTGCGATGCATTCCACGCTGGCTTCAAGAGATGCTGCGATATCACTGACGCTCATGACCAGTCCGCTGGCCGCAATGGACCGCCGCCAGCCCCCAGCGAAATCCTCAAGGACATTCAAGATTGCGCAGACTGGACGGAATCATTGCGTTCCCGGCAGAAGCTGATCGCTTGATATTTCCATTGGTACCGAGAAACGCCGTTTGCGACTCGAGCCTTCAGTTGACCGGTGGACGCGATATCCCAGTCGCCATGCCGACTTTTCGTTAGTAATTTGATCTGGCGAGAGGATCGGGCTTCGATCCCCCCGGTCCTGAAAAGCGGGGGAACGGTGGCACCCTCGTTGTGTTTAATCGGACCGAGGGATCGGGTGCCACTCCCCATCGAGGGATTGAAAGAAAACTTGAGGAATCGAAATAATAAGGTGCGAGCTTAGAATTCACAAATGGCAAAATTCACCTGTACCCTGCACGGCGACCAAGCCAACGCGCTGGTCCTATATTGGAACAAGCAGCACAAACGGGAAGCCAAAGCGAGGCAATGGTTCATGGCGGCTGTGGCGTTAGGCTGCCTCCTTGAAGCGATGCTCTATACCTACTTCATCATCTGGAGCGGTGACGACAGCAACGATCCCGCAAAGGATGAACAGATTCCAGATAGCTTGGTGCTGAATGACCTACTTGACGGCGCGAAACAGATTGACCTATTGACACCGGTCAAATTCAAGGACAAGTTCGGAGATCACGCGGTTCAGGACGTGGTGCATGAGATTCGCTATCTGCGCAACAACATTCACGCTGGCGTGGCACTCAGGAAAGAATTCGATCCGGCAAGGTTCACAAAGAAGGACTATACGCGGCTGAAGAAAATCTTCGACGCCGTCTGGGACAACTTTGAGCTTGCGCTGTAGCCCAAAACTGGATCGCGTCTCAATCAAAATAGAAACCGGAGACAGCCGGAACGCATTCATTTTTCGACAATGGAACCAGGGGACGTTCCGTCTGTCCCCTGTTTTCGTCCCCCGATTTCTCTAGGATAGAGACTATGGCTGCGAATCCTTCCAATCCAGCAGAGCTATATGCAGCTCTCCTTACGGCCGAATTGGCCGGTCTAAGCAGTGCCGAGTCCCTTGAAGTCATCGGGGGGCTCATCGATCTCTCGGGTGACCTTGGGAAGCCTGATGGAGCGCGCAGGGCCTTGGAATTGTCGGACCTGTTGGAAGCAACCAAGCTGCCGGAAGCGGACGCAGCCCTCCTGGAATATTTCCGTGCTAATGCGTGGTCCGTCCTTCAGCGGCATGAGGCTACCAATCCTTGGGATTGGGAACAGCCCGCGCTCGGCAAGCAAATCTTCCATCTCCGGAGGTGTGTCTGTCATGCCGCCTTTCCCAAGTTGGATAAGCTACGCCGTTGCCAGGTCTTCACAAACCTTGGAAACTGCATGGATACTGTTGGGCGCTTTATCGAGGCGCAAGGGTATTGGGGACAGGCGCTCATTTTGGAGCCCAGGTTCGGTATGGCTGTTGGCAACAAAGGTTGCGGGCTCGAGACCTATGCCCAAGCACTCTACGACGCAGGGCATCAAATGCTCTTTGTCAAATTAGCTCACGCGGCTGTCAAATTGGCACTTGGAAGGAAAGTTTTATTCGATGGGATCTATCCGCAGGCACGGGTTCACTTTGAGTCAGTCAAGAGCCGTATCGAGTCACTGGTGCCCAATCTCAGGAAGATTAAGCTCCACGACCATCCAATGGGCAAGACTCAATCCGAGCGAGCCTATCGAACGTGGTGTTTGGAGAATCGGCTATTCCTGAATCCGCTCAACGATCTTGGATCGCATTCGGTCGCCAATCGTGACGTATTGCTGTTGCCCTCATTCAAGACGAAGGTGAACGAGCCGCCGACGCTGGTGGGCTTCTTCAACCAACTGAAGCAAGAGTATGCGTCGGCTCGGTGGCTCCTTTATGAGGGCACGCAGGCAGACAAAATCCATTTCTCCGACCGCGAAGTCCTCCTGTACAACACTCTCGATTACTCCTGTCACGCTCTTTCCGTCGAAAAAACCAAGATCGCTTTTCGGATGGCATATTCGCTGTTCGACAAGTTGGCATTCTTCTTGAACGAGTGCCTTCACCTCGGAATCAATGACCGCGATGTCTATTTCAAGACCATCTGGTATCAGCACCGGAGTGCCAAGCCGTTTCCTCTCAGAGCGAAGTTTGTAAATCTGGACAACCGACCCTTCCGTGGCCTCTTTTGGCTGGCGAAGGACTTGTTCGAGGAACGGTACAGCGACGTCATCGAGCCGGAAGCGCGAGACTTCTACATAATTCGCAATCGGTTGGAACACAGTAGCCTCAGGGTCTACGAAGACTTCGCAGCCGGACTGTCTTCCGATCTGGAGATATTCTCAAACCGCCTGGCGTACTCCATCACTCGCGGCGATCTGAACGCTAAAACTTTGAGGCTCTTCAAGCTGGTACGTGCAGCCATGATTTACGTGCTTCTTGGAATGCATCGCGAAGAGGCCCGTAGGGTTCACGACGAAGAGACGCCCGCATTTCCCATGGAAATAACCACACTAGAAGACAATTGGAAACGGTAGCGTTTCCTCTACCTTTAAACGCCTCACGCAGTAAGGGGAAGTTACAAGCCGTCTAAACAGAGAATTCCAGGGAGTGCTGCTCTGAGAACGGATTGATAGGCAGACATGAACATAGATGAATGGGTAAAGAAAACAGATCTGTCGAGTCCGATTACCCGACGGGCAGTGTTGCTTGTAGGGAGAGGTGGGGTATCGCCGACCAAGGCGGATGGTAGTGGCGTTTTCGTCGCCGATCGCCTCATCATGACGGCGAGGCACGTTGTCCAGTGGTACTGGGATACTTACAGTGATTCCAGGGTGAGAATGGACCGGCCGGGAAAGAAAATGGCTGATTTTGGAATGTTCGCCGTGCAGGCCCAAGGGAATAGCGCCGAACCAGCGTTGTGGGCTGCGAGCAAGGTTGCAGTCTGTCCATATTCCGATCTGGCTCTGATCAGCGTAGTGCCAGTCAACGAACTCGCGAAGACTCAGCCGCCGTTGGTGCCATTGCGTCTGAATATCTTGCCGCCGATGAAGGGCGAGAAGATTGCAGCATTTGGGTACGCCTCAACGCGTGTCACCGCCGAGTCCGGACAACAGTTGAAGTTTCAGCTCAACCCGAGCACTTCGATGGGTATCATCACCGACGTATTTCCGGAGAAGCGCGACAGTTCCTTACTTTCATTCCCTAGTTATCAGGTGGAAGCGCACTTCATCGGCGGCATGAGCGGTGGCCCGATTTTCAATCAAGCGGGCGAGCTTTGCGGGTTGATTTGTTCTGGCGGCTCTGGGGACGAGGATGTCCCCATGGCGAATGGGGTGGTTCTGTGGCCGATGGTCGGAATACGGATCGATCACCACATTCCAGGCGTCATCAGCGAGCCCCCATACACCATCCTTGAACTTGCAAGGGCGCGCCTAATAGATGTACGCGATTGGCAATATGTAGAGGCTAATGTCGAGCAGTATGAAGACCCTGACGGGACCAAGAAGATCCGCTTGAAAGATTGAGAAATCCGTTGATGACTTCAGGCCAGTTGGCTCATTGACGCGATTTGAACGACCTCGAATCGTCAGTCCTCATAAACGTTAGGTTCCTATCGGGACTGCCCCGGCAGACTAAGCGGGGTTGAGCGCCGTTCTTTTTACCGGGGCAGTTTCGATAGGATCGTTTGTACTGAGCGGCTGGCGTTTGCGGCGGACGCGGTGATCTACCTATGGGATTTCAATGGGTTCCAGATGGCCTGGGTGGGTTTTGCAGCGGCGAGGAGCGGCGAATCGGGCGGTGCAGATTCCGGTTCCGGCTGCGATGGAGGCCTGGCGGGCCTTAGCGAAAGTGCTTCATGAGGGTCGCCGCCGGGGTTGGCGCGCACGCCGGCCCAGCGTGCGCGAGCACGCCATCGTGGGAGTTGGATGGAGTCGTAGTCGGCCATGGATTTCTCAGGAGCTGTCAACTCCGCACCTCGGTTGGTTAGGCAGTGTCAGGTTCGGGTGGAAATAAAGTTGGGCGCAGGTCATCCGCTCGACGACAAGCATGACGCCGGAGCAGGCTGGGCAGCGTAGTTGAATGTCAGCGGCGGGCCGATCTGCGCAGGCCGCTGCGCCGAGCAACTGGCGGCAGCGCGCAAGTGCGGTTTCCCGCCTGCGGTTGGCGAAGAAGCCGAAGTGGCGGATGCGGACTAGTCCTTTGGGCAGAACGTGAAGAAGAAATCTGCGCAGGAACTCATCGGCTGACAGCGTCATGACCTTCTGCTTGCTGCCGTGGGCATAGTCTCGCCAGCGGAAGGAGACGCGGTCGTTTTCGAAGGCCACAAGTCGATGGTTGGAGATAGCGACGCGATGGGTGTAACGAGCCAGGTAGTTGAGAACATGGTCGGCGCCGCCGAAGGGTGGCTTGGCGTATACGACCCAGTCCTGCCGGAACAGTTGGCGGAGAAAACCGGAGAAGCAGCCTGGCGCTGCCAGATTCAGTTGTGAGCCGTGAAACTGAAGCTTGTCCTGCTCGAAGAGTTGCTTCAGTCCAGCGACGAACTTGCCGCGGAACACGCGGCTGAGAGCCTTGACGGGCAGGAAGAATCGGCGCGAGGAATCAATCCATCTGGAGCCGTCGAGGGCGAGTCCGCCGGCGGGAACGATGTAGTGGACATGGGGATGATGCTCAAGGTTCTGTCCCCAGGTATGGAGCACGCCGAGAAACCCGATGTCGGCTCCCAGGTGCTTGGGATCGCGAGCCAGTTCGAGCAGCGAAGCGGCGCTGGCGCGGAAAAGCAGGTCGTAGAGCAGTCGCTTGTTCTGAAGGATCAGAGCGGAGAGCTCATGCGGCAGCGTGAAGACGATGTGGAAGTACGGCACGGGCAATAGTTCAGCCGAGCGCGCCGCCAGCCATTTTGCGCGTGCGTTGCCCTGGCACTTCGGACAGTGCCGCGATCGGCATGAGTTGAATGAGATGGCCTGATGGCCGCAGCGGACGCACTGATCAAGATGACCGCCCAGTGCCGCGGTACGGCAGCGGACGATGGCATCGAGCACCTTGCGATGCACCCATGCAAAGTGTGACTTGTGCTTCTCCCAGAATCTGTTGCCCGCCGCGCGGACGATGTCGGCCACCTCGAGGGTGGGCCGGCTCATCGCTTCATCAGCCTCCTGGAGCGCTTCACCTCAACGGGACTAGAAATCTCGATTGCTTCTAGCGGACTGGCGACCGCCTGCAGATGGCGGTGGGACAGATGCAGATAGAGTGTCGTATCGCCGATCTTGGCATGGCCAAGCAATACCTGAATGGTGCGAAGGTCGGCGCCGGCTTCCAGCATATGAGTTGCGAAGCTGTGTCGAAGCAAATGCGGCGCAACACGCTTGTTGATGCCGGAGCGCTTGCCCGCCTCGTTCACGGCCTTCCACACGACCTTCGGAGTGATGGGCACATCTGCCCGCCAGTTGTTCACCGTGCCGGGGAACAGATAGGTCTTGGGCTTCATCCAGCGCCAGTACTCACGCAGAGTCTCCAACACCTTGGGGCACAAGAGAACATCGCGATCGCGGCCTCCCTTGCCCTTGTGGACATGAATGACCATGCGTTCGCTGTCGATATCGGAGACCTTGAGATGGCACAGCTCCGAGCAGCGGATGCCGGTTGAATACAGTGTCATCACCATGGCGCGGCGCATCAGGTTCTCTGCCGAATCGATCACCCGCTGAACTTCTTCTGGACTGAGTACAACGGGCAATTGCCTGGGACGCTTGGGAAATGGAATGTGTTCGGGGAGATACGGGCGTCGCAGCGTCTTGACGTAGAGAAACCGCAAAGCCGCGGTGCAGCATGCGACCGTCCCTGCCTGGAGCTTGCGTTCTCGAAACAGATAGGCCTGATACTGCCGGATATGATCCGGTCCCAACCTGTCTGGCGAGCGGTGAAAGTACCCGGCAAACTCTTCTACCGCGTGCAGGTAAGTGCAAATCGTGTTCTGTGAGTAGTTGCGACGCTGGAGTTCATCCAGCATCTTCTGCCGAAGATGGGTCACAAAAGCCTCCTTGTGACCCACACCTTACACGGCCCAAAAGGCTGAGGGACCACCCATGCCGCAGCGTCCGCCGCGCCAGCGGCTTAGAGCCTGTTATGAAGTTTGCACCAAGATAGGTGCTTACGCTGGGCGTCGATTCCATTCATGATGGAGGGATGGAGAGCAAGGTCAAGGGCGGATATCCGAGCGATGTTTCGGATGAAGAGTGGGCGTTTGTGCTGCCGTATTTGTTGCTGAGCCGCGAGGACAGCGCCCATCGGGAGCACGATCTGCGGGCTGTGTTCAACGGCGTTCGCTACATTGCGCGGACGGGCAACCAATGGCGGTTCATGCCGCACGATTATCCTCCGTGGCCTGCGATTTATCAGCAGATGCAGCGCTGGATGCGGGCCGGATGCTTCCAGCGGCTGGTCGAAGACACGCGCATTCTGCTGCGCGAGTTTGCCGGACGCAAGGGCCAGCCGACGGCCGCCTGTATCGACAGTCGCACGCTGCAATCCACGCCCGAGAGCGGCGCGCGCGCAGGTTACGACGGCGCAAAACGGCGCAAGGGTTCCAAGGTCCACATCGCAGTCGACACGTTGGGCCACCTGCTTGCGCTGCGCGTGACGGGTGCCGATCAGGGAGACCGTGCCCAGGTCGAGGCGCTCGCCGAAGAGATGCAACGGGTGACCGGTGGCACGGTGGAGATGGCTTATGTCGATCAAGGCTACACCGGGCAGACTGCGGCGGAGGCCGCCCACAGTCGCGGTATCCGGCTTGAAGTGGTCAAGCACCCGATGGCCAAACGCGGCTTCGTGCTGCTGCCGCGCCGATGGGTGGTGGAGAGAAGCTTCGCCTGGGCCGCGCGCTTCCGAAGACTCGCCAGAGATTATGAACGGCTCGACACTACGCTCAAAGGTTTCCATTACGTCAGCTTCGCCTGTCTCATGATCGCCAATATGTTCAAACAACTCGCATGAACTTCATAACAGGCTCTAGTACAAACGCCGTACTCGTAAGTGAACTTGATCCTGGACTTTATGTAGCAGCGATTTCTAGTGACACATGGGAAGTTTATACAGGGTGGAGAAAGCTCCAGAAGCAGGACATTCCGTTGTACAAATTTTCAATACAGATTCAATGCGATTGCGATTCAGCATTCTGTAGAAGGTTCAACTCCAAGCTTCGGGACAGTTTGCCACTGTTGAGAAATCCTGCGA
>JAJYSL010000151.1 GCA_021793595.1 Acidobacteriota bacterium
TGTTCGGTCTATACTTGTCATGGTTTGTATCTATGCAATCCTAAGAATGCGGTTGCTAAATTGAATGCTATACGTTATGATAAATTTCGTTTTGTTACCTTATCGTATCTCGAAATCTGCGTTGGCTGATCTTTATTTGCAGGTTCGGACTCGCCCTTTTATATCAGCTTTTCAGTACGCCGGATGCCAAAGGAGCATAGAATTGTGAGCCGTTTGCTGAATCTCATCCAGTTGGACCAAGAAGAAAAAGAAAAGCGCGGTCTCATCCACACTCCCAGCGAAATTGCACAACAACCCTATACGTGGGCCACTACCTTCATGAATTTTCAGCAGCGTCGCCCGGAAATCCAGGCTTACCTGCAATCCAAAGGCGTGGGCCCGGACGCCGCGGCGACCGTTCATCGCCCCATCGTTTTCTTAATTGGTGCAGGCACTTCTGATTATATTGGTCAATCCTTGATTGCGCTGCTCCGCCAGAAATGGCAATGCGAAGTGAACGCAATTCCCAGCACAGATCTGCTTACGAACTTTGACGATTTCATCCTTCGCGACACCAATTATCTCTGGATTTCCTTCTCACGGTCGGGCGATAGCCCGGAAGGGGTCAACGTCCTGAACAAGGCGCTCAAGGAGTATCCCAATATTTCCCACATTGTGGTTTCGTGCAACGCGCAGGGGAAAATGATTCGCGATCATCAGGATGATCCGCGTGTTTTTGGCCTGTTGCTGGACGACGCCGTGAATGATCGAGGCCTGGCCATGACCAGCTCGTATTCCAACATGGTTGTCTGCGGACAATGCCTGGCGCACACCTGGACGCTGGAGGAATATGAACCGATCCTGCAGGCTTTGATTGATGCTGGAGAAAAGTTTCTTGGTGTGGCATCGGAATGCGCGGCCAGTCTGGCCGACGGGCTCTATACTCGCGTGTGTTTTGTCGGCTCCGGCTCGTTGAAAGCCGTCGCAACGGAATCTGCGCTGAAGGTATCTGAGTTGACTGCCGGCCGCATTCAATCCATGTCTGAGTCGACGCTGGGATTGCGCCATGGGCCGCTCGCAGCCTTGAATGCGGAGACGTTGTTCGTCAGCTTTATTTCCAGCGATAGCCGCCGCGAACGGTATGAAGCTGATCTTCTCCGCGAGATTGGGAAAAAAGGCGTGGTCCAGACTCGAGTCGCTGTTGCCCTTCAACCCAGCAAGGAAGTTGAGAAAGAATGTGAGCACTTCTTAACGCCGGGGTTACGCGTTTCGATTCCGGACGCATATCGGCCCCCGCTCGACGTGATATTCGGCCAGTTATTGGGGCTTTTTTTCTCGATTCGCTGCAAATTGAAACCAGATGTTCCCAGTCCTACCGGCGCGATCACCCGTGTCGTTCAGAACGTGCCCATCCACTAGGGTGGGTAGGAATCGGGCTGGAAGTCCTTGGTTGCGAATGGATCTGCCACACATTTCAACTCGCCGTCACGAGTCGACGCTATCGTTCCAGCGCAACAGCATCTTCGAAAAGCTCCGATGCTACAAAATCTGGAACGACGCCATCCGATCGCTCGGCAAGCGGCCATCCTGCCAAAATAAGCATCGGCGCCGAACCTGCCTCAACATCGCTCAGTTCACGTAGGGTGGTCGTTCGACTCGCTTCATCCGGCAGCGAAACGTGACTCATCACAACGATCGGTAAATCCGTCGGCAATCCCGCCTGCAGCATGTCCCACGCAAGCGCGCGAAGATCGCGTCCGGGCATGTAAATTCCCAGCGTCGCATCGTGCGGCAGAGGCCCTCGCCAGAATGAAGGCTGATCTTGGCCATCACTTTGCGATGCGTGATGTGCGGTCGTCAAGATTACCTTCGACGCGCTGCGCCGATCGGTCAGGGATTTTTTTGCTGCCGCGGCGGCGGCAAACATGGTGGTGACGCCGGGGACAACTTCGCATGGAATCTGCGCTTGCTCCAGTGCTTCAATCTCTTCGCCGGCGCGTCCAAAAATCAACGGGTCGCCGCTCTTCAAACGCACCACACTGGCGCCACCGCGCGCTTTCTCAATCATCAACTCGTGAATCTGCTGCTGCGTGACGCGTCGGCTGCCGCAACGTTTTCCGACGCTGATGACGTGCGCATCATCCCCGGCGCGGTCGAGAATGGCTTGCGGGACAAGGTCATCATGCAGCACGACATCCGCCGTCGCCAGCAAATCCGCGGCCCTCAGCGTCAACAATTCAGGATCGCCGGGACCCGCGCCGACCAGATACACAGTTCCTTTCTGCGCTGTCGTGCACCCAGATTGCTTCGTCGGTTGACGCGCCGGAAACGCAAGTTGTCTCGACGGGCATGCATCCGAACTGCACACCGGACGTTCCACGAGTGTATGCAGCAGCGCCTTGCGCGCGTTTCCTGCGGGATGCGATATCAGAATTTCGCGTCTTAAAGTGCCAAGATCATCCAACCATGTTGCCGTATCCGCCGGCAGCTGCGAGTCAATCTCTCGTCGTAGTCGCTGCGCCAGCGCAGGGCTTTCCCCGGCCGTTGAAATCGCGATTTGCAGCTTGCCGCGTTCGACGATCGACGCAAAATAGAAATCGCAATTCGGCGGATCGTCGACGGAGTTGCACAGCAGACCGCGTTTCTGCGCTGCGAGAAACACCTGGCGATTGACTTCGCGCGAATCGGTTGCGGTGACGACGAAGACCTGCCGTTCCAGGTCAGCTTCCTCGAAGCATCGCAGCTCCAACGCAATCGTGCCATTCTCCGCAAGCTGGCGAACTGCATCGCAAGCCGCCGGAGCGACCACACGCAACCGCGCCCCGGCACGCAGCAGACTGGTGATCTTTTCCAATGCGACATTGCCCGCGCCGACAACCAGGCAGGGGCGCTGCTTCAGCTTTAGAAAAATCGGAAAAAGAGTCATCGCATTTCCTTCATGCCGCATGGATCGTCAGCCGGCCGTGTGCGGAACAGGTCCGGGCGAAACGTCGCGTGCCACCGGCGCAATGGTCATACCCGCCAGCTGATCGCGAAGATCCGCATCACTGTGACGCGCGAAATAGCTGCGCAGACTCTCGCCTTCAGCGCGGCTCGCCAGATATTGCCGCAATAACCTCTCCATCGCGTCTGGAACTTCCGTTGCCGCGCAACGATATCCCACCGGGCGAGCCGTTCTCTGGTGCGCTCCCACGGCGCCTCCAACGCAGAAATAGTATGCATCGACCATCTTGCCTTCGTGCTTGAGCTTCTTGCCCTCAATGCCGATGTCGGCAATCCAGTGTTGGCCGCAGCTGTTCGGACATCCGGTGACATTCAACTTCAACTGCTGATCGAACTCAGGAACGCGCAGCTCCATCTCTTCCACCAACCACCGCGTAAAGCCTTTCGTCTCGGTGATGGCCAGTTTGCAAAATTCGGTGCCGGTGCAGGCGATAGCGCCACGCCAGAAATTGGAACCTTCCACGCGTAGTCCAGTCGCTTCCAGCTCCTTCCGCAACTCGCCGGTGCTTGCGTTGGGAATATTGATCAGCAACAAATTCTGCATCACCGTCAATCGCACATCGCCGCTGCCATATTTCTCCGATAGTGCTGCAACATCCGCGACCTGATCTCCGCTCAGGCGTCCACGCAAAACGGACGCACCGACATAGCTGAGTCCCGGCTGTTGCTGTGCATGGATGCCCACGTGATCGCGAAAAACACCGTTCGGCAACTCTTCTTCCGCCGCCGGTTCCAAACGATATCCCAGCCTGTCTTCCACCTCGAACAGAAATCGATCCGCGTCCCATCCCTGCTTTAGAAATAAATATTTCAGTCGCGCACGATCGCGGCTTTCACGCAGCACCTCCTGATCGCGGAAGATCTCAGTCGCTGCAAGAACCGCCGGCACAACCTGATCGGGATATAAAAACGCATTCAGCCGAACACCAAGATGCGGCTCGTTTGAAAGTCCTCCTCCGACGCGAATCGAATATCCGATTTCATCCTTCCCATTCAAACTCCTCCGCACTGCCGTCAAACCGATGTCATTGATCTCCGGGTAACTGCACCACGAAGGGCACCCGGTGATCGAAACTTTATATTTGCGCGGCAGATTGTAAAACACTGGATTCGCCGTCAACAGGCTTGCGATCTCCAGTGCCAGAGGAGAAGCATCTGCAATCTCATCCGCTGCAATCCCAGCCAACGGGCATCCGGTCACATTGCGCGAGACGTCGCCGCACGCGCCTTTCGGAGACAGTCCCACGCCGGCGAGCACATCGACAATTTCCGGCAGCGATTCAATGGTGAGCCAGTGCAGTTGGATATTCTGGCGAACCGTAACATCGGCGAGGTTCCGCGCATGTTGTCGCGTCAAATCCGCAATGGTCCGCAACTGGCGCGAATTCAAAATCCCGTTCGGCACGCCAACCCGCATCATAAAGTAGTCGGTGGTTTTGCCTTCGCCGCCTTTGCCGCCAGTGACGCCAACACCATCGCCCTGGGTATAAATTCCCCACCACTTGAAGTATGCGGACGCCCATTCCGGCACCACGCTGCTGCGACCCTGGCGGGCAAATTCGCGCACTTCATTGAAAAATTCCCATGGATTTTTCTCACGCTTCAGGCGCTCCATCCGCTGCGCCGCTGTTTCCTTCACAACCGGAGCAGTCACCGCGGCAATCGTCGTCGAATCTGTCATTGTCTCTCCTGCAATGTAGTAAGAGGAGAGGCGCTCGTCTCCGTGAATGTGTGAATTCCGCATTCCAGTTTCCGGCCCGACCAACGCCCGGAACGAGGGTTATTCGGATCTTCCGGAATTGACGTGCATGGCTCGCAGCCGATGCTGGAATAGCCCTGACCGTACAGAGGAAGATATTCGATCTGATGACGCGAAATATAGCTCCACACCTGTTTGAAGTCCCAGTCTGCCAGCGGGCTTACCTTCAATAATGTCTTTCCCGTCGGCAACACATGCGATTCCAGCTTGCGAAGATTTTTACGCGTCGGCGACTGTTCGCGCCGCAGGCCTGTGAACCAAATGTCGTATGGCTCCAGCCCCTCCATCAATGGCGCAACCTTGCGCAGGCCACAGCAGCGCGAGGGATCGGTCTGGTTCAGGATGCCGAAGGCGGATTCCTGACCCGCCACCGACTGTTTAGCCTGCAGCGAAATTAAATTCAGTCCCCACTCCTTTGCGATCCGATCACGATACGCATACGTTTCCGTAAAGTGGTAGCCAGTGTCGAGAAACAAAACGGGAATGTTCGGCGCAATCTGGCGCAGCAGATGCAACACGACCATGTCTTCAATCTGAAAACTGTTTGTCAGGCAGGCTTTGCCTTTCTGTCGCAGCACCTGTTCCACCAGTGCGTCGGGTGCAAGACTTTCCGCAGCGTCACGATCGATATCAAAAGTTTTCATCGGTTCTCCTCCGGACGTGAAATTCGTAACCCCTCAACCCATGCGACGATCTGCTGCTGTAGCGAAGCATCGCCCGCATCGCGTCTCAGCGCGTCCACATCCAGCAAGCGATCCGACTGAATCGTTGAGCTCAGCAGTTTTTTCTTTTGTTCCTGGCCTTGACGGCTCGAATACAAAACAATCATTCCCGCGGAATAAAGGCCGCGTACCAGCCCTTCACTCCACTCGCCTGGATGATGCACGTCGTCGATTGGCACGACATGCAGACCTGCTTCAAACAGCGCGCGTTCCAGTGGCGCCGCCAACGATGACTGCGCTCCCAGCCACACTGCGCCCGGATGGTGCCCGCTGCGATGGACTCGCTCCGAAATCGCGACAGGAGCGGTGGGCGAAGCTTCCGCTACCGTCTCCACGCCTGCGCTGTCCCGATCGACTCGTCGATTTACTCTGTCGAGATTTCCCGTAATCATTCCGGCGCCGACTGTCGCGTTTGTCAGCGGATCGATCAGGATGAAGCTGCCGGAATTGCGGTTCTCGGAATACAAGTCGAAGGACAGGTTCCGCGTCGCCTCAAACTCCACGATGCCGATATCGTTCAGGCCAAGATGCGACGCCAGCGGGCGCTCCATGGTATTCACGTCGATACGGCTGCGAATTTTCGTCGCCTGCACTCGCACTTCATCCGTGGCCTGGCGCATGATCCATCTTTTCTGCAAATCAAGCGGAGTCGCATGCAGCCAAACAACATTCGCGCTAAACTTGCGCGCAATATTCGGTAGTCCCTTTTCAGAAACCAGCAGATCGCCTCGGCTCAAATCCAGTTCGTTTTCCAGTTGCAGCGTGACAGACGATCCCGTACCAGCCTGCGACAATGACCCATCGAATGTGACGATGGAGCGAACACGCGTCTTCTGCTTTGAAGGCAGCGCCACCACGCGATCCCCCGGGCGAACGGAACCGGAGATGATCTGCCCCGCAAAACCGCGGAAACTGTCGTCCGGTCGAATCACATATTGCACGGGAAAACGGAAAGCTTCCGAACTGTTCGAATCTGCGATGGGAATTTCTTCCAGATACTCCAGCAGACTGGGCCCCGTATACCAGGAAATCTTCGCACTTCGGATGACGACGTTTTCACCTTCGAGGGCGCTGATCGGAATGCAATGAATCGTCTGCGCTCCGGAAGGAGAAATCTGCAGCGCCAGTTCCTGCAAATCGGCTTCCACGCTCCGAAACACTTCTTCGGAGTAGTCGACCAGATCCATCTTGTTCACAGCCGCGATGATGTGCGGGATTCCCAGCAGCGCCGCAATCGTGGCGTGGCGACGCGATTGCGGCAACACGCCTTTGCGTGCATCAACCAGCACCACAGCCGCATCCGCAGTTGAAGCGCCAGTCGCCATGTTGCGCGTGTACTGCTCATGGCCCGGAGTATCGGCGATGATAAATTTGCGCCGCGCCGTCGTAAAGTACCGATATGCGACATCGATGGTAATGCCCTGCTCGCGCTCGGCACGCAGGCCGTCCGTCAAAAGCGAGAAGTCCATCGGCCCCGTGGAACGGTTCAGCTTGCTTTGCTGGATGGACTGCAGCTGGTCCTCGTAGATGGCCTTAGAGTCGTAGAGCAGCCGCCCAATCAATGTGGACTTGCCGTCATCGACGCTGCCCGCAGTGGTGAAGCGCAGCAGGTCGCGCTCCAGATACTGCGATAGAAATTGCTCGAATGTATGGCCCGCGTTCGCGCTGGTTGTATGGGGATGCATTAGAAATAGCCCTCGCGCTTCTTCATTTCCATTGAGCCTTCCTGGTCGTGGTCAATGGTGCGGTTTTCCCGCTCCGAACGATGAAAGCCGAACATTTCTTCGATAATCTTCGGCAAAGTGTCAGCCTCGGACGCGATGGCCCCTGTGCATGGCACGCAACCCAGCGAACGCATGCGTACCTTTCGCCGCTCGGTTTTTTCTCCCGGGAGCAATGGAATGGGACCCTGGGTCAGCAGGACCGATCCGCCTCGCACCACGACCTCGCGCTCTTTCGCCAGGTACAGCGACACGATTGGAATATTTTCTTTGTAGATGTAGAGCCAGACGTCCAACTCGGTCCAGTTCGACAACGGAAAAATGCGAATGTGCTCGCCCTTGTCGAGTTTGCCGTTGTAGTAGTTCCACAACTCCGGCCGCTGGTTGCGCGGGTCCCACTGTCCCGCGGCATCGCGGAAAGAATAAATCCGTTCCTTGGCGCGTGACTTTTCTTCATCCCGCCTGGCACCGCCAAACGCTGCATCGAAACCACCCCCCGCCAGCGCATCCAGCAGCGAGCGCGTCTTCAGCAAGCCGCAGCATTTCTGCGTTCCCAGCGCAAACGGAGTGGCTCCGTCATCGAGAGCCTGCTGATTCTTGTGGACAATCAATTCCGCGCCAATCTCTTTCACATAGCGGTCGCGAAACTCAATCATCTCGGGGAATTTGTAGCCGGTATCAACATGCAGCAAAGGAAATGGAATTTTTCCCGGATAAAACGCCTTTTGCGCCAATCGCAGCAGGACGGAGGAATCCTTGCCGATGGAATACAACATCACGGGAGCGGCAAAGCTGGCAGCCGCTTCACGGAAAATATGGATACTCTCGGCTTCCAGCTTTTCGAGATGGCTCAATCGCGGCACGGATGGCAATTCTTCCACGCTCAACGCGGGAAGTTCATCGCATTCCTCTTCGTATAAATATTGCGTCATCGGCAGTCCTGTTCCCCTTCTTTTGTGGTTGCTGAACGGGTGGGGATTCTGCCTAAATAAAAAACCCACCTGAACGGCTCTTCCGTCGGTGGGCGTCTGATTTGGGTTACTTCAAAGCTTTTCAGCTTTTTATGCTACCCCGACCCTGCAGAAGGCATGAGATTGTGTCCGCATGTTACACACGCAACACAGACAGCCCATTCTGGAAGTCGAGAAATTCATCGCTGCACTCACTGTAACGGTCGAGGCCACCAGACGTCAAGAACAAGATAAGATTTCAGCCCAGCGCTCCAATCTTCAAGCGCCTTAATTAATAAAAGGGCGCAAGAATCATGCCACAACCACATAGCATCACAACGACCGCAACGTGCTACAGAACTCCCCTATCCTTTCAGCGTGTCGGTCCCACCGACACGCTCGTACGGCACATAGACCGGCTCCCAAATATTTGCATCCAACTCTCGCTCCAGTCTGTCTTCGTCCGCAATTTGCGCCTCGCCATCTTGTATGGCTCGCTTGCCCACAGCCCGCGCGATGAGGCAGCTCAGCCGACGCGAGTCAGAAAGCGGCGGTAGAAGATTCCCGTTCTTGTCTTCGTGGGTCGGAACCAAACGCGCCAATTCCTTCGCGGCAGCCATGATCATCGAATCGGTGACATGTCTGGCCCTGGATGCGACGATTCCAAGTGCCAGCCCAGGAAAGATGTAGGAGTTGTTGGGCTGTGCGATGGCGACCCTGTGGCCGCGAAACTCCACCGGCTCGAAGGGACTCCCCGTCCCGATCAGCGCTCGTCCCTCCGTCCAATCCACCAGGTCGTGCGGAGTGGCTTCACAGCAGGAAGTAGGATTCGACAGCGCGAAGATGATGGGCCGGAGAGTGTGTCTGGCCATTTCGCGCACGGTATCCTGAGTGAAAGCGCCACATTGTCCCGATACTCCAATGAGGACCGTAGGTTTGGCGTGACGCGCCACGTCCAGCAATGAAATGTCTTCTCCGGAAGATTTCCACGCCCGCACTTCCTCCTCTGCACGGGCGAACGACAATTGCTCCGGTCGCACATCCTTGGCGTGCTCGGTAATCAGTCCGCAACGATCGACAGCATAGAAACAGTTTCGAGCCGCCTCTTTTGAAATTCCCTGGTCCTGCATCAGCTGCACCAGCATATTCGCGATTCCGATGCCGGCGGTACCGAATCCAAAAATGACAATTCTCTGTTGTTCCAGCGGCACGCCCGTCACTTGGATGGCAGAAAGCAACGTTGCGGCTGCTACCGCCGCCGTACCTTGAATGTCGTCGTTGAACGTGCATAGCTGGCTTCGATAGCGAGCCAAAAGCCGCGCGGCATTCGAACCTGCAAAATCTTCCCATTGCAACAGCACATGCGGCCAACGTTTCTTGACGCTTTTGACGAAACTATCGACGAACGCGTCGTACTCCTCGCCGCGAATCCGATGATGCCTCCAACCGATATAGATCGGACTCTTCAAGCGGTCTTCATTGTCCGTGCCGACATCCAACAGCACGGGCAAACAATGCTCCGGATGAATACCCCCGAGCGCCGTGTACAGGGCCATCTTCCCGATCGGGATGCCCATTCCGCCCGCGCCTTGATCGCCGAGCCCCAGAATGCGTTCGCCGTCGCTGACCACGATACATTTCACATCGTCGAAATGCGATTGGTTCAGGATCTGATCGATCCGATCTCTGTTGGAATAGCTGAGGAACAATCCGCGGGGCTTTCTCCATATCTCGCTGAATCGCTGGCAACCCTCCCCCACCGTGGGCGTATAGACAAGGGGCAAAATCTCATCAATGTTTTGCAGTAATAACGCATAGAACAGGGTCTCGTTCGCATCCTGCAGGTCGCGCAGAAAGGTGTATTTATGGAAGGGAGTCGGTTGCCCCCGCAACGCTTGCATGCGTCGATCAATCTGCTCCTCAAGAGTCCCGACGTGCGGCGGCAGTAATCCGTGCAGATGGAATAGATCTCGTTCGTAGTCGGAAAAGGCCGTCCCCTTGTTGAACCGCGGAGAATTGATCAGGTCATATCCAGAAAGAGAAATCTTGCGTA